>JBAXIC010000001.1:0-112627 GCA_037138575.1 Actinomycetes bacterium
TTGGCATTGACTTATTAGCACGCTGTTGAGTTCTCAAGGTACGGATGCGCACTGCTTCACAGAATTTCTCCTGTTTTTCAGGGCAGACCGCCAAACCTAGTGCATACATGCGGGCACGGTCAAACCGGGCCTTAGTGAAGCTTTAGATCTGGGAATCGATGCTGTTCGGCCTAAATCGTCCGTTTCACAGCAAGAGGGAAACTATAACCCGCGCCTGCATAAGGGTCAAATCGGGTTACTCTCAACTTATAGTAATTTCGATAAACGTTGAAAAACGCTAGCGGGCTAAGGTTTTTCGAGGTCTCTCAAACTCCCTAGATTAACTCGACTGCTGCTAGATCGCGCTTGCCTTTTCGCAAAACCGCGTATTTGCCGCATAAAAAGTCAGATATTTGAGGTGTGAAGTCTTCACCTGAGATCTTTTCATTATTGAGATATGCGCCACCTTCTTTTACTATGCGACGCGCGGCTGATTTGGAATCTACAACGCCAGTTGCTGCTAAGAGGTCTACCCATGTTGGTATTGGTTGATCTTTTGCAACAGATGTTCGTGGAAGTTCGGCAAGTGCACCTGCAAGTGTTGCTTCATCAAGTTCGTTGAGATCTCCTTGACCAAAAAGTGCACGTGCAGCAGCTTCTACTCGCACCGTAGTGTCTTGACCATGTACCAATGCAGTTAATTCACGAGCAAGTGCGCGATGTGCTTCACGCAAACCGGGATTTGCATTATGTGCATTTTCTAACTCAGATATTTCTTCGTGAGATTTAAATGAAAATACTTTTAAGAAATTAATAACATCTTTATCATCGGTATTTAACCAATACTGGAAAAATGCATATGGAGATGTCATCTCTGGATCAAGCCAAACTGAACCGCCAGCGGTCTTTCCAAATTTCGTGCCGTCTGCTTTTGTTAGTAACGGAACTGTAAGTGCGTGACCACTTCCCTGTTCAACTCGTCGTATGAGATCAAGACCAGCAACGATGTTGCCCCACTGATCAGAGCCGCCAAGTTGAAGTGTGCAGTTATTGCGACGGAATAGTTCTAGAAAGTCATAAGACTGCAGCACTTGATATGAAAATTCTGTGTAAGAAATTCCTCCTGCTTCAAGACGCGCAGAAACAGAATCCTTAGAGAGCATTTGATTAACACTGAAATGTTTACCGATATCACGAAGAAATTCGATTGCACTTAATGGTGAAGTCCAATCTAAGTTGTTCACAACTATTGCTTTATTCGGTGCTGCATCAAAATCTAGAAAAGCAGAGACTTGAGTGCGAATGCGATTAACCCAACCTTCAACAATTTCGCTGCTATTGAGGGTGCGCTCTTCATTCTTTCCACTTGGATCCCCCACTAACCCAGTAGCGCCACCAACAAGAGCGATAGGAGTATGCCCTGCCAATTGAAAACGGCGAAGGACAAGCAGTACAACAAGATTACCTACGTGTAGTGATGGAGCTGTTGGATCGAAGCCAACGTATAGAGTTATTGGTTTCTTGAGTGATTCGAGAAGTGCGGCTTCATCGGTTGATTGAGCTAATAAACCACGCCAACGTAGATCTTCTAAAAGGTTCATGCGCCCATCATCTCTGAAAATGCCTGTTGCTTGTCGGCTATTTTCTTAGCATGCGAATCGTTATTTAATTGAGCAACCTTGATTTGTTCGGTCACCAATACTGGTGCTGTTCCACCTAATGTAATCCGCGAACTTAATGCTCCAGAGACCGTTAATACTTCACGCACTCCCCCATCTAGGGATGGATGTACCTCGGCGAATTCGTCATCTGTTAACTGATGCAATTGGCGTCCTGAACTTTCGCAGAGGGCAACACATTTTCCTGCGGCTTCATGCGCGGAAGCAAACGGAATATTCTTTCGGACTAAGTAATCCGCAATCTCAGTTGCAAGTGAAAAACCAGTTGGAGCCGCAAGTGCCATCTTCTCGCGGTCGAAATCTGTAGTGGCAATCATTCCGGTAACTGCTGGCAAAACTAACAACAAAGTATCGAAACTATCGAACAAAGGCTCTTTGTCTTCTTGCAAATCTCGATTGTAAGCAAAAGGTAATCCCTTAAGCATCGTCATTACTGCAACAAGATTTCCAATGAGGCGACCAGATTTTCCTCTTGCGAGTTCGGCCATATCGGGATTCTTCTTCTGCGGCATGATCGAGGAGCCAGTTGAATATTCATCGGCAACTTTTGCCCAAGCAAACTCGGTCGATGCCCACAAAGTCCATTCTTCGCCAATACGCGATAAATGAACTCCAATCGTTGCAAAGATAAACAAAGCTTCAGCTACATAGTCTCGATCACTTACTGCATCGATACTGTTAGCGAAAACTGAATCGAAGCCTAGATTTTTAGCCGTGAAAGATGGATCCAATGGAAGTGACGAGCCTGCAAGTGCGCCTGCTCCGAGCGAACTCACTGAGGCACGTTTAAACCAATCGTTAATGCGATCGAGATCGCGCGAAAAAGCATGTGCGTGCTTAGCGATTTCATGTCCAAATGAAACTGGTTGAGCATGTTGGATATGCGTAAATCCCGGTGCACTGTCTTCGATGTATTCACTGGCTTTGGCCAAAATTGCAGAATTCAATTGAGTTATAAGCAGTGCGATTTCGAGCATGTGATCAATAGCAAAGAGACGAAGATCTGTGGTTACTTGGTCATTTCTAGAACGGCCCGCACGAAGCGCTCCACCAACGGGACCAAGTTTTTGGGTTAATCCCCTTTCAAGTGCGCTGTGTACATCCTCATCGTGTGCTGCAGCGATGAAGGAACCATCGAGCACCTCGGCAGAGAGTTGCTTCAACGCCGTGCGAATGGAAGCGGCATCATCTTTATTGATAAGTGCGCTTGATTCGAGCACAGAGAGATGGGCCAAAGAGGAACGAATATCGTATGGAGCTAAACGCCAGTCGAAATGCACGCTGCGAGAAAGGGCAAAGACAGCATCGGCTGGCCCACCAGAAAAGCGACCACCCCAGAGTGCCATCTACTTTCTCCCATTCTTTGTGGCTGCGTAAGCCAGTAATTCTTTCGCTAATTGCGCCCCACCAGTGGCTTTCTTGGACACAAGGATAATCGTGTCGTCTCCAGCAATTGTGCCGATGACACCTGTGAGATTGGCGTGATCGAGTGAGCTGGCGACAAATTGAGCCGCTCCCGGTGGAGTATGAATCACGGCCAGATTCGCACTGTGATCTACTGAAAGAATTAATTTTGAAGGAACAGGATTTATGCGAGACAAAGCATCATCTGATGAATCACTTATTTGATAAATGGATTCTCCATCTTTTCCGCGGGCTCGCACGGCACCGATTTCCTCTAAATCGCGGCTAGCAGTTGCTTGTGTAACGCGATATCCATTTTTTTTGAGGGCAACTACCAAATCAGATTGCGAATGAATGACTCCAGATTGAATAAGTGCAATTGCCTTTGCACGACGTGCTGAAAGATTGGTCGCGTTACTTGTCATCACTTAGCACCTTTCTGAATATAGAAATGAACTTTCTAATTTGTGTTTCGGTGACTGTAAGTGCCGGTGCAATTCGAATAGTTGATGCATTTGCTGCATTTACAAGCACACCTGCCTCCATCATCGCCTGAGCGGTTTGTGATGCCTTTGCAGTTTCTAATTCAATTCCAATTAACAAACCTGCACCACGGACTTCTTTAACTCCTGGGATGATCGCAATTTCGGTCAATAGATATTCATGATGAGCGACGGCCTTCTCCATCAACTTCTCTTTTTCAATCACAGAGATCGCCGCCAATCCGGCAGCTGTGGTTACAGGGTTACCGCCAAAAGTAGATCCGTGATCACCTGCTTGAAATAAGTTAGCCGCCTTACCTAGTGCAATCATGGCACCCAGAGGTAATCCCCCACCGAGACCTTTGGCAAGTGTTATTACATCAGGTTTAATTCCAGAGTATTCATAACCAAACCAATCACCTGTTCGACCCATTCCTGTTTGCACAGCATCAATTACTAGTAGTGCACCATACTTGTCGCAGAGTTGTCGCACGTTTGCTAAATAATCAATCGGTGGAATGATGACTCCAGCTTCACCCATGATTGGTTCAAGAATTACCATCGCGGTTTTCTTATTGATTGCACGGCGCATCGAATCTATGTCACCAAATGGAACGTGCTTTATGCCTTTGATCAAAGGAAGAAATGGTTCGCGCTTTGCGGGTTGGCCGGTAAGCGAGAGTGCACCCATTGTTCGGCCGTGAAAAGCACCCTGGGCAGCGATTACACGGTTACGTCCGCTACGACGAGAGAGTTTTAGCGCCGCTTCATTTGCTTCAGCCCCTGATTGACAGAAGAAGACACGTGCGGTTTTATCACCGGTCATTGATATTAATTTGCTTGCAAGAGCTAATGCATTGGGATGGGCATAAAAATTACTGACGTGACCTAACTGAGCAATCTGACTGCTTACAGCTTTTACGATTGATGGATGTGCATGCCCTAGAACATTTGCGGCGATGCCGCCCAGAAAATCTAAATACGTCTTGCCATCGGCATCGGTTACAACCAATCCTTTACCATTTACCAAAGCTAAAGTAGGAGTACCGTAGTTATTCTGAGTTGTTTGGTTCCAGGATTTGATGTAATCAGAGTTTTTCATGCAAACACCAACGTTCCGCTATTACCTAGTAACGCTTGGGCAAAACTATCCGGGTCCGTGCCATCGATAATGCGAACTGCTTTTGCTCCAGCAGCGATTGCATCTAAAGCCGCTTGTACTTTTGGCGCCATGCCCTGAGCAAATGAGGATTTCAATGATGCGAGTTCTTCTGCGCGAATAGATTCAATGAGTGAATCTTTATCGGGCCAATTTCGATAAATACCAGCAACATCAGTCATGATTATTAGCGCAGAAGCATCCATCGCTCCGGCGATTGCAGCAGCAGCTAGATCGGCATTTACATTTAAACCATTATTCGAATCTTGGTCAGCGCTCAGTGGAGCAATAACAGGAATAATTCCTGAATCAAGAAGGGTCTTTATCTGTGAAGTATCTACTGACACAACATCACCTACCTGACCTAAATCAGCGCTAGATCCATCCACTAATGATGTCTTTCTCTTTGAAACTAAGGTTGGAAGATCACGGGCCGAAATTGCTTGAGCTTTAATTCCACTGCTAATGAGCGCTTTAACTACTTCTGGGCCAACTTCTTGCGATAATACTTGTTCCACTACATCAAAAATCTGGGCTGTTGTGAAGCGAAAGCCTCCAACAAATGAACTCTCAATACCTTTTGCCTTGAGTGCCGCATCAATCTGTGGACCTCCGCCGTGGACCACAACTACTGATTCGCCAGCGTTTTGCGCTGATTGAATCGCCTTGGAGAATGCACCATTTTCATCTTTCATGGCATGGCCACCGAATTTCACGACAATCATGTTGAGTAGGCCGAATTCTCATGGACATAATCGTGCGATAAGTCATTAGTCATTACTGTTGCAGACTCACTACCAACCTTTAAGTCAATAAGTATTTCAACTAGTCGTTCAGAGAAATCAACTGTTGATTTGTCAGCATCTGGTGCGCTGTTAGTACAGACCTGTACCCCATTGAGTGAAACATCGATTGATAGTGGTTCCATGTGCGCATCTGCGGTACCTACGGCTGCAAGAACTCTGCCCCAATTAGGATCACTACCGAATATTGCAGCTTTGAGAAGATTGTTACGTGCACATGCCCTAGCTACTTGTACGGCATCTTCTTCTGAAACTGCGTTTACCACGGTAATAGCAACAGATTTAGTTGAACCCTCAGCATCTGCAATCAACTGTTGAGAAAGTGAGCCGCAGACTTGCATCAATAAAGCTTCCAGCTCGGAATCAGAAATCTTGATACCTGTAGCACCTGATGCCATGAAAACGACCGTGTCATTTGTTGATGTACATCCATCTGAATCAATGCGGTTATAGGTGCGATCAGCCACTGTGGCAAATATATTGGCAGCATTTTCACTGACTACGGCATCAGTCATTACAACTGAAAGCATTGTTGCAAGGGCCGGTGCCAACATTCCAGCACCCTTTGCGATTCCAACTACTTGCACGGAACCTAGTAATGCGCGCGCAATTTTTGGGACAGTATCCGTTGTCATAATTGCTCGTGCACAATCTTCTAATGAATCGATACTGAGTCCCGGTGCAATCCCTTCAAGACCGGTGATGATTTTTTGCATTGGAAGCAACTCACCGATTAACCCTGTTGAACAAACCACAACTTCTCCAGGTGAAATATCCAGCAGTTGGCCTACAACTTCTGCAGTTTTATGGGTATCGGCAAAACCTTGTGGACCTGTACAAGCATTTGCGCCACCAGAGTTCAAAACTACTGCACGGATGATTTCTTCCTTCACGACTTGTTTACTCCAAATCACTGGAGCTGCAACAACTTTATTGGAAGTAAATACTGCTGTACCGAAAAATGAAGGTCCAGCATTTAAAATTAGGGTTAAATCAAGAGCGCTAGAGCTTTTGAGTCCGGCAGCACAGGCGCCACCGATAAAACCCAAAGGTAGTTTCATATGCCCAACCCATCAGTAGATAAACCGGAGCCTTCATGAAATCCAGAAATGATATTTGCATTTTGAATTGCTTGGCTTGCTGCACCCTTACCTAAATTATCTATTGCAACGCTAATCACTATCCGGTTTGTATGTTCATCAACAGCAACTTGAATCTGTACTTTATTTGATCCCGTTACTGACCCGGTCTTTGGCATCTGCCCAATTGGAAGAACATCCACAAAATATTCATCTTCGTATGCCATTGTAAATACTTCGTAAGCTTGCTCGGTGGTCATACTTTTCGTTAACTTGGCAGTTATTGTTGCCAGAATTCCGCGCGGCATTGGTGCAAGAATCGGCGTGAAAGAAATAACTGCGGACTTACCCGCAACACCAGAGATTGCTTGTTCAATTTCGGGGGTGTGCTGATGTACTCCCCCGAATTTGTATGAAGTGAGCGAACCCATGACCTCACTTGCAATCAGATTGATCTTTGCACTGCGCCCAGCACCAGTAGTTCCGGAAGCCGCTACTACAACAATGTCACTTACATCAATGAAATCAACTGCAGGTGCGCATCCAAGTGAAATCGCTGTTGCGTAACATCCAGGATTTGCCACTCTGGTCTCTTTTGCAATCGCCTCACGCTGACCAATTGCAAGCTCTGGTAATCCATAAACCCAAGCACCTGCATATGTTCCACCGTAATATTTCTCCCACTTTGCAGAGTTTTCTAACCTGTAATCAGCACCAAGATCGACAACCTTGGTTGAAGCCGGAATTTTTTCGATAATAGCTGCGGATTCCCCAGGTGGAAGAGCAATGAAGACAAGTTCAATATCTGAAAAATCAATTTCGTTAACAGAGACAAACTTGTCGCCGTTATGCTTAGTTAAGTGCGGGTGTACTGAGGTTATGAGCTCACCGGCATTGGAGTACGCACTAATGGCTGTTACTTCAAAATATGGGTGGACTGCTAGCAAGCGAAGGAGTTCTCCGCCGGCATAGCCGCTGGCGCCGATGACCGCTGTTTTCATGAAACTAGGCTAATGTAAAACGGATAATTATGCAAACATATGCATAATTATGCGGTACGAACGATTGCTCCACACTTTTGTAGAGCAATGGACGTGGCAGACTCGCGCATAGCTGAAACTTCATCGCCGGTGAGCGTGCGGTCGGCGGCTCGGAATACTAAAGAAAAAGCTAGCGAGATCTTCCCTTCACCTAACTTGTCGTATCGATCAAAGAGTGTGATTGACTCAAGAAGTTCACCAGCACCCTCACGCAGCGCCGCCTCAACATCGCTAGCCGAGACATCTGCGTCAACAATTAAAGCCACATCTTGCAAAGCTGCGGGCATTGTTCCAACAGTGGTTGGTCGAACCAATACTGAGTCAGGAAGGGCACTCAGGCCTACGGCGAAGGCGACACTTCTTTCAGGCAACGCATACTTGGCAACGATTCGAGGGTGAAGTTCGCCGGCATGCGCAACTGCCTTACCATCTACGATTAATTCGGCGCATCGACCAGGGTGCCATGGTGCAAAATCTGAGCGCTTGATGCTCCATTCAAGATTGCAGAGTTTAAGAATATCTTGGGCATATTCGATTGCATCTTGCCACGTGTATGAACGAGCTTTACCTTGCCAATTCTCATTCTCAATCTTTCCAACCAGCAACCCTGCAACGTGATACGCCTGGGAGGGAACAGAAGTGAAAATCTCGTCAATAATTTTTCGACTTGGACGTGAAGAAATATCGGGTGAGATTGCGGGAATAAGTTTCTGAGAACTGCGAAATATCGAACCCATTTCAAAGATTGCAAAATCTTTGGCTCCGCGACTTATGTTGCGTTGAGCTACTTCGATTAAACCAGGTACTAAATGGACCCGCATCAAAGGAAACTCTTCCGACATTGGATTGGCGATTGCGTACGTTGCAGCACGATCTCCCACGAATCCCATGGCATCAATCGTTTCTTGATTTGTAAAAGGGAAAGTTTGGACTTCAGCTAAACCTCGGCTGGCCAGCATTGTTGCAACAGCACGTCGACGTTTTTGCGTAGGGGTTAATGAGGCGTGCTTGGGACGAGGAGGCAAAACTGATGGGATCTTGTCGTAACCAATCATGCGGGCTACTTCTTCAGTGAAATCTGCTGCAGTGAGTAGATCTGAACGCCACGAAGGTGGGTCAATCGCCCAAGTGGTTTCATCTACATCGCAACCGATCAAACGTAAAATTTGAGCAATTTGCGTCGTTGGAATATCAAAGCCAAGAATTTTAGAAACATAGTTTGGATCGATTGTGACAACGGGTGCATAAATCGGCTCACCATCGATGACAGTGGCTACATGTTGAGCCGAACTGTTTTCGGTAAGTAACTGCACAAATCGAGCTGACGCAAACTGCGCAAGTGATGGATCAACGCTTCTTTCAAGTCGGCGCGATGCTTCGGATGAAAGTTTGTGGCGCCTAGAGTTCTTAGCGATACATGTTGGATCAAATCGAACGGCTTCTAAGGCAATATCGGTGGTCGTGTCAGTAATCTCAGAAGATGCCCCACCCATTGTTCCTGCGAGTGCTAAAGGTTGGTCGTCATCACAAACCATCAAATCATCTGGATCTAATTGCCGAATCTGGCCATCTAGAGTTGTGAAGGCTTGCGTTTTTCCAGCACGTTTTACCGTTAAGCCACCCTTAATCTTTGATTTATCAAAGGCATGCAACGGTTGTCCAAGTTCGAGCATCACATAATTTGTTACATCAACTACCAATGAAATAGAGCGCATGCCCATTTTTTCGATGCGACGGCGCATCCACAAAGGTGTAGTAGCAACTGGATCAAAGTTTGAGAGTGTTCGCAAATAAAATACTGATGCAGTTGAACGATCTGCAATTTTGGCGGTTACGCCCTTACCTATTTCTTTAAACTCTAGAGTTCGCAGTGCTTCTACAGGATCTTTGTACTGCAATCCAAGTGATCCGGCTACTTCACGAGCTATTCCGCGAATGCTCAATGCGTAACCACGATCAGGATTTACGGCTATATCGAAAATCACATCGTTGATCTGCAATCCTTCTACGGCATCATCGCCGATTTTTGCATCTGTATCTGTAAATACCATGATTCCTGCGTGTTCATCACTAATGCCAAGTTCGCGTGCAGAACAAATCATTCCATTAGAGGTTTTACCGTAAGTTTCGCGCGCACTTATCGCAAAATCTCCTGGAAGAACCGCACCAGGAAGCGCCGCAACAATTAAATCCCCAACTGCAAAATTGGTAGCACCACAGATGACATAGCGTATTTCTTTCTCTCCGCAATCTAGGCCAACGTAGCGAATTGGCTTTTTATGTTCGGTCAACTCTTCAATTGAAATAACTCTGGCAAATTTCAAGGGACCCGTTAAATCAGCGCCTTGATAAATAATATCTTCGACTTCAAAGCCGACACGAATTAGTCCATCTGAAATCTGATCAGCAGTAATTGATGAAGGGATTTCAACAAACTCTTTGAGCCATGACAGTGGTGCGCGCATTACAGACCCACTCCAAACTGACGAGTAAAGCGTAGGTCGCCTTCAACGATGTCGTGCATGTCGGTGATGCCGTGGCGAACCATCAAGGTTCGCTCTAACCCCATTCCAAATGCGAAACCGCTATACACGTCGGTATTTATGCCGCACGTTGCTAGAACTTTAGGGTTAACCATTCCGCATCCACCCCATTCGATCCAACGATTATTGAAAAAGATATCTACTTCAGCACTTGGTTCAGTGAACGGGAAAAACGATGGGCGAAGTCGTGTCGTGACATCAGGACCAAACATGTGACGCGCGAAATTATCTAAAGTTCCTTTTAGGTGCGCCATCGTTATGCCTTTATCGATTACTAAACCCTCAACTTGATGAAAAACTGGACTGTGGGTTGCATCGAGTTCATCGGCACGAAAAGTTCGCCCTGGACAGATGATGTAAATCGGTGGCTCTTGAGTCAACATTGAGCGAATTTGCACCGGTGAGGTATGAGTGCGCAAGACCATTCCAGATTCAACGGGCTCTATGAAAAATGTGTCCTGCATTGTGCGAGCTGGATGATCGGCGGGAATGTTGAGAGCATCGAAATTGAGCCATCCGGATTCAAGTTCTGGTCCCTCTTCAACGGAGTAACCCTGTTCGATGAAGAAATCTGAGACTTCATTTTTGATAATCGAAATTGGATGTAAACCGCCACGGTGTCTACGGTTTACAGGCAAGGTAATATCTACAACTTCTTCTAACAAAACTTTCTTATCTCGCAACGCCTCTAAATCAGATGTTGCCTGGGCAAGTGCTTGGGCAATCGCGGCTTTTGCCTCTCCAATAATTTTGCCGAAGCTGGCCTTTTCCTCTGGAGAAAGTGAACCTAAAGTTCGGGAAGCAAGAGAGATAGGTGCCTTATCCCCCGAATGCGCTAGACGGGCGACTTTCAAAGAATCTAAATCTGTAGCTGCGCTAAAAGCGAGTTGAGCATCTCTAACCCACTGTGTGACTTCTTCTCGGCGCATATCGCGAACTCTATCGTGTGAGAGTTTAGGAAGTCGGGATATTTGCTAGGTGATACATGACAATGGTTGCTGCTGAGGAGAGATTAAGGCTTTCAGCATTACCGGGCATCGAGATTTTGACTTGCTCGATGGAATCAGTGGGTTGCCCAGTTGCTAATCCCCTAGCTTCATTTCCGAAAATCGCCACGCAGTCTTTGATGATCTCTAGCTCGGACAGAGATTTTTTCCCTTCGGCGCCTAACGTAAAGGCTTGCACCTCTAGATTTAGAACTTTTGAAAGTTCAACGTCTTCAAATACTGGGATGTGCCACAGTGAACCTGCAGTACTTCGAACAACCTTTGGTGAATAGATATCAACACTTCCTGGAGATGTAAACACTGCATCGATACCAAAGGCATCGGCTGAGCGAATTATTGTTCCTGCATTTCCGGGATCTTGGATTTCAGATAGGTAGATGAATTTGCGGTGGCCATTGAGTGCTATGGAATCAAAACTTGTTGACGGCTTCGAGCAGATCGCGAGAATACCTTGTGGCGTAATTGTCTCGGACATGGCCTTCATAACATCTTCAGAGACATCAATGACATTGAAGGAATCTAGGTTAGTTAGTAATTCAACTTTGCTTCGGCCCGACGGAGTTAAATAGAGAGTTTCAATTACAGGTCCATTTTTTGATACTAAAGCTTCGCGCGCACATTGCATTCCTTCTGCAACAAACTGGCCCGCATTCCTTCTTTCTTTTGTACCTCGAGAACCAATAAGAGCCTTAACTCGCGCAATATGTGGCGAGTTAAGGCTCTCAATCATTGGATTCTATTAAGCTGATACGAGGCTCTTGCGAGCAACATCAACAAGTGTCTTAAATGTTGCAGGATCATTTGTTGCTAGCTCTGAAAGAACACGACGATCAACTTCTACTCCAGCAGCCTTTAGGCCTTGGATGAAACGGTTGTAAGTAAGGCCGTGTTCGCGGCATCCAGCGTTAATGCGCTGAATCCATAGACGACGGAAGTCGCCTTTCTTATCTTTACGGTCATTGAAGGCATAAACCATTGAGTGCGTAACTTGTTCCTTCGCCTTTGTGAAAAGACGGGAACGTTGCCCGCGATAACCGCTGGCGCGTTCTAATGTTGTGCGACGCTTTTTAGCGGCGTGAACTCCACGTTTTACTCTCATTTAATTCACGTTCCTTACTTCAAGCCAAGCATGCGCTTGGCTGTCATAGTTACGGTTGGCTTTGCTGACTTCTCAGTTGAGAGACGGCGGGTTACTCGTGAAGATTTGTGCTCGAGTAAGTGGCGCTTTCCAGCACGCTCGTGCATAACCTTTCCAGTACCTGTGATGCGGAAAGTCTTCTTCGCACCACTATGTGTTTTCATCTTTGGCATTTCTTACGCTCCATCCGTTGTCTCTGCTGCGGCATCGGCCTTTGCCTTACGCGCTGCTTTTGCTTCAGCTACTGCTTCTGTCTTCTTCTTTGTTGGACCTAACACCATTGTCATATTTCGTCCCTCTTGTTTAGGGGCGAACTCAACAAAGGCAAACTCTTTTACATCTTCTGCAAGACGTTGCAAGAGTTTGTAGCCCATCTCAGGTCGCGTTTGTTCGCGGCCGCGGAACTTCATCGTCACCTTCACCTTGTCGCCACCCTTGAGAAATTTCTCAACCTGACTGCGTTTAGTTTCGTAGTCATGAGTTTCGATCTTTGGTGTTAACCGCACTTCCTTCACCACAATGTGGGTCTGGTTTTGCCGGGCTTCCCGAGCCTTCTGTGCAACTTCGTACTTATATTTTCCGAAGTCCATGATCTTGCAAACGGGTGGATTAGCATCTGGTGCGATTTCGACTAAGTCGAGACCTACTTCATCTGCCATCTTGAGCGCGGTATCGATATCTACAACTCCAACTTGTTCACCGGTATAGCCGATCAAACGAATTTCGGGTGTGCGGATACGATCATTGATGCGCGGGTCAGTTGTGATTTGTGCTCCTTCGGTTTTGTTTAACGCTTTGTACTTACAGCGCTGCAAAAGAAAACCGCAAGGAAAGAGAAATGAATCTCTTATCCGACAAACCAGCTCGCACTAGTGGCGATGAAGGTGGGAGCGGTAACTCCTCTTGCAGTGGTTGTAAGGCCACTGGTCTGGGGTGAAGATTACCCGCTATGGGCGAAAAGGTGAAATTGAGGCTTTAAGCACCCATGGCATGTACGCCACCGTCGACATGAATGATCTCGGCCGTGGTCTTTGGAAACCAGTCAGATAAAAGCGCTACACAGGCTTGGGCTGCAGGAACCGGGTCGTTAACATCCCAAGCAAGGGCTGCCCGTTCATTCCATACATGTTCAAACTCTTCAAATCCTGGAATCGATTTTGCCGCAATCGTTCGAATCGGACCTGCTGCAACTAAGTTAATGCGAATATTTTCAACTCCCAGATCTCGCGCTAAATAGCGAGAAGTTGCTTCAAGAGCGGCCTTGGCAACACCCATCCAGTCATATTTTGGCCAAGCAACCGATGCATCAAAATCGAGACCGACAACTGAACCGCCGCCATTAAATAAAGGACGTGCAGCCATCGTTAGCGCTTTTAAGGAATATGCAGAGACGTGCATTGCGGTAGAAACATCTTCCCACGCAGTGTTAAGAAAATTACCTCCAAGTGCTGCCTCTGGGGCAAAACCAATTGAATGAACTACTCCATCTAGCCCATCTGGAAAATGTGCGCGCACTCGTGATTCAAGGGCCTCAAGGTCGGCTGCATTTGTTACATCGAGTTCGATGATTGGTGCAGGTTGTGGCAAACGGGCAGCGATTCGAGTTGTTAATGAAAGAGCGCGACCAAAAGAGGAGAGAACCACTTGGGCGCCCTGTTCCTGTGCAAGGCGTGCGATATGAAAAGCAATTGAACCATCGGTTAAGACTCCGGTAACCAGAATCTTTTTCCCATCAAGTAGACCCATCTCAGTGACCCATTCCTAATCCGCCATCAACTGGAATAAGTGCCCCAGAGATATAGCTTGCTTGTGGTGATGCTATAAAACTTACAACATCTGCGATTTCTTCAGCTGTGCAAAAACGTCCCAATGGAATAGAACCTGCGATTTCATTACGCCGTTTTTCATCCAAATTTGATGTCATATCAGTTTCGACAAAGCCTGGGGCAATTACATTTGCAGTAATTCCTCGGCTTCCAATTTCGCGGGCAAAGGAGCGAGCCATTCCGACAAGGCCAGATTTTGAGGAAGAGTAGTTAACCTGTCCAGCAGAGCCAAGGGCCCCTACAACTGATCCTACAAAAATCAACCGTCCTTTTTTTAACTTTAGTAAACCTTTAGTTGCACGGCGTGCGACACGAAATGCACCGGTGAGGTTGGCATCGATAACTGATTCAAAGTCCTCATCGCTCATTCGCATCACTAAGCCGTCTTTTGTGATGCCCGCGTTTGCGACGATAATTTCAGGAATCCCCCACTGCTCTTCAATTACTGTGAAGGCTCTATCAACGCTTTCAGTATTAGTTACATCCATCACTACAGTTTTAAAACCAGTCGGGGCTGGACCGCTTCTATAAGTCACGACAACATCATGACCTGCCTTTGCCAATGAATGTGCGATTGCCAAACCGATTCCACGATTGCCACCTGTGACTAGGGCCAGAGAACTCATGGCCAAAACTTACTGGTTACCGCGAGGTATTCAAAAGAAGCGCTTCAGTGCGCCGAGCACTACTCTTTATCTATGGCTAAAGAAAAGAAAGTTTATGACATCACCAATGCTCCTTTAGCCTTAACGCGCGATCAAGCAGGACGCCAAAAGCGATATTTCATTTCTATGATGATTCGTACAGCCTGTTTCATTTTGACTGTTTTGTTGCCAAGCCCTTTTAGGTGGATCGCCTTGGCTGGAGCAGCGGGATTACCTTATTTTGCTGTGGTAATTGCAAATGCTGGTAGAGAAACCATGTCAAATAGCAGTCAAATTATCGAAGAGAAACCTTTTTCACTCGAATAATTATGAGCAAAGTTCGGGAACCATATGCGTTTTTCAAAACTCTCGTAGCACTAGCGTTAATTCTTCTTTGCCTAGTTGCAGCGCAATGGCAGTATCACCGAGGCGTGGATAGACATGCGCGCAATAGCATGATTCAAAATCACATTTCACTTCCGGCTGTCACGCTAGATTCGGTGAAGAACACCCCACTTGCATTTGAATGGCAAACCGTGACAAGCAAGGGCGAATTTAATCCAACCGAACAAATACTGCTTCGTAATCGTTACAACGATGGTGTTTATGGATTCGAAGTTCTGACTCTTTTTACAACATCAAAAAATGAAAAATTCTGGGTTGATCGTGGCTGGGTTAAAGCCGGAGCCACTGCCACAACAGCTCCAACAATTACTTCGCCACCGGTAAGCACCGTATCGATTACTGGTCGTCTGCGTTTAGACACGTCTCTTCCCCGCGGTTCATTCTTTGCTCTTCCAACTAATGGAAAAGGATTAATCTCTAAGTTGAATGCTCAATCCCAATTGCAGACGGAGAATTACTACATCGATCTATTACGCGGTTCAGAGAGTTCCCTTACTCCAACCGTAACTGCGCAATTACCAGAGTGGAGCGATGGCCCACACATGGCATATGCGTTGCAATGGCTCTTTTTTGCAGGGCTTGTTGTTTATGGACGAATCTTAATTCGCCGCACCCGTTAAATCCTGACGGTTATATAGATCTGCATATAAACCTGAACGTGCAACAAGTTCATCATGGGTGCCTCGTTCAACAATCTCGCCTTTTTCAAGAACAAGAATCTGATCGGCATCTCTGACTGTACTAAGGCGATGAGCTATGACAATGCTTGTTCTGCCCTGCAATGCACTTTGCAGCGCTGCTTGTACCAATGCTTCATTCTCTGAATCTAGATGCGCTGTTGCTTCATCAAGAATCACAACTGATGGTGATTTTAGAAGTAAGCGAGCGATAGCCAAACGTTGTTTTTCTCCGCCAGACAATCTATGTCCACGCTCTCCTACCATCGTGTCTAATCCATTAGGTAAAGACTCAATGAGTTTCCATATCTGCGCTGATTCACATGCCGCACGCATCTCATCCTCAGTGGCATCGATTTTTGCATAACGTAGATTTTCACCGATAGTCTCGTGAAATAAATGAGCATCTTGCATGACTACGCCTATCGCGCCACGTAAAGATTCAAGAGTTAAATCCCGAATATCGTGGCCATCAATCTCTATCGAACCTGAGGTAACGTCATACAAGCGTGGCAGAAGCGCACTAATAGTTGTCTTACCCGCACCTGAAGGACCCACCAATGCGGTAAGCGTTCCGGCTTTTGCTGTGAATGAAAGCTCATGCAGAATTTCACCGCTTTGAATCGTTTCGGGTTTTGCCGCTGATTCAAGGGATGCGAGAGAAATTTCCTCGGCACGAGGATAAGAAAAACTTACATTTTTAAATTCAATTGTGGGATGAGATGACTTTAGCTCAATGGAATCAGGGTGATTTTTCACCATCGGCTCTAGGTCTAGAACTTCAAAAACTCGTTCAAATGAAACCAATGAAGTCATAACATCAATTCGAACATTTGAAAGCGCAGTTAATGGACCATACAGTCGCGCTAATAACGCTGTGATAGCAAGCAGCGTTCCAACCGTGACTCCCCCGCTAATAGCTAAATGTCCACCGATTCCATAAGCAAAGGCTGTAGCAATTGCGGCCACGCTAGTAAGTGCAATGAAGAAAAGCCGATTAAGCATTGCCATTTTAATTCCAATATCAGCAACTTTGCGTGCCCTTGACCTGAAGTATTCGCGCTCTCGTGCTGGTTGGCCGTAGAGAGCAACGAGCATCGCTCCGGATACGTTGAATCGCTCAGTCATGGTGCTAGACATCTCTGCGTTGGTATTAAAAGAGTCACGCGTCAGTGCCTGAAGTTTGCGGCCAACCCATTTTGTTGGGATCAAAAAAGCTGGAAGCAAGAGCAACGAGAAAATTGTTATCTGCCACGAGAGAATTAACATCGTCGCACCTACTAAAACAAGACTTACAACATTGCTAACAAGACCGGAAAGGGTTGCGGTAAATGCCTGTTGTGCTCCCATGACGTCGGAATTGATTCGAGAAATGAGTGCGCCGGTTTGAGTACGTGTGAAGAATGCAATTGATTGCTTTTGTACATGGGCAAAAACTAGTGAACGCAGGTCGTAAATTAACCCTTCACCAATTCGTGATGAGTAATAGCGTCCCAACAAACTCATTGCAGCATCGGCGATAGCTAACAGCCCAACAAAGATTGCTAGACGGGTGACAAGCGCACCATCTTTAGGTATAACACCCTTATCAATGAGCTGACGAAGCAATAATGGAGTTGCAACTATAAGTGCGGCGTCAATAACGACTGTAAATAAAAAAATCCAAATGCTGAAGGAATAAGGCTTTGCAAAAGCAAAAATTCGCTTAACGGTACCGGGCTTCAATTTCTGAGCCTTTACAGATGGATCTGCCGTCATTGAGCGATGAGTCATCCAGGCTGCATGTTGTGACATACGACTACCTTATTGAGTAAATGCTCAGACAGTGAATCCGAGGGCCCTCAACTGTTCGCGGCCGTCGTCAGATATTTTATCGGGACCCCAAGGTGGCATCCATACCCAGTTTATTTTTACATCACTGGTCATGCCAGCTAACGCTGAACGAGTTTGATCTTCAATTACATCTTGTAGTGGGCAGGCCGCCGAAGTCAGTGTCATGTTTAGGATTGCGATATTTGCTTCATCCACCATGACGTCGTAAATAAGACCTAGATCAACGACGTTGATACCTAGTTCAGGGTCGACGACATCTTTCATCGCCTCGGTTACATCATCAACGCTAGTGGTCATTTTCTCTCTCCCTGTGACTGAATTGCTGCATCTTTAAAGGCCATCCATCCAAGCAGAGCACATTTTACTCGACTTGGAAACTTTGATACACCGGCAAATGCAACAGCATCTTCAAGAATTTCGGGATCCCCGCTAGATGTGCCTTTGCTTGCCATTAAATCAGAAAACGAATTTACGATTGCATCAGCTTCTTCTAGGTTCTTATCTATTAATAGATCACTGAGCATTGAAACGCTTGCTTGCGAAATTGAACAACCCTGACCATCCCAAGTGAGCGAAGTGATTACATTACTTTCGATGGTGAGATTGAGGGTAATTTCATCACCACAACTTGTGTTCACATGGTGGACCTGAGCGGTGAAGTTAGAACTCAAACCTTTGTGTTGAGGATGTTTGTAATGATCCAAAATAACTTCCTGATACAACGAATCAAGTTCCATTAAAATCTCCCAAAGTATTTCTGTGCTCCAGCAACTGCTTCAACTAAGGCGTCCACATCGTTTTCATCATTGTAAAGATAGAACGATGCGCGCGTAGTTGCAGGGACATTCATGCACTTAGCTAATGGCCAAGCGCAGTGATGGCCAGTTCTGACTGCAACGCCCTGGCTATCTACAAACTGACCTACATCGTGAGGATGAATATCTTCGATGGTGAAGGCAATAGTTGCGCCTCTGGATACATTGTTTTGGGGGCCGATAATCTTGATTCCTGGTATCGCAAGCATTTTTTTGAGTGCGTAATCAGTTAATGAAATTTCATGTTCGTGGATTGCATCCATACCGATTGCAGAAAGATAGTTAAAGGCCGCCCCTAAGCCAACTGCCTGGGCCATATTTGGTACTCCTGCTTCAAACTTTTGCGGAACTGGTGCCCATGTTGCATCGGTCATTGTCACACTAGAAACCATTGAACCGCCAGTTAAGAACGGTGGAAGTTGATCTAATAATTCAGCCCTACCCCAAAGCACACCGACCCCAGTTGGCCCAACGGCTTTGTGCCCAGAAAAAGCTAGGAAATCAACGCCAAGAGCAACAACATCAACGTTCATATGGGGAACTGATTGACATGCATCAAGAACGACTACGGCACCAACTTCATGTGCTCTCTTTACTATCGCTTCCAAGGGATTGATAGTTCCGAGAACATTTGATTGATGTGTTACTGCAACAACTTTAGTATTACTGGTGATGATCTGATCAATATTGGATAAATCTAACCGAGAATCTTCGGTGACTTTAAACCAGGAAAGTTGAGCCCCAGTGCGCTTTGCCAACTGTTGCCATGGAATTAGATTTGCGTGATGCTCCATCTCAGTCACAACAATTGAATCGGAGCTCGTCAAGGCAAAATGATTTCCAATTTCAGCATTTCCCATGGCGTAAGCAACAAGATTGAGTGACTCAGTAGCACTCTTTGTGAAGATGATTTCACTTTCACTTGCACCGATAAATTCGGCAACGATTGCTCGGGCGCCTTCGTAGGCATCAGTAGCTTCCTCGGCTAATTGATGTGCCCCACGGTGAACTGCCGCGTTGTGCTTGCTATAGAAATCACTTTCTGCGTTGATAACGGCCCAAGGTTTCTGCGCCGTTGCTCCGCTGTCTAAATACACCAATCTTTTGCCGTCACGAACAGTACGCTCAAAGATTGGAAAATCTTTACGTACCTGCGCAACAGAAAAACTCATGGGATATTACTTGCTCACGTAATCTGCATATCCATTTGCCTCGAGCTTGTCGGCTAGATCTGGACCACCTTCTTCAACGATATGACCATTAGCAAAGACGTGAACGAAGTCAGGCTTAATATATTTGAGGATACGTGTGTAGTGAGTAATAAGAAGAACTCCCAAATCATTATTAGCCTTTGCACGATTAACGCCTTCTGAAACAATTCGCAAAGCATCAACATCTAACCCTGAATCAGTTTCATCTAGAATCGCCATCTTTGGCTTGAGTAGTTCCAGCTGCATGATTTCGTGGCGCTTTTTCTCGCCCCCTGAAAAACCCTCATTTACGTTACGTGTTGCAAATGAAGCATCCATATTAAGAGCCTCCATGGCGGCTTTGACTTCGCCTACCCACGTGCGAAGTTTTGGTGCTTCACCGCGAAGGGCCGTTGCTGCTGTACGCAAAAAATTTGATACTGATACTCCAGGTACTTCTACCGGATACTGCATGGCTAGAAAAAGACCGGCCTTCGCGCGCTCATCAACGCTCATAGCTAACACATCTGCACCATCTAGTGTTACTGATCCACCAGTAATTGTGTACTTAGGGTGACCAGCAATTGAGTAGGCCAGAGTTGATTTACCAGAACCATTTGGGCCCATGATGGCATGTGTTTCGCCAGAGTTGATTGTGAGGTCAACTCCTTTAAGAATTTCTACTGATCCATTCTCGGTATCAACTGAAACTTTTAGTCCGCGGATTTCTAGCGTGCTCATAATCTCTCTTCTCTTCTCGTGTACTAAATCTCAACCGTGACGGAATTTCCGTCAATCTTTACTGCATACGTTTCAAGTGCTTGTACTGCTGGCAAAGTCAAAGCCTGGCCCGTACGTAAATCAAACTCAGCGCCATGGAGCCAGCATTCAATTTTGAAATCTGTAATGTCACCTTCGGACAAAGAGGCATCCGAGTGCGAACACGTATCGTCGATGGCAAATACCTCATCACCAATCTTTGTTACGCAGATGCTTTTGCCATCTTTTTCAATGCGCATTGGCTTACCCGGAGTCAGCTGGTCCAGTGTTAGGTCAGACAATTAAGCACCTGCCCTTTCGAGTTCGCCATCAATACGATTCATGAGTCGCTCTTGAACTTCTTCATTATGGATTTCAGAGATGATCTCGTTAAAGAAACCTCGAACAACTAGGCGTCGCGCATCTTCAATGGAGATTCCTCGTGACATTAGATAGAACAGTTGTTCGTCATCAAAGCGACCAGTAGTGCTTGCATGCCCTGCACCAACGATTTCACCTGTTTCGATTTCAAGATTGGGTACGGAATCTGCGCGTGCGCCATCAGTTAAAAGAAGATTTCGATTGAGCTCGTAAGTATCAGTTCCTTCGGCAACTGCACGAATTAATACATCGCCAATCCACACTGTGTGCGCATCTCTTCCAGCTAGCGCGCCTTTGTAATTGACTCGAGATTTGGCATGAGGAACTGCATGATCTACGTGCATGCGGTGCTCGAAGAACTGCCCTGTCGTTGCAAAGTAAACGCCAAGTAATTCGGCAGATGCTCCAGGAGCCGTGAACTCAACTGTTGGCAGGATTCGGACAACGTCTCCCCCGACGGTAACTGTTACTGACTTGAAAGTTGCATCCTTGTCTACCACCGCATGATGGCGGGCGGTGTAAACACTTTTCGAATCAAACTCTTGCAGTGAAACAAAAGTTAAAGACGAACCCGGCGCTAATGCAATCTCACAATCTTCAGCCAAAATCGTATCGCCGACATTTTCAACAATAACCGTAGCTTTTGCGTGAATACCTAACGAGATGCGAACACGAGAAAGCTCTGCTGAGTCAAGAGAGCCTGCCGTGCGCGTTAGAAAAATTGGATCCACAACTTCTACGTTGTTGGCAATTGATAGATGGGCAACGTCGACAGCGCCACCGCGCACTCGCTCAATAATCACATCTTCGCTAGTGCCAAGAGGCTCAAGTTCTTCACGAGTGAAAGTGACGCCGGAAGGCAGAGCGGCTTTGGCGACAAGAGAGTTGCGATCTGATACAACGCACGTTCCGTCGTGCAAACCACGAAGTCGTTTCAGCGGAGTGAATCGCCAAGCTTCTTCGCGCCCAGTCGGCGTTAAGTAATTAGTAGTTAAAACTGACATTAACCAACAGCACCTTCCATTTGAAGTTCAATTAGGCGGTTGAGTTCGAGGGCATATTCCATCGGAAGCTCTCGTGCGATTGGCTCGATAAATCCACGAACAATCATCGCCATCGCTTCATCTTCAGTAAGTCCTCTAGACATCAAATAGAAAAGCTGATCATCTGAAATCTTTGAAACTGTAGCTTCATGACCCATTGAGACATCATCTTCACGAATATCTACATAGGGATATGTATCTGAACGCGAAATTGTGTCAACAAGGAGAGCGTCACATTTAACGGTGCTCTTTGAATGGTGTGCGCCTTCTTGAACTTGGACTAATCCACGGTATGAAGTTCGACCGCCATTGCGGGCGACAGATTTCGAAATAACCGATGAAGATGTGTACGGAGCGGCGTGCACCATCTTTGCTCCTGAATCTTGGTGTTGGCCTTCGCCGGCGAATGCAAGTGAAAGTGTTTCTCCCTTTGCATGTGGTCCCATCAAAAAGATGGCGGGATACTTCATGGTTACCTTTGAACCGATATTTCCATCGACCCATTCCATGGTTGCGCCTTCTGCACAAGTGGCGCGCTTAGTAACTAAGTTGTAAACGTTATTAGACCAGTTTTGAATCGTGGTGTAGCGCACTCGTGCGCCTTTTTTCACAATGATTTCTACAACTGCTGAGTGAAGTGAATCAGATTTATAGATTGGCGCAGTACAACCTTCAACATAGTGAATATATGAATCCTCATCGGCAATAATTAATGTGCGTTCGAACTGACCCATATTTTCAGTGTTGATACGGAAATAAGCCTGAAGTGGAATATCAACGTGAACACCTTTAGGAACATAGATAAATGAACCACCTGACCAGACTGAGGTATTAAGCGCTGCGAATTTATTATCGCCAACTGGAATAACAGTTCCGAAATACTCTTTAAAGAGCTCAGGATGCTGTTTGAGTGCGCTATCGGTATCTAGGAAGATTACGCCTTGTTTTTCGAGGTCTTCACGGATTGAGTGATAGACAACTTCGGATTCGTACTGCGCTGCAACACCAGAGACAAGTCGCTGTTTTTCTGCTTCAGGGATACCTAAACGATCGTAAGTATTCTTAATCTCATCAGGCAAATCTTCCCATGTTGCAGCTTGCTTTTCAGTTGATCGCACAAAATATTTGATAGTGTCAAAAAAGATTCCAGATAAATCTGAACCCCAGTTTGGCATAGGTTTCTTTTCAAAGAGTGCTAAACCTTTTAGGCGTAGATCTAACATCCACTGTGGTTCTGATTTTTTTGAAGAGATATCACGTACGACATCTTCATTAAGGCCACGTTTAGCATTCGTGCCTACGTCACTCTTATCTGACCAACCATATTCATAGTTGCCGATGCCTTCGAGTTCTGGATGTGCGATAGTCATGCACGTACCTTTCGCTTTGTTGTGGCTGTTGTTTTTGGAATAAAAGTTGTGCAGACTCCGTCGCCATGCGCGATTGTTGCTAAACGCTGAACATGGGTTCCAAGAAGGCGTGAGAGAGCCTCTGTCTCGGCTTCGCAGAGCTGTGGAAATTCAGAGGCAACATGTGCAATAGGGCAATGGTGTTGGCATAGTTCTTCGCCCATTGGTTTCTGATGAATGCTCGCTGCGTAACCTTGTTCAGTTAAGAAATCTGCGATTGCCTCGGACTTATTATTTTTCTTAGATATGGAGATAGCGGCTTTGCGTTCTATATCTTCAGCCCGCGATTGTGCAAAGCCTGCAACTAAATGATCTCCTGAGTGCGCGGACATAAATTTAAGTGCAGCAACGGCTAGGTCGTCATAAGAGTGTTCGAACTGTTCACGGCCTTTATCGCTCATTACAAAAACTTTTGAAGGCCGACCCCGACCTCGGATGAGTGCTGAATGCGGATCGCGCGCCTCTAGGACTCCATCACTTACAAGAAGATCCAAGTGGCGGCGGATTCCTGCAGCGGTGAGTCCTAAACGCTCACCCAAAACCGCTGCAGTTGATGGACCATTTTCAAGAATTGAGCGCGCGACTAGATCACGGGTGCGTAAATCATCTCCCGGAAGCGCATTGGACTGGCTGCTCATTTTCACAACAGTATTGTGTCGTAATTCGACACCTTCGGCCACTCGGCCCGCCTAGGTCGGCCTGAGCCATAGGGTTGGGGCATGGCATCCACACGCGCAGCTCGTGCCCTATCCCCTCTTTCCTTAGCCTTACTTATCTCGCAGGCGGCGATCGTAGTCACGGGCGGAGCGGTTCGACTGACAGGTTCTGGACTGGGTTGTCCTACATGGCCTGAGTGCACGCCCGGATCATATGTGCCGATTAAAAACCAGGCTGAGGGAACCGTGCACTCTTGGATTGAGTTTACAAATCGCTTGCTGACTTTTGTCATGGTTGCAATAGCGATTGCAACTTTAATTGCAGTATTTAAAGCCGGGCGTAAAGATCTTCGCTTTCTTGCAGTGGGTCAATTTTTGGGGATCTTTGGTCAAGGCGTATTAGGAGGCATTACAGTCCTTACGCATTTGAATCCCATTTCTGTTGCGAGCCACTTCTTGCTCTCAACAATTCTTATCGCTGCAGCAACATCGCTATATTCACGGCGCAAAGCTGCCGCAATTAAAACAGGCATGAGAGGACAGATAAATAGCTATTCAAAAACACATGTCATGTGGGCGGCCTTTGTTGTTATTTTAGGAACAGTAGTAACTGGTGCAGGACCACACGCTGGAGATTTCCAGGCCCCACGTTTGCACATCAGAATTCAAGAGGCAGCGCTATTGCATGGTCTAGCCGTAGTTGTACTCATTCTCTTCACTATTGCTTACTATCTTCGCAAAGATATTTCACAAATCACAAAGAGATATCTTTTAGTATTTCTATTCATCTCTCTTTCTCAAGGGTTGATCGGATACATTCAATATCTACAAGGCGTCCCGCAACTCTTGGTGGCGGCTCACCTATTAGGTTCAACATTGGTTTGGATTGCAGCGTGGCAAATCTGGCTTTCAGTTCAATTTAAAGAAATGGAAATCACTCGATGAGTTCAATCTCTGGTTGGTCGGATTTAGATGATCGCGCAGTTGCGCATGCCCGAGCATTAGCAGCCGATGCTGTACAAAAAGTTGGTAACGGTCACCCAGGCACTGCGATGTCGTTAGCTCCTGTTGCGTACAACTTATTTCAACGTCATTTAGTTCATGATCCATCTGATGCACAATGGCTTGGCAGGGATCGCTTTATCTTGTCTTGTGGCCATTCATCCCTCACTCTTTACATCCAGTTATTCCTGAGCGGCTACGGACTTGAGCTCAAAGATCTTCAGGAGTTTCGCACATGGGGATCTTTAACACCGGGACACCCAGAATTTGGTCACACCGTTGGTGTTGAAATGACAACTGGCCCATTAGGTCAAGGCGTAGCAACGGCAGTTGGAATGGCAATGGCGGCGCGATATGAGCGCGGATTGCTAGATGCTGATGCACCCGCTGGAACGTCACTTTTTGATCATAGTATCTGGGTCATTTGTTCAGATGGGGATTTGCAGGAAGGCGTAAGCGCTGAAGCTTCCTCTCTTGCGGGTACTCAAGAGCTGGGCGCACTCAATGTTATTTATGATGACAATCGAATTTCGATTGAGGGCGATACTCATAATGCATTTACTGAAGATGTATCTGCGCGTTACCGTGCTTACGGCTGGCACGTTATAGATGTTGCAGGATCGGCAAATGGAAACGTTGATTTACCTGCATTAGATGCCGCTATGGTTGCGGCAAAGAGAGAAATATCAAAACCAACTTTGATTCGAATGAAATCAGTAATCGCTTGGCCTGCACCCCATGCTCAAGGAACTGCTGGTTCACATGGTTCAGCTTTGGGCGAGGATGAAATTGCAGCAACTAAAATCGCTTTGGGATTAAATCCAGAAGAGAAATTTGCAATGCCTGCAGATGTTTTGGCACACGCACGACAAGTTAAAATGCGCGGTGCACAGTTACGCGCGGATTGGGATCAGAAATTCATAAATTGGCAGCAAAGTAATCCGGAAAAAGCATCGCTGCTCTCTCGTCTTCGTAGTAAAGAACTTCCTGCTGGTTGGGATTCAGAGATTCCCATTTTTGCACCAGGCAAAGATGTCGCAACACGTGCTGCATCTGGTCAAGTAATTAATGCAATTGCAAAAAAACTGCCGGAGTTTTGGGGAGGTTCAGCAGACTTAGCTGGGTCAAACAACACCAGCATTGATGGTGGTGGTTCTTTCTTGCCAGCAACAAGTGAGATTAAGGATGCCAATCCTTACGGGCGCATCATTCACTTCGGGATCCGCGAACATGCAATGGGTTCAATCCTTAATGGAATCGCAATTCATGGCTTGAGTCGTTCATTTGGTGGAACCTTTGCCGTATTTAGTGATTACATGCGCGGTGCAGTTAGATTGGCAGCACTGATGAATGTTGCTTCAACATTTGTTTGGACCCATGACTCCATCGGTGTTGGTGAAGATGGCCCAACACATCAACCAATTGAGCACTTTGCCGCACTTCGCGCGATTCCCGGTCTAGATGTCATTCGACCTGGAGATGCCAATGAAGTGGCTGAGAGTTGGAAACAGATTTTGCTTCGCGGCCGTGCCGCAGGTATTTTATTATCGCGCCAAAACTTGCCAGTCTTTGATCGAACAGAATGTGCTCCCGCCACGGGAACTGCTAAAGGTGCCTACATTCTTAAAGACTCTGCGGAACCAAAAGCTATTGTGATAGCTACAGGCTCTGAAGTTGCACTTGCTATCGAAGTTCAAAAGAAATTAGCTGCCGAGGGTATCTCCGTACGTGTAGTAAGTGCGCCCTGTCTTGAGTGGTTTGCAGAGCAAGATCAAAGTTATAGAGATTTAGTCTTGCCTCCATCGATTAAATTAAAGGTCAGCATTGAGGTAGGAATTGCTCAAGGTTGGCGTGAATTAATCGGAGATGCGGGTATCGCGATCTCTCTCGAACACTACGGAGCGTCGGCAGATGCTAAAAAACTCTTTAGTGAGTTTGGATTCTCGGTCGATGCGATAACTACCAAGATCAAGGCGGCTTTGTAAATGAGTATCGCAGATGTAGCTCTCGGTGGAACATCAATCTGGCTCGATGATTTATCTCGTGCCAAAATCACAGGCACCGATTCACATTCGTTACCAGCTCGAATCGCTCATTCTGGCGTAGTGGGAGTTACTACTAATCCATCTATTTTCGGTGCGGCCATTGCAGGAGCCAAAGAATACGCCGCCGATATCGCTGCGATGAAAGATTTAGAAGTCGATGCAGTTGTTCGAAAACTAACAACCGATGATGTTCGTGCGGCCTGTGATCTATTTAAAGATATCTACTCAGCCACTAAAGGAGTCGACGGTCGCGTCAGCATTGAAGTTGATCCCCGTCTTGCGCATGACACCGCATCGACTATTGCACAAGGTAAAGAGCTTTGGGCAATAGTCGAACGTCCAAATTTAATGATTAAGGTTCCAGCAACTCTTGAAGGATTACCTGCCGTCACCGCACTAATTGCAGCTGGAATTAGTGTTAATGTCACTTTGATCTTCTCGGTCAAGAGATACGGCGCCGTTATCGATGCTTATATGTCTGGTGTGGAAGCTGCAACTAACCCTGGTCATGTTCACTCGGTGGCATCTTTCTTTGTAAGTCGCATCGACTCAGCCGTTGACGCGTTGCTTAAAAAGGATGGATCGGAGGCTGCTACTGCCCTTCTCGGAAAAGCAGCAATTGCTAACGCTCAGTTGGCATATCAGCTCTTTGAAGAAAAGTTTTCATCACCTCGATGGCAGGCCCAGATTGAGAGAGGTGCAGTTAAACAACGCCCGCTCTGGGCATCAACTGGAGTGAAAGATCCTGCATACGATGACACTCGTTATGTTGTCGAACTAATCGCTCCGGAAACAGTAAACACAATGCCTCAGGCAACACTTGACGCAGTCATCGACCATGGCAAGATTCGTGGAAACACCATCACTTCCCAATACCCGGCCGCGGTTGAAGTTTTTAAAGCGTTGTCGGTTCTCAACATCTCACTAGATGCAGTTACATCAGATCTAGAGGCCGATGGTGTTAAAAAGTTTGCTCAGGCATGGAATGAACTACTAGAGAATGTAAAGGCAGCCCAGACGTCATGATCACAATTACTGGAAATTCATTAGGCAAAGTTGATCGAAATGATTCACGTTATTTAGCTCTTTTGGATGTGCACGCCCGATTAATCACGAAAGATTCAACTATCTGGGGCAAAGATGCACAATCTGAGGCTCAAGTGCGCTTGAACTGGATCGACCTACCTGAAAGCTCTCGCGATCTACTTCCCGCATTAGATGCTTTATATGCAAAGCACCGCGATAAGGAAAGCGTCATATTGTGTGGAATGGGCGGCTCTTCCCTTGGCCCAGAAGTTATTGCGCAAAGTTTTAAGAAGAAACTCTTCGTCCTGGACTCAACAGATCCGAACTATGTTGCACATGCACTTAACTGCGATTTAGCAAAGGCAGTGGTTGTAGTTAGTTCTAAATCCGGTTCCACGATAGAAACAGCTTCTCAACGCGCACTCTTTGAAGAGGTATTCACCAAAGCATCACTTAAACCACAAGATCACATTGTTATCGTTACTGATCCCGGTTCACCTTTAGATAAAGATTGCCGCGCTAATGGCTTCAGCGTTATTAATGCTGACCCAAATGTTGGAGGCCGATTTAGCGTTCTGAGCGCCTTTGGTTTGGTTCCTGCCGCTCTCATCGGAGTTGATGTTTCAGTTCTTCTTGATAACGCCAGTGATACAAAATCGGCATTTATCGCAGATCCAAGCATTGTTGTAGATGTTGCTTACTTACTTTCATATTGTGCGGGGCAGTATGTCTCATTTACTGATACGGGTTCTTCGATGCCCGGGTTAAGTGATTGGGCTGAGCAGTTGGTTGCTGAATCAACAGGCAAGAATCAAGTTGGTCGCCTGCCGATTGTTATCGAGAAGAGCGAGAGCACTCCCGGTGTTTTCTCAATTGCTTATGCAGGTACTGCAGATTTAGTTGTCGAAACAGATCTTGCATCGCAGTTCATTATTTGGGAATGGGTAACCGCACTCATTGGCGCAGCGCTTGCAATTGATCCCTTCAATCAACCAAATGTAACTGAAGCCAAAGAAGCAACTTCAGCGCTATTGAAGGAGTGGAATGGAATACTTCCAACTTTTACTGCACCGCATAAAGAGGGAGAAGTAGAAATATTTGGCGCTGGAAATAATATAAACGATGCATTTAAACTCTTCATCGAAACAATTCCAGCCGATGGATATGTAGCGGTAATGGCATACTTGGATCGCAAAGATGACGTTGCAATTGCGCAGATCAGATCTGAACTAAGTGCCAAGATTGGTCGCCCAGTTACTTTTGGTTGGGGTCCTCGCTTTTTGCACTCCACTGGCCAGTTTCACAAAGGTGGGCAACAAAATGGTGCTTTCCTTCAGATCACTGGTGATGCTTCGATCGATATTGAAATTCCAGGCCAGGTCTTTGGATTCAAAACCTTAGTGGCTGCCCAAGCCTTGGGGGATGGAAAAGCGTTGGCATCAAGAAAATACCCGCTACTTCGATTCAACTTAACAAATCGCAGTGCGGGTATTACTCAACTTCTTAATGCCGTGAAATCTCTTTAGTCCTCGTCATCACCACGAAGTTTGCGAAGTGCTTCTTCTAGAATCTTTTCACCCTCAGCATCGGTGCGACGTTCTTTGACGTAGGCAAGGTGAGTTTTGTATGGCTCATTCTTAACAGGGCTAGGTGGATTATTACGATCGCGACCTGCTGGATATCCGCATTTAGGGCAATCCCATTCAGCTGGAATTAACACGGTCTCTTCTACTGCAAATGAAGGACGAACCTCATGTCCATTGGCGCAAAAATATGAAACATACGCGCGCGCAATCGAATCACCGCGTTCTGCCTCACCCATTGGGCCGGCGCCGACTCGGCTTCCGCGAATTGCACTTGCCATGAATTGCTCCTTTAACTTATGAAAATTGAAAAGTGATGAGAGTTTTTACTTAAGTACAAGACTTAAGGCAACAACGAGTGCGAACCAGAGTCCACCCACGACGATTGTAATTCGATCAAGGTTACGTTCTACGACCGATGATCCGCCGTAGTTAGTTGAGATTCCGCCACCGAATAGGTCAGAAAGTCCGCTGCCCTTGCCCTTATGAAGAAGGACGAGAAGGATCATGAGAACGCTGGTAATGACAAGCAGGATTGAAAGAGCTAATTTCACGTTGTCGAACTCCTTGTTTCGTAGAGGGTAAGGATACCTGTAAAAGCCCGTTAGACCTTACTCGGATTGCGCGTGGAACTTAACAATCTTGGCCAATTCCTCAGGATCAAGGCTGGCTCCCCCAATAAGGGCGCCATCGACATCATCCTTTTTCATGATTTCGGCAACATTAGAAGATTTCACTGAACCGCCGTAGAGGATGCGCATATTAGAGGCGATTTCGGCAGAACCGATATTTTCGATCTCTTCGCGAATAGCGGCGCAGACTTCTTGCGCATCTTCAGGTGTAGCAACTTTGCCTGTACCAATGGCCCACACTGGTTCGTAAGCGATGACAATTTTTTTCAACTCTGGCTTAGTGAAACCTTCTAGGCCTGCACGAACTTGGCGAACCACATGACTCACATGTGCACCAGATTCGCGGATTGCTAGCTCTTCACCAACACAGAAAATCGGGATGATTTCATTTGCAAGGGCTGCTTTAATCTTTCGATTAATAAGTGCATCTGATTCATTATGAATCGCACGGCGCTCAGAGTGGCCAATAAGAACATAAGTACAACCCAGCTTGTGCAACATTGAACCGGCTATATCGCCGGTAAATGCACCACTTGCCTCTGGTGAAAGATCTTGTGCGCCATATGTTAAGCGCAGACGATCTCCATCAATGAGTGTTTGGATCGAACGAATGTCTGTAAATGGCGGGATGATTGCAACATCAACGGCGTCATAATCTTTGTCATCAAGTGAATAAACCAATTTCTGGGCTACTGCAATCGCCTCAAGATGATTGAGATTCATCTTCCAGTTTCCAGCCATTAATGGTTTACGCATTATTGCTCCCTATAAGCCTAGTGCTTGAAGGCCAGGAAGTTCCTTGCCCTCTAAATACTCTAATGAGGCTCCCCCACCAGTTGATATATACCCAAAATCAGAATCTGCAAAACCTAAGGCGCGAACCGCAGCAGCAGAGTCTCCTCCACCAACAACTGATATTCCCGAAACTTTGGTTAGTGCAGTTGCAACCGTTTTAGTACCAGCTGCAAAATTTGCAAACTCAAATACTCCCATTGGACCGTTCCAAAATACTGTTTTGCATTTTTCGATTTCAACTGCAAATGCTGCTGCCGAAACGGGTCCAATATCAAGACCCATTTGATCTGCAGGGATGGAATCTGAAGAGACTAAAGTTGGTGGTGCATCGGCTGAAAACGATGGCGCAACAACGATATCTGTAGGAAGAACAAGCTTGACACCTTTTTCTGTCGCTTTTGCAATTAAGCCCTTAACTACATCGAGCATCTCTTCTTCAACGAGGGAAGTGCCAATCTCTTTGCCTTGAGCTTTAAGGAATGTGAATACCATTCCTCCGCCAATAGCTAAGACATCAACTTTGCCAAGTAGATTTTCAATAACACCTAACTTGTCTGAAACTTTTGCTCCACCTAAAACAACCCCATAAGGGCGCTCTGGATTAATTGTAAGTTTCTTTAATACTTCAACTTCTGCGGCAACTAATATTCCTGCGGCATGAGGTAAAAGTTTGGGAAGATCAAAAACTGAAGCATGTTTGCGGTGAACCGCGCCAAAGCCATCACCAACGTAGACATCAGCTAACTTTGAAAGTTGCTCAGCAAAAACGCTGCGCTCTGACTCTTCCTTGCTTGTCTCTGCCGAACTAAAACGGATATTTTCAAGCAGAAGTATTTGGCCTGGTTGCAAAGCAGCAGCGGCTGAAGTGACCTTTTCGCCAATAACTTCTCCAAGAAAAATAATCTCTCGCCCTAATAACTCACCTAAGCGTTTTGCAACTGGTGCTAATGAAAGTTCAGGCTTTGCCTCACCTTTTGGCCGACCCAAGTGAGCGGCAATTACAAGCGAGGCGCCTTTTTTAAGAAGCATTTCAATAGTTGGAAGCGAGGCTTTAATTCGGCCATCATCTTTAATAACCCCCTCTTTCAAGGGGACGTTGAGATCACAGCGTAGAAATACTCGCTTTCCAACTACATCAAGAGTTGCAAGATCTGACATTAAAGAGTTTTACCAACGTAGGTGATGAGATCGACTAGGCGGTTTGAGTAACCCCACTCGTTGTCATACCAACCAACGACCTTAACTTGATTTCCAATTACCTTGGTCAAACCTGAATCGAAGATACATGATGATGGATCAGTCACGATATCCGAAGAGACGATTGGATCTTCGGTGTATGAAAGGTAGCCCTTGAGTTCGCCCAATGCCGCCGCTTTCATCGCAGCATTGATTTCTGCAGCAGTTGCTTCCTTAGCAAGCTCCACAGTTAAATCTGTGGCCGATCCTGTTGGTACTGGAACGCGCATTGCGTAGCCATCCAGCTTGCCCTTGAGCTCTGGAAGAACCAGGGCGATTGCCTTTGCAGCACCTGTAGATGTTGGAATCATGTTTGTTGCAGCTGCGCGTGCACGGCGAAGATCTTTATGTGGGAAATCAAGGATTACCTGGTCATTTGTATATGCGTGAATTGTTGTCATCAAGCCCTTAACAATTCCCCAGTTATCGTTGAGAACCTTGGCCATTGGAGCCAAGCAGTTAGTTGTGCATGAAGCATTTGAAATAATGTTGTGCTTTGAACCATCATATTTTTCATGATTAACGCCCATCACGATGGTGATGTCTTCATCTGTTGCTGGTGCAGAAATAATTACTTTCTTAGCTCCTGCGGTGATGTGCTTTTGAGCATCGGCGGCCTTAGTAAAGATTCCAGTTGATTCAACTACAACGTCGGCATTAACCGATGCCCACGGCAAATTTGCTGGATCGCGCTCTGAGAAAACTTTGATTGTCTTGCCACCGACTGTAATTGAATCATCGGTATAGGTAACTTCTAGGCCTAAGCGGCCCAATATAGAGTCGTACTTAAGTAGGTGTGCCAATGTCTCATTTGGTGTGAGGTCATTGATTCCGACAATATTGATATCTGGGTTTGTAAGTGAAGCGCGGAAGAAGTTGCGTCCGATGCGTCCAAAACCATTGATTCCGACATTTATCACAGTATGTGTCCTTGCTACTAAAGGGGCTTAAAATGAAAAAGCCCAACTGTTGAGATAAGCATTAAATCTGCCACAACGTTGGGGTCTTGGGCATAATGCTATCAGTGGCTATTGCGTGAACTCTTCGGTAATAAAGGTGTTTAATTCAACAAATCCGGGGAAAGACCGCTCTCGGTATCTGGAATTCCAAGCTCTGATGCGCGTTTATCGGCCATCGCCAATAGACGTCGAATACGTCCTGCGATCGCATCCTTGGTCATTGGTGGCGTCGCCAATGAGCCAAGCTCCTCAAGGGATGCTTGACCGTGGTTAATGCGCAGATCCCCAGCCTCTTTTAAATGATCGGGGATAGTTGGTCCAAGGATTTCCATGGCACGTTGAACGCGGGCCGCGGCAGCAACAGCTGCGCGTGCAGAGCGCCGAAGATTGGCATCGTCAAAGTTTGCAAGTCGATTTGCCGTCGCGCGGACTTCACGGCGCATTCGTCGCTCTTCCCAGGCAAGTACAGATTCATGTGCGCCAAGTCGAGTGAGTAAAACTCCGATTGCATCTCCATCTCGGATTACAACTCGGTCAACCCCGCGAACTTCGCGGGCCTTGGCCACGATTCCCATTCGACGCGCAGCGCCAACAAGGGCAAGGGCTGCTTCAGGTCCAGGGCATGTTATTTCAAGAGAAGAAGATCGTCCCGGTTCAGTCAAAGAACCATGAGCGATAAATGCACCACGCCATGCTGCCTCTGAATCGCATATTGCTGCCGAGACAACTTGAGGAGGAAGGCCGCGAACTGGTCGACCATTTGCATCAACTAAGCCTGTCTGTCTGGCAAGTGCATCACCGGCTTCAATAACGCGAACGACATAGCGCGAACCTTTGCGCAATCCACTTGAAGAGAGAACTGCAAGATCTGAGTCATGTCCATAGATATCGGCGATATCTTTTCGAAGTCGTCTGGCGCTTTGTGAAGTATCTAGTTCGACCTCAATTAAAATTTTGCCAGCAGCAATATGTAGTCCCCCAGCGAAACGAAGTAAGGACGAGACTTCGGCCTTGCGACAGCATGGTTTTGTAATTGAGATTCGACTGAGTTCGTCTTTTACCGATGCTGTCATTGCCATGGGGTTATCCAACCAGTTTTGGGCCCATGATGTGGCCCAAATGCAGAGTCAATTTTGTGACATCGTGATGCACGCTGCCAGGAGCTTTGCGGATATCGGCTGAAATTACCCGGCCACCTAACTTTGCTGCGGCATCATCGAGAGCGGCTGAGTTTCTTATAACCGATGAATCAACTAGACAGTAGTCAATTGTGAGCTCGGGGGCATATTTATGGAAAAACTCAAGATGTTCCTCCGGCGTTGAACCCGCGAACTCATCTCCGGTCGATGAACTAGAAGCGTCAAGATTAAGAATCAAAATCTTTTTCGCTTTGGTACGGATGAGAGCATCTTGTTGCATCGGAACCATTAAATGCGGCATGACCGATGAAAACCATGACCCCGGACCCATTGTTATCCAATCGGCGGTTCGAATAGCAGTTAACGCCTCCGGTAACGCTTGCGGATTTTCCGGAATAACCCGTAGAGATTCTATTCGCCCCTTAGCCGTTGCGACTTCTTTTTGCCCACGCACAACTATGCGACCAGTTGAAGTATTAAATGTTCCTTCAATATCTAGAGGTACGGCAGCCATTGGAAGTACACGGCCAATGACTTTCAAAAGCTGGCCAACTCGATCTAAGCCAACTACGGGATCTTCATTTTCATTCCACAAAGATGCTAGAAGAAGATTACCCATTGCATGGCCATTAAGTGAGCCGTCACTTTCAAATCGATGTTGCATAATGTTGGCCCACGTTCGGCCCCACTCATCATCTGCACACAAAGCTGCCAATGCCATACGTAAATCTCCAGGAGGAAGAATAGGAAACTCTTCGCGTAAACGTCCGCTGGATCCCCCGTTGTCGGCAACGGTAACTATTGCAGTGATCTCATTTGTCAACTGTCGAAGTGCCGATAATGTCGCAGCTAAGCCGTGGCCCCCGCCAAGTGCGACTACTTTTTGCAAGAGTTACTCGCGTCCGACATCTCGGTGGGTTGCATAAGCAGATACATCATCAACAGTTAATTGGCGTGCTATTTCCTGGGCAATTGCCACACTTCGGTGTTTTCCACCTGTGCAGCCAACAGAGATAGTTACAAACTTCTTTCCCTCGTGCATGTAACCAGGAAGCATTGATGAGATGAGGTGAACATAATCCTGAACAAAATCTGCCACTCCCTCGCTGCCCAAAACTTTATCGGACACTTGTTGAGTTAATCCAGTGAGGGGACGGAGCTCGGGAATCCAGTGCGGGTTTGGAATAAATCTACAATCTAAAACTAAATCGGAATCAACTGGAATTCCATACTTATAGCCAAATGAAAGTACATTTATTCGAATGCCTTGAATTTTTCCGCCACCGAAGATTTCGCCTATGCGTTTTTCGAGTTGATGAACATTAAGATTTGTCGTGTCTATTGCTATGTCGCACTCGGCACGAACCTCTTCAAGCTTTGCCCGCTCGCGTGCAATTCCATCTACGATGCGATCTCCGCCTTGTAACGGATGTGGTCTGCGAGTCGATTCAAAACGCTGAACCAGGGCTTGATCGGTTGCATCTAGAAAGACCAATCGATATGCGAATTCATTTCTCTTTAGTTCTGCTAACGCTGCGGTAAGTTCGTCGAAGAAATGACCACCGCGAACATCGACTACAACTGCATATTCTTTTCCGACCGATCCAGTTCCTTTGCTAACAAGAGCGGGCAACAAAGCAGGAGGAAGGTTGTCGACAACATACCAACCTAGATCTTCAAGTGCGTGGGCAACGGTTGAACGCCCCGCCCCTGACATGCCCGTTAGCACCAGTACTTCTTTGGTAGTCATGTCTTTATCCTCTTACATCTGTCAAGAACCCACTAATACGCTCCATCGTTTTATCAAGATAGGCCGGCAGCATCGCTTTGTGCTCTAGGTTTTTGGTCTCATAGAGATAGTTAAGAAGAACAAGGCGACGTTGCAAAAGCAGTGATGCCATTTGAAGCTCTGTATATGCGGGTAATTCACTGATGGATTGATAACCCTTTAAAAATGCGCTCTTCTGCTCTGGGGTATCTAGGTAATACAGCGCGACAGCTAAATCCTGCTGTGGGATTCCAAAACCACAATCGTCGAAATCAAAGATTGAAAGTCGCCCTTCATGCCACATCAAATTCCACCCATGCATATCTGCATGAATAATTTGAGTTGAGGTTGATTTGTAGAGCGCAGAAGTGTCGGCTTGAATAATTTCTACCGCTTCTCGAATAGATAAGAGCTGCTCAGTTGGCACGATGGATTGCTGCGAAAGAAGAAAATCCTGAGTCCCCCACAGCCAATCATCAAATGTTGGAAGTTCGGCAGGAGGAGTCAGCTTGAACGCTTTAGAAGATTGATGCAAAGTAGCCATCGCTGCACCAACTGTGAACATCTGCTCAGGGGAAGCCTCATCGCCAAGCTCCTCGCCCTCAAGCCACGTATAAAGAATTGCTTGTAGTACCCGGCCGGAATCCTGATGCATCAATGTAGATATGAAGCTATCAGACCCATTTGCAATAGGACGAGGAAGAGATATCCCAGGGATTCTTGTGAGGAAATTTACCCACTCAATCTCGGCTAACATATTTTCAGGCGTTCGGGTCGAGTTGGTATTTATCCGCAAAGCAAATTTTTCTCCAGATGCGGTCACAACAGAAAATGTGGCGTTAAATTCATAGTTAATGCATTTAATCTCTACATCGTGTAAACCATACTGTCCAAGCAGTTCACGGGCACTGTGAGTTAAAGATTTGATTTGCTCATCGTTTGAAATTTCGAAGAAATCCTGACTCATTTCTTAGCTCTCCACAATCTCTCCTGTGAGGGTATTAATCTGTTGAGTGCTCATTAAAGTCAACTGTTGACTAATTAACGTTGCAATCTTTGGCCCGATACCTGGAGTTGCGGCGATATCTTCGGTGGTAGCTTTTCGAATCGCAGCCACAGAACCGAAACGTTCGAGTAGAGCCTTTCTCCGCGCCTGACCGAGTTGTGGAATTTCATCGAGGATTGATTCCAACATAACTTTGGAACGCCTGGATCTATGAAAAGTGATTGCAAATCTATGGGCTTCATCGCGAATACGCTGCAAAAGATAGAGACCCTCACTTGAACGCGGCAAAATCAAAGGATCAGTCGAACCCGGAATCCAAACTTCTTCCAATCTTTTCGCTAAGCCACAAAGAGCAATATCGGTGATACCAAGCTGGGATAAAGCTCGTGCTGCAGCATTTACCTGTGGCTGACCGCCGTCAACGACAATAAGTTGTGGAGGATAAGAAAACTTACTTAATTTTCCACCTAGTTCAGCGACCTCGGCTTCATCTACAGAGCGATCATCAAGTAAACGTTTCAGACGCCTTGTAATAACTTGATGCATCGCCCGAGTGTCGTCGAAACCCTCATCGGTATTGATTATAAATCGCCGATATTCGCTTTTCTTCGCCAAACCATCCTCGAAAACAACCATCGATGCAACAACCGAAGTTCCTGAGATATTGGAGATGTCGAAACACTCGATACGAAGAGGGGTGCGCTCTAGATCTAAAGCCTCCTCAATTTCCAGCAATGCTTTACCGCTCACAGCTGCATCATTTGCTCGCTTACTTAAGAATTGAATCAGAGAGTATTGAGCATTGCGTTTTACAGTTGCGAGGATTTCAACTTTTTCTCCTCGCTGAGGAACCTTGAGCGAAACTGGCGCACCTCGCAAACCAGAAAGCCATGCTTCTAGGGCAGTGGCATCTAAAGGGCGTTCGTTGATTAGGATTTCGGCTGGAATATCATTCGGAGAGCTTTGGCTATAGATTGAATAGAAAAGTGCGCCCATTTCGTCATCGCCCTCAAGAGATCTGCTTTGATCAACAATCCATGAACGAGAACCTTTAATGGCTCCCCCGCGCACAATGAATATTGAACCAGCTGCATGGGCACCGTCGTGATGTATCGCAACAATGTCAGCAGTTAGGTTTTCGGGCAAAGCTGCTTCGGCAGACTCTTGTGCCCGTTCAATCGCACCTATTGAGTCGCGAATTTTGCTTGCACGTTCAAACTCCTCGCGTTCTGAAGCTAACACCATCTCGGCTTTGAGTGTTGGAACAATGTCGGCGTTTCCGTTAGACATGAAGGAAACTAACCGGTTTGACAGTGCTTTATGATCTTCTTTACTAATCCACTCAACACATGGTGCTGCACATTTTCCAATATCACCTAGCAAACACTGTCGTTTTGAACGTTGGGCTCGCGCAAAATTGCTTGTCGTGCACGAACGAATTGGAAAAGTTTTAAGGATCACATCAAAGGTGCTTCGCAATGCCCAAGTATGCGTAAAAGGGCCAAAATATGAAATTCCAGGGCGCTTAGATTTTCGCGTAATAAAAATCCGTGGGAATTCTTCATTACTCGTAATTGCAAGATAGGGATAGGACTTATCGTCGCGAAACTGAACATTGTATTGAGGGGCATATTGCTTGATCCACGAAAACTCTAACTGCAACGCTTCAACTTCGGTGTCTACAATTGTCCAGTCAACACGCACAGCCTGATGAACCATTCGATAAGTTTTCTCTGCCAAGTTGCCCTGAAAATAATTGCTTAACCGGTTCTTTAAATTGATTGCCTTACCTACGTAGATAACGGTGTCGGTGCCATCATAAAAACGATAGACCCCAGGCAGTTTTGGAATATCGGTTGGACGATAACTTTGGGGATCTGCCATAGCAACTACTTCTTTGTCAATACTTTTCGATTGGTTGCCAAAATCTCACCTAAGAACTGACCGGTATAACTAGCTTTGACTTTGGCAACATCCTCTGGAGTGCCTTGGGCAACAACTAATCCCCCTCGGAAGCCGCCTTCTGGCCCCATGTCGATGACCCAGTCAGATGATTTAATAACGTCTAAATTATGTTCAATAACTACAACCGTGTTGCCCGTATCCACTAATCGATTGAGAACTCCTAAGAGCTTACTGACATCTTCAAAGTGCAGTCCAGTTGTTGGTTCATCCAAAACATATATAGTTCGGCCAGTCGATCGACGTTGTAGCTCCGTAGCTAATTTAACTCGTTGAGCCTCTCCACCAGAAAGCGTTGGTGCTGATTGACCTAATCGCACATAGCCAAGACCTACGTCGTTAAGCGTCTTTAAGTAGCGAGCAATGGCCGGTACAGATTCAAAAAACTCGGCAGCATGTTCAATGGGCATATCCAAGACATCGGCAATGGTCTTGCCTTTGTAATGGACTTCCAAAGTCTCTCGGTTGTATCTGGCACCATGACAGACTTCGCAAGGAACATAAACATCTGGCAAGAAGTTCATTTCAATTGTGATTGTTCCATCACCTGAACAGTTCTCACAGCGGCCGCCCTTTACGTTAAAGGAGAAGCGCCCTTGTTGATAGCCACGAATCTTTGCTTCAGATGTTTCCGCAAAAAGTGCACGGACTTTGTCGAATACTCCTGTGTATGTAGCCGGGTTAGATCTAGGGGTGCGACCAATCGGAGATTGATCAACGTGAACAACTTTATCTAGAAGATCGATGCCCGTAACAGTTCGGTGACGACCAGGAACCATGCGCGCACCATTGAGCTTGTTAGCTAGCACCGTATACAAAATATCGTTGACTAATGTTGATTTACCAGAGCCACTCACGCCGGTAACTGATACGAAAACTCCTAGTGGAACTTCTACATCGATATTTTGAAGGTTATTCTCTTTCGCGCCTTTAACAACTAGCTGACGCTTTACATCTATAGGTCGGCGCTTTTCTGGAATTGCAATTGATTTGCGACCCGATAGGTACGCCCCCGTTATAGATTCCTCTGATGCAATTAAATCTTCATAACTTCCAGAGACGACGACCTTGCCACCGTGCTCACCGGCGCCAGGTCCGATATCTACGACCCAATCTGCGGTGCGAATAGTTTCTTCATCATGCTCTACAACGATGAGAGTGTTACCAAGATTGCGCAAGCGTGTAAGGGTGTCTATGAGTCGTCGATTATCACGTTGATGAAGACCAATGCTTGGCTCATCTAAGACGTAGAGAACGCCAACTAAACCGCTACCGATTTGAGTTGCTAAGCGAATTCTTTGTGCCTCGCCGCCAGACAAAGTCCCGGCCGGGCGTGCTAACGAAAGGTAATCCAAACCAACATCTAGTAAAAATCCTAGACGTGCATGTACTTCTTTCATTACGCGCTCGGCAATCTGGGCTTCGCGTTTATTAAGTTTGATCGCTTTTAAAAACTCTGCGCAATCCATGATTGAAAGCTCAGTTATTTCGCTAATGTTTTTACCACCAAGGGTTACTGCCAAAACTTCAGGCTTTAGACGCGCACCATTACAGACATCGCAAGGGGTTTCGCGCATGTAAGCCTCATATTTATCGCGGCTGTAATCGCTATCGGTCTCGCTATGGCGCCGGTGAATAAATGGCACAACGCCTTCGAATCCAGTTGTGTAGTTTTTAGTTCCATATCGACCTTTGTACTTCATCTTAATTTCATATTCATAGCCGTTGATGATTGCATCACGTGCTTTTACTGAAATCTTCTTCCACGGTGTATCGAGTGAGAAGGAGACGTCTTTGGCAAGGGCTTCAAGTAGTCGTAAGAAATAATCAGAGGATTGCCCACCCGACCATGGTGCGATTGCGCCTTCATTAATTGAGATGGAATCATCAGGAATAATTAAGTCGTTATCTACTTCCAACTTGGTTCCGATTCCCGAACACTCGGGACAGGCGCCAAATGGAGAGTTAAAAGAAAACGAACGTGGTTCTAACTCTTCAAAAGATAGATTGCAATCATGGCAGGCTAGATGTTCGCTGAAAGTTCGCTCTTTTTCATCTGCTTTTGCATCAACAAAATCAAGCAAGACGATTCCTGAGGCTAGGCGTAAAGCTGTTTCAATCGAATCTGTTAATCGGGTTTTGGATTCAACCTTTGCAGTTAAGCGATCAACAACAACTTCAATCGTGTGCTTTTCCTGCTTCTTTAACTTTGGAACATCGGTGAGCTGGATTACTTCGCCATCTACACGCGCGCGCGAAAATCCCTGAGTAATTAAGTCGGCAAAGAGATCGACGAACTCGCCTTTACGTGCTCTAACAATCGGTGCTAAAACCTGGAACTTAGTTGTTGCAGGCATTGCTAAAATTTGATCAACAATCTGTTGGGGCGACTGGCGAGTTACTGCTTTGCCGCAGTTAGGGCAGTGTGGGCGACCTGCGCGTGCAAAGAGAAGACGTAAATAGTCATAGACCTCGGTGATTGTGCCTACGGTCGAACGGGGATTTCGATTTGTTGATTTCTGATCGATGGAAACCGCTGGCGAAAGCCCTTCAATAAAATCAACATCAGGTTTATCCATCTGGCCCAAAAATTGGCGTGCATAGGCCGATAGGGATTCAACATAACGGCGCTGGCCTTCGGCAAAGATAGTGTCAAAAGCCAGTGATGACTTTCCAGATCCAGAGAGTCCGGTAAATACAATAAGGGCGTTTCGAGGAAGCTCAATAGAAACATTCTTGAGATTGTGCTCGCGGGCTCCCCGAACAATGAGCTTATCTATAGTCACTAAACCCCAGCCTCTTCCATCGAACGTAGTTCCTTCTTCAAAATCTTTATCTCATCGCGCAAACGTGCCGCGACTTCAAATTGCAGATCTCCAGCTGCAGCGCGCATCTGATCAGTGAGCGAGCCTATCAACGCCATTAACTCTTGGCGCGGTAGCGATGCCAGCGATTTCACATATAAACCAGCGGTAGTCGCACTCTTCTGATTGGCCTTCTTATTTGATGCTAATAATTCATCCGTGTCTTCAGATTCTCGATTGATCAAGTCAGTGATGTCAGCAATCTTCTTGCGAAGCGGCTGAGGGTCCACTCCTTTTTCAAGGTTGTATGCAACTTGCTTAGCACGGCGGCGATTAGTTTCATCGATTGCCTTGGCCATTGAAGCCGTGATGTTGTCAGCATACATATGCACTTCGCCTGAAACATTTCGAGCAGCACGGCCGATAGTTTGAATAAGAGATGTGGCAGAACGCAAGAAGCCTTCTTTATCGGCATCTAAAATAGCGACAAGAGAGACTTCAGGAAGATCTAGACCTTCGCGCAATAAATTGATTCCAATCAAAACATCGTATTCACCTATGCGAAGCTCACGCAGAAGCTCGACTCGGCGCAAAGTATCTACTTCAGAGTGTAGATAGCGAACTCGTACTCCCTTCTCTTGAAGGTAGTCCGTCAAATCTTCGCTCATCTTTTTAGTTAGCGTGGTTACTAGTACGCGTTCATTTCGCTCTGCGCGAATCGTAATTTCATTAAGAAGATCATCAATCTGTCCCTTGATTGGTTTTATAACAATCTGAGGATCAACTAATCCTGTTGGACGAATAACCTGCTCAACGACATCGCCTTCAACTTTGGCCATCTCGTATTTTCCAGGAGTTGCTGAAAGGTAAAGTTTTTGACCTGTACGTTCTAGAAATTCAGGGAATTTGAGTGGACGGTTATCCAATGCACTCGGCAATCTAAAACCATGCTCTACAAGGGTTCGCTTTCGAGAAGCGTCCCCTTCAAACATTGCGCCAAGTTGTGGGACAGTCACATGGCTTTCATCTATGACAACTAAGAAATCTTCGGGGAAATAATCCAACAAGCAGTTTGGCGCAGAACCAGGGCCACGATCATCAAGATGTCGTGAATAGTTTTCGATCCCGCTACAGAATCCGATTTGTTCCATCATCTCGATATCAAAGGTTGTACGCATGCGAAGTCGCTGGGCTTCAAGTAACTTGCCCTGCTTTTCAAGTAAATTGAGTTGCACCTGAAGTTCATCTTGAATATCGCCGATGGCCCGCTTCATGGTTTCAGGTCCGGCTGCATAGTGTGTGGCCGGAAAGATATACATCTCGGTTTCATCGCGCATGATTTCACCCGTTAAGGGATGAAGAGTGGTGATCTTTTCAATCTCATCACCAAACATTTCGATTCGGATTGCGAGCTCTTCATACATTGGAATAATTTCGATTGTGTCCCCACGGACTCGGAAAGTTCCACGTTCGAAGGCCACATCGTTGCGCTTGTATTGGACATCGACGAACTTGCGCAACAGGGCATTGCGTTCGATCTCATCCCCCACCCGCAACTTAATCATGCGATCTACATACTCCTGTGGGGTACCCAAACCATAAATGCAGGAAACTGTGGCAACTACGATCACATCGCGGCGCGTCAGAAGCGAATTAGTTGCCGAGTGACGCAAACGTTCGACCTCATCGTTAACGCTGGAATCCTTTTCAATAAAGGTATCGGTCTGAGGAACATATGCTTCCGGTTGGTAATAGTCATAGTAAGAGACGAAATATTCCACGGCGTTATTTGGAAGAAGTTCTCGAAACTCATTAGCTAACTGAGCGGCCAAGGTTTTATTTGGGGCCAAGACAAGGGTTGGTCTCTGTAGTTTTTCAATTAGCCAAGCTGTAGTTGCCGATTTTCCAGTGCCCGTGGCACCGAGAAGAACTACGTCCTGCTCGCCGGCGTTAATCCGCCGCGCAATTTCAGCGATAGCTTCAGGCTGATCGCCGGCAGGAACATAATCACTAATTACTTGAAATGGCTCGACTCTTCGCTGAAGTTCAGAGATTGGGCGCATTTGCCAAGCCTACTTTTTTACATCCTTATCCGCGAGTTCATCCCAGATATTTTCAACTTTACGCAACAAATCATCTTCGCTGCCATCATTTTCAATCAGAAAATCGGCGATTGATTCCCTCTGCTCGCGCGTTGCTTGGGCGGCAATTCGAGATTGGATTTCAGAGATATGCAGCCCTTTGGCACGCAATCGTGAGATTCGATTCTCCATTGCCGCTTCAACAGTTATCACAACATCAAATCGATCTTGGGCATTTGTCTCATGCATCAATGGAATCTCGTAGACCAAAACTTGATCGCCTTTAAGGGAGGCAACTGCTTCTTCAAACTCTTTACGTACCCATGGATGAATAATATTTTCAAGCTTTACTTTCAGCCCAGCATCCTTAAATACCAACTCGCCCAATGCTCGGCGATCAATGTCACCGTTCTTCAAAATTGAATCACCAAATACCGTGACAACCTCATCAAAACCAGAAGATCCGCGCTCTATTGCCGACCTCGCTAATTGATCGGCATCAATAACCATTGCGCCCAAATCAGCAAAAAATTCGGCGGCCAGCGACTTGCCACTGCCGATTCCGCCAGTCAGACCAATCACGCGCATATAGCAAGCCTACCTTTGAAGAATCAGATTTCTTGAAAAGGACTCAGCAGAAGTAAGAAAGGGTCAAACGTTCTGCTTTCGTCTTCGCTGAGTCCTTGAAAAGAAAAAGGACCCGACAGTTACGCCGAGTCCCTTTTATTTAAGTGTGTTTATTCAGCAGCTGAAGTTTCTTCTTCATCTGCTGGAGTTGCAGCGGCATCTGCAGCTTTTGCTTCAGCCTTCTGCTTCTTGTGTGCCAAGAAACGCTCCTGAGCTTGGGCGTACTGCTGTTCCCACTCTTCGCGCTGTGTTTCAAATCCTGGCTTCCATTCTTGTGCTTCAGCATCGAAACCTTCTGGATAGATGAAGTTTCCTTCTGCATCGTAGCGAGCAGCCATTCCGTACTGAGTTGGATCAAATGCTTCGATCTCAATCTCATGTCCTTCATTAGCTTGCTTCAAAGATAGTGAAATGCGACGGCGCTCTAAATCGATATCGATGATCTTTACAAATAGTTCGTCATCAACTTGAACAACCTGCTCAGGGATTTCAACGTGGCGTTCAGCCAACTCTGAAATGTGAACTAGGCCTTCAATGCCTTCGTGTACACGGATGAATGCTCCGAATGGAACAAGCTTTGTAACCACACCTGGAACAACCTGATTGATTGTGTGGGTGCGGGCAAATGCCTGCCATGGATCTTCCTGTGTTGCCTTGAGTGAAAGTGAAACGCGCTCACGCTCGAAATCAACTTCAAGAACTTCCACAGTTACTTCATCGCCAACTTCAACAACTTCACCTGGGTGATCGATGTGCTTCCATGAAAGCTCTGATACGTGAACAAGTCCATCTACGCCACCAAGGTCTACGAATGCACCGAAGTTAACGATTGATGAAACAACACCTGTACGTACTTGACCCTTTTGTAGCTGGTTAAGGAATGTTGTACGTGATTCTGATTGAGTTTGTTCTAGGAATGCACGACGTGAAAGAACAACATTGTTGCGGTTCTTATCAAGTTCGATGATTCGAGCTTCAACCTGCTTGCCAATGTAAGGAGTTAAGTCGCGAACACGACGCATTTCAACAAGGGATGCTGGCAAGAAGCCGCGAAGTCCGATGTCGACGATGAGTCCGCCCTTAACAACTTCAATAACTGTTCCGACAACAACTTCGTCGCGTTCCTTCTTGCCTTCGATATCTCCCCATGCGCGTTCGTACTGTGCGCGCTTCTTGGAAAGAATCAGGCGTCCTTCTTTATCTTCTTTTTGAAGAACAAGAGCTTCGATTGTCTCGCCAACCTTGACGAGTGAGTTTGGATCTACATCGTGGCGAATTGAAAGCTCGCGTGAAGGAATAACTCCTTCTGTTTTGTATCCGATGTCTACAAGAACTTCTTCGCGTCCAACCTGGACGATTGTTCCTGTTACTAGATCTCCATCATTAAAATTTCTGATTGTGCCTTCGATTGCTGCTAGAAAGTCGGCAGCTGATCCGATGTCATTTACTGCAATTACAGGTGCTGTAGTCAAGTTGCTCCGTAGGGATAGATGAGTAGTAGTTCCCGCTTATGCGGCTGAAGGGCAAGGGTACGGTTCGCGCCTTACTTAGGGCAAATCCAAGCGCAGAAATCGAGGGGAAAGATAGACTGATAAACGCTATGAAACGATACAAAGAGCTATTTGCGCTACCTAATGTGGTTATCTTGGGAATTAGTGCTTTTCCGGCACGCCTTGCTTACTCCATGATCGGCTTGGCAATTTTTTTTAAGACCCAACAATCAACGGGCTCAGTTGCAGCTGCCGGATTAGCTATCGGATTGAACTCATTGGCTGGATCTTTGACTGCAGGGGTAAGAGGCTCAGTTATGGATCGCTGGGGACAAAAATGGCCGCTGCGTATCTTGGTTCCTTCTTATGCGGCTTTAATTCTTGCTTTGAGCAGTATGCACACGAAAGAATCGATTCTAGTTACAGCCTTTATTCTCGGTGCAACGGCTCCACCCATTAACTTGTCGGTACGTCCTCTTTGGAAAGATATTGTTCCTGAAGATTATTTGAGAACAGCATATGCACTTGATTCGTCAATGATGAGTTTTACTTCAGTTATTGGCCCAATCGTTATTACAACTCTTGCACTTTCATCGCATCCGGGCCTTGGCCTTGGGGTTACATCGGCATTGATGCTCATGGGCGGTACGGCTTTAGCACTGACATCAGTCTCAAGAAATTGGATTCCAGAAAAACGAGCCAAAGGCCAACAAAAACTCTGGCGAGATCGTGCAATTCAAATTCTTATGTTTGAAGGCTGCTTCATTGGATTTGGATGGGGTGTGTTTGATGTTGCGGTACCAGCTCTTGCGACACAAGAAGGTGTTGCCCATCGCGTTGCTTGGATATTCGCGGCTTTTGGAATCGCAAATGTAATTGGTGGATTATTGGGTGGCTTAGTTTCAAAGAAAATGGCACCGCGCTCTGCCCTACTGCGTGCATACCTACTATGGGTCATCGCATGCATCCCAATTGTTTTTACTAATCCAGATTGGACCATGGCCATCGTCGGCGCCGGAATCGGATTTATTGGCGGAGCCGTACAAGTCTTTTATTTTGAAGTTCTTGAAGCGGTACGTCCTCAAGGATCACAAACATCATCCCTCGGCTGGATCTGGAGCGTTGAAGGTTCTTTCATGGCCCTAGGTGCTGCAGTCGGAGGATTTGTTTCAGAACACTACTCTCCTCGTGCGGGCTTAGCTCTTACTCCAATTATGTTGGCCATCGGATTAACAATCTTTACAATTGGAAAGGGACGATTAGCTGCAGCAAATGATGTTCCAACTGATGCCGAAGATCTTGCGGCAATCAAAGATATCTCAAATGAAGTTAAGTAATTAGTGCGCCGCATCATGCCATGTAAGGCCAAGTCCTGCATTTACATCTAATGGAGCTTTGAGCGGATACGCAGCGCCCATTTCACGTTTTACTAATGTTGTAATTCTTTCTTCTTCACCTTTTACTACTTCAACAATTAACTCATCATGAATTTGAAGAAGTAATCTTGAGGCAAGTTTTTCTTTCTCAATCGCAGCTTGAACTTTAAGCATCGCCAATTTAATAATGTCAGCTGCCGAACCTTGGATTGGTGCATTAAGTGCCATGCGTTCAGCAACTTCTCGCCTCTGACGATTATCGTGCATTAAATCTGGCAAGTATCTGCGACGGCCCATAATAGTTTCGGTATATCCAACTTTGCGTGCATCTTCTACTACGACCTTTAAATAATCACGGATTCCACCAAAGCGTTCAAAATATTTATCCATCAAATCCTGTGCTGCTGGTGGGGAAATATCTAACTGAGCAGATAGACCATAGGAGGACAGTCCATAAGCAAGGCCATATGACATAGCTTTAATTTGTCTTCGCATCTCAGGATCGACATCGTGTGGCGCAACGCCAAATATTTCGCCGGCCACGGTTGCATGCAGATCTTCACCAGACTCAAATGCTTTCAATAGCTTTTCATCATTTGAAAGGTGGGCCATGATGCGCATCTCTATCTGGCTGTAATCAGCTGTTAACAGCCCTACATAACCTTTTCCCGCAACAAAACAGTTACGGATTGTTCGTCCCTCTTCGGTGCGCACTGGAATGTTTTGCAAGTTTGGCCCCGTGGATGAAAGGCGTCCAGTTGCTGCAATAGTTTGTTGAAAATGTGTGTGAATACGTCCATCTTTTGCGATTTCTGCAATTAAACCTTCAACCGTTGTCCCCAGCTTCTTAGTTTCGCGAATGCGAAGCAATGAGGTTAATACGGGATGGCCGCTCTTTTGATGCAACCAATCAAGGCTTTCGGCATCGGTTGTGTAGCCTGTTTTAATCTTTTTAGTCTTTGGCAGGCCAAGCTCGTCAAATAGAACTACTTGCAACTGCTTGGGAGATGCCACGTTAAATTCATGTCCCACAGATCCATGAGCAGCTTTTGTTTCACGGGTTACTTCGCCTTCAAAGAAGGATGCAAGTTTTTCAAGTTCATTGCGATCAACAGCGATACCGATGGACTCCATTTTGGCAAGAAGAGCCGCAACAGGTAGTTCCATATTCATAAACAGATCCCAGAGGTTTCGCTCTTTGAGTTCACGAGTTAATGATTCTCTTAATGCGAAGAGCGCTCTGGCCGAGGTTAAGAGTTCTTGTTCAGGTGATGAAAAGTTAATAGCACTGCCATCTCCCCAACGCTCCTGCAAATCTTTTAGCTCCTGCGCGCGAACGCCAGGATTTACCAAATAAGCCGCTAATGAAGTATCGAACTCAATGCCAACTAAGCCGTTGGCTCGCGATAGAGATTTTGCATCGTGGGCAATTTTTGGAACAGTTGAATCTAAAGCCCAATCCCCCATAGTCGAAGAGTGGACCAAGAAGACTTCATCCTTAGAAAATGCAACTGCATATCTATGAAGCTTTTCTTCCTCCAGGGAGAACGCGATTGCGATTGCCGATTTGTGTGAGCTAACTTTTATATCAAGTTCAGCTGGAGTTAATACACCTTCGCTCATCTCTTCGGCAAAGAGTGCAAACTCAGGTTCAGCCTGCTTGCTTGCGCCTTTGATAAGAATGGGTTTCATACGATCTTTAAGAGTTTTAAACTCTAGGCGATCAAATAGCGGATTCGTGTGGTTTTCATCGACCCCGATCCAGGCAAGAGCATCGATACTTAAATCCAATGGAACTTCGGCAATCAGTTGGGTCAATTCTCTATTGCGAATCACATTATCGATTGAATCGCGTAAGGATTGTCCGACCTTGCCGCCGACCTTATCTACGTTCGAGAGAAGCTCTTGTAGGGATCCATACTCAACGACCCACTTGGCGGCGGTTTTTTCACCAACACCTGGAATCGATGGAAGGTTGTCACTTGGATCTCCGCGTAATGCAGCAAAATCTGGATACTGCGTTGGAGTCATTCCATATTTTTCCTGTACTGCCTCAGGTGTCATTCGCGCCAAATCACTCACGCCACGCTTGGGATAAAGCACCGTAGTCTTTTCATTAACTAGTTGGAATGAATCACGATCACCGGTACATATGAGAACTTCAGCCCCTTCTTTTTCAGCACGTTTAGCAATAGTTGCCAAAATATCATCGGCCTCATATCCCTCAACTTCGAACTGCGTAATTCCAAAAGCCGTTACAAGTTCGTGAAGATATGACATTTGCGAACGAAACTCATCGGGGGTCTTAGCGCGATTGGCTTTGTATTCTGGAAATATTTCAGAGCGAAAAGTCTTGCGCGATACATCAAATGCGACTGCAACATGTGTGGGTTTCTCGCTGCTTAAAAGTGACAAGAGCATCGTCGCAAAGCCGTAAATGGCATTGGTGTGCTGACCAGAAGCTGTTGTGAAGTTCTCAGCCGGCAAGGCAAAAAAAGCGCGATACGCCATCGAGTGCCCATCAATAAGTAATAGGCGTTTGCTCATGGGCACATCTTAGGTTGCGCACTAGAATACTTCTCATGATCAACGAAGAGTTTCTCAAGTTTTACAAGGAGCGCGGCAGCGGCGCACTCGACCAAAAGATGGGCATTAAAATTCTTGAAGCACAGCCAGGTCGCCTCGTTGGCACTATGCCTGTTGAAGGAAACACTCAGCCAATGGGTCTGTTACACGGCGGAGCAAATGTAGTTCTGGCTGAATCTCTCGGTTCTATCGGTACTTCTTTGCATGCTGGTCCCACTCGAAAAATCGTTGGTGTAGATATCAATGCAACGCATCATAAATCGGCAACATCAGGAATCGTGACGGGAGTTGCAACTGCAATTTCACTTGGTAAAACACTGTGCAGTTGGGAAATTATTATTACAAATGAAGCAGGCGAACGCACATGTACTGCGCGAATCACCTGCTTAATATTGGCAGAGCGAGCTTAGATTTAAGAATGCGCTCCGGTGCCTAGGTATGCCTCACGCACCGCGGGATCATTAAGTAGATCAGAGGCTTTTGCCTCTTTAACTACGTTGCCCGTTTCCAAGATGTAAGCACGGTGTGCGCGTTGTAGCGCCTGTTGTGCATTTTGTTCAACAAGTAAAATAGTCACACCGGTCTTATTAATCTCAGTAATGATGCGGAAGATATTGGCAATCATCTGAGGTGCAAGTCCCATAGAGGGCTCGTCAAGAAGTAAAACCTTTGGACGAGACATCAGTGCGCGGCCGATAGCCAACATCTGTTGCTCTCCTCCAGATAAAGTTCCGCCAGCTTGGGCAACGCGTTCTTTCAACCGTGGGAAAAGTGTGTAGACCTTATCGAGATCTTCACTCATCTCAGCTTTACGGTTTTTGCGGTGAAACTTTCCCATCTCAAGGTTTTCAAGAACTGTCATGCCGGGGAAAATTCCGCGGCCTTCAGGTGCTTGTGATATTCCAAGATCCACGCGCTCATGCGCTGGAACATTTGAAATATCCTGACCATCAAAAATGATTGCGCCAGAAGTCACCTTACGTAGTCCAGAGATAGTCTTAAGGGTCGTTGTCTTACCGGCGCCATTAGCGCCAATCAATGTAACGATTTCACCTTCGTTAACTACTACAGAGATTCCCTTAATAGCTTCGATCTTGCCGTAGTGAACGTGAAGATCTTTAATTTCAAGACGCATCTGATGGCACTCCTAAATAAGCTTCGATAACCTTTGGATCGTTTTGAACTTTACTTGGCAGGTCATCGGCGATCTTGATGCCGAAGTCAAGGACTACGACGCGATCTGAGATTCCCATAATCAAGGACATATCGTGTTCGATAAGAAGAACGGTATAGCCAGCATCGCGAATTCGCTTAATCAATGCTGCAAGTTCGACTTTTTCTGCCGGGTTAAAGCCAGCGGCTGGTTCATCAAGAAGAAGAAGCTGCGGATTTGTTCCCATTGCACGAGCAATTTCTAAGCGACGCTGCACACCGTATGGAAGGTTCTTTGCCAAGCGATCTGAATACTCATCGATTCCGATGAACTTTAGGATCTCGTGCGCGCGGGCACGGTTTTCGCGTTCTTCGCGACGTGCACGTGGCAGACCAAATAACGCCCCAATTAACCCACTCTTCTTGTGAGCATCTGTTGCAGTAATAACGTTTTCAAGGGTGGTCATATCTCCCCATAAACGAATGTTTTGGAACGTACGTGCGATTCCCATCTGAGTAATCTCAAAGCGCTTTTGCTTATTGATTCTTGATCCAGCAAAAGTGATTGTTCCACTGGTTGGCTTATAGACACCCGTGACAACATTGAAAACCGTTGTCTTGCCGGCGCCATTGGGTCCAATCAAAGCAAGGATTTCGCCCTTTTTAACATCAATATTAACTTCGCCTAACGCTGTAACTCCACCAAACTTCATGGTCACATTTTGTAGCGAAAGAAGTGTCTCTGACATTATGCGTTCACCTCTTTCTTGACAATCACTTTTTCGCGCTTCTTGCGTGGCAATAATCCATCTGGTCGGAAGTTCATGACAACAACTAGAACTGTTCCGAAGACAAGAAGACGTGCATCTGAGATAAATCGGATTCGATCTGGTAGGTAACCAAGAATTGTTGCTCCAACAACCACTCCCCAAATGTTTCCGATTCCACCGAAAACAACGCAAGAAAGAATCAAAATTGAAACATTGAGTGTGAACATTTCAGGTGCAATAAAGAGGTTCTTAGATGCATATAGAACGCCTGCTGCGCCACCAACGGCTGCACCTAAAGTAAATGACCAAATCTTGTACTTAAGCGTTGGCACTCCCATTAGTTCGGCAGCGTCCTCATCTTGACGGATAGCTTCCCATGCACGGCCTGGGCGACGCACGCTAAGTCGGCGAATCATCCAGATTGTTAACAAAATCATTGTTACAACGACCCAGAAAAAGACTTTCTGATCTTCCAATTTAAATTTAAGCGGCCCAATATTTGGAGGCATTGGTACGTTTGCAATTCCATTAGGGCCCTTACTCCAAGAAGAGTTGAGAACAACTAATCGAACAATTTCTCCAAAACCCAATGTAACGATAGCGAGATAGTCACCGCGTAGGCGCAAGGTAGGTAAACCAAGCAAAACACCGGCAAGCATTGCAAAACCGATACCGAAAGGCATGATCTCCCAAGTATTTAAATGGGTGTGGGTTCCCATAAGCGCCATCGTGTAGGCACCAATTGCGAAAAAAGCCACATAACCTAAATCAAGCATTCCAGATTTACCGACCACAATATTAAGGCCCAGCGCCATTAATACGAAAATACCAACTGGATAAACCAGAACGGCATCATAGGATGCGATTGGCGTAGCTAAAAAGGATGCACCAGCGAAGGGCAAGAGTCCCACGAGGAATATCGACGTAAGCGCGATTGCTATGCGCTTTGGGCGATTAGCATTCTCCCAAATGCTTGCGCCCCAGTCGCGAAGATTCCAATAGTTTCTAATTTTCATGAGTTACGCCCTCGTTGTCTGAACGGCTTCGCCAAATAATCCATTTGGCTTGAAGAGAAGAACAAGAACCAAAACAATAAATACTGTTACTGCTTTCCACTGCGTTCCAAGAATCGCTGAGGCATACACTTCAAGCAGGCCAAGTGTAAGTCCACCGAAAAACGCTCCGCGGATATTTCCAATTCCGCCAAGCACGGCTGCGGTAAAGGCAGCCATACCCATAGTGAAACCAATATTGAACTTTGTGTACTCAAATACCGTGACGTAGAAGAAGGCTGCAGCACCGGTTGCTAATCCACCTACAAGAAATGTCGTGGTGATAACGCGGTTGAGGTTTACACCCATAAGTTTGGCGGCATCCTCATTCATCGAGACCGCACGGATTGCTTTACCCATTCTCGATAATTTAATAAAGCGTTCAAGAATAAAGAAGATGATTGCGGCAGCGATAATCGTGATGACTGTATCCAAGCGAACGTTTGCGCCCCAGACCTCAGTTAAAATAATTTTTTCAAGAACTCGCGGAGATCCAACAGGACGCGAACTGGTCAACAAACGCATAACTTCTTGAAGCGCAATTGAAATACCGATCGCAGAGATGAGTGTCGCAAGACGGTTTGTGCCCTTCATGCGAAGACGGCGATAGGCAACAAATTCAACAAATACTGCAGTCAAACCAGAGACTAACATCGACATCAGTAGAGCAGTTATGAGAACTAAAGCTAATTTAAAACCATGCGCGGGCTGCGAAGTTTGTGTGTAATGAAAAATATCTCGGTTAGTTACGACAGTTCCGAAAGTTCCCCACATAAAGATTTCAGAGTTCGCAAAGTTAATCATGCGGAGCACTCCATAAACCATGGTGTAACCGAGGGAGATCAAAACATAGATAAATCCGAGGGCGATTCCTGCAATTGTCAGCGACCAGAACTGATCAATAAGTACTGAAAACATCGTGCTCCTTCGCTATTTCTTCTGCGCGAGTATAGAGGTAGACCTTACGCAAGTGGTGGGTGTCTTGGTCTCTTTTGCAAGAGTTTTCCAAAACACCCACCAGCTTGTTAAGCGTTATTCCTCGTTAATTACTTAACGATACCTGTGTTAACTAGAACACCGTTCTTTGAAGTGAAACCAGCAAATAGTCCGTAAGAAATGTCGCCATTCTTATTGAACTTAATTGTGTTTCCAGAGATGCTCTTGCCTGAGTATGCATTTACATAAGCAAGCATTGCTGAACGTGTTGTCTTTCCAGCCTTGATGCCTGAAAGGAAGATGTTTGCTGCATCGAATGCCTCAACTGAGTACACACCAGATGAAACGCCCATCTTCTTCTTGAAATCAGCTTCTAGCTTTGCGCTGATTCCTGCAAGTCCGCCAACGCCAGTTACCTTTGAACCTTCAGCTGCAGCTCCTGCAAGCTTTGGGAACTCCTGGTTGAAGACTCCGTCGCCACCAGCAAATATTGCTGTTGAACCTGAGTCACGAAGCTGCTTAATGAATACAGCAGCTTGGCTGTAGTAACCAGTGTAGATAACAACTGTTGCACCTGATGTCTTGATCTTTGCAACTGTTGGGCTGAAGTCTGTTGTTGTATTTGGAACTGAGTCTCCACCAACAAGTGTTGCTCCAGCAACCTTCTTCAAGCCAGCTTCTACGAAGCCACGAAGAGGTACTGCGTATGCTGATTGATCATCAAAAACAAATACCTTTGCATTTGAAACTCCTGCTGTTGCGTACTTAGCCAAAGCTGGACCCTGTAGATCATCTTTACCTACAACACGGTGGAAAACTGGTCCGCCGAAGTCAGGTGATGTTGGATCTGTTAGAGATACGCGAGTTGCTGATGGAGAGATAAGTGCAAGTCCGCCAGCTTTGTAATATGGAAGAGATGCGATTGTTGCACCTGAGTAAGCAGGTCCTACAACACCAAGAATGTTCTTGTTAGCGCCGATTCCTGGAGCAACTGTTGATGCAACAGCTGGATCTCCCTGATCGTCAACAGAGACAACCTTGATTGTGTAACCCTTGTTTGCTGCCATGAAAAGCTTTGCAGCGTACTTAACTGCGTTCTGCTCATCGATACCAGTTGATGCTTCTCCACCTGAAAGTGGACCTTGGTATGCGATTGAGAAAGTCTTTGTTGCTGCACTAGCTGTTGGTACTGAAGCGATGCCAAAAGCAACGGCTACAGCAGTAACAATGGCAAGTGAACCTTTGATCTTCTTGTTCATTTAATGCCTTTCCTGTTCTTGTGTCCCGGGACAGGGAGGCAGTCAGGGTAATGGCAGGAGTTAAGGAATAACAAGCCCATTTGAGCCTGAAACGAGCCTATTTCGTTTCATTTATGTAACGTTTTGTGCAGAGTTGGATGAACTACCGTTCGGGTACGGCATCAGGACTAATAACGGCCTCGGCTACCTGTTTCATCGTCAGCCGACGGTCCATGGCCGCTCGTTGAATCCAAGAAAAGGCATCGGGCTCTGAAAGATTAAGCGCCTTCATCAAGATGCCCTTTGCGCGATCAATAATTTTTCTAGTTTCAAGTCGATCATGCAGGTCGGCAACTTCGGCGGCAAGTGATCGCATCTGCGAATGTCGACTGATTGCAATTTCAATTGCTGGAATTAAATCACCGATTGTAAATGGCTTAACAACATAGGCCATAACTCCGGCATCGCGAGCGCGATCGATTAACTCCTTTTGAGAAAAGGCAGTGAGCATCAAAACTGGTGCTAGATCTATGATTTTTTCCGCGGCACTTATTCCATCAAGGATTGGCATCTTTACATCAAGAATTGCTAAATCTGGTTTGAATTCAACTGTCAATTCAACTGCTTCTTGGCCGTTTGTTGCTTGTGCAACAACTTCGTATCCGGCATCTTGTAACATTTCAACTAGATCCATACGAATTAACGCTTCATCTTCAGCAACCAGGATACGAACGCTCATGTCCGATTCATCCCTTCGCAGATGCCGATGACATCTATAAACGATCTCTAGCGTGCCCCGAGTCGGATTCGAACCGACACTATGCAGTGTTTGAGACTGCCCTCTCTACCGTTGGAGTACCGAGGCTTTTCGATAACCGAACGGCCTCAATCTTAGCGGTAAGCCGCGGCTACTCCACCAACTGCATCTCCTACACGGTGAACCCGCATCGCATTTGTTGAGCCAGGAATTCCAGGAGGCGAACCAGCAACAATCATGACTTCATCACCGGCTTGGGCACGGCCTGACTCAATGAGAACGCTATCAACGAGTTTGACCATCTCATCAGTTGCGCCAACTACAGGAGTAAGCATTGATTCAACACCCCAAGAAAGGGCCAAGCGGTTATATGTTCCGATTTCAGGTGTCATAGCAAGAATTGGAATAGGTGAGCGAAGACGTGACATTCGACGGGCAGAATCTCCGCTTTGCGTGAATGCAACTAAATACTTTGCGCCGACAATTGCGCCAACCTCTGTGGCCGCCTTTGTAATTGCGCCTCCCTTAGTACGAGGTGGTGTCTTAATAGGGCGAATACGATCAAGACCGCCCTCCTCCGTTTTTTGGATAATGCGCGCCATTGTTTGTACAGCCTCAATTGCAAATTCGCCCACACTTGTTTCACCGGAGAGCATCAAAGCATCGGCCCCATCTAGAACTGCATTGGCGCAATCAGTTGCCTCGGCACGTGTAGGACGTGAATTAGTAATCATCGAATCAAGCATTTGAGTAGCAACGATGACCGGCTTTGCCATATCGCGAGCAAGCTCGACACACTGCTTTTGGACTAGCGGCACATCTTCAATTGGAAGCTCTACACCCAAATCTCCGCGAGCAACCATGATGGCATCAAAGGCATCAACGATTCCAGCAAGGTTTTCTACGGCTTGGGGCTTTTCAATCTTTGCAATCACTGGGACTCGAATACCTTCTTCATCCATGATCTTATGAACATCTTTAATATCCTCAGCGCTTCGGACAAATGAGAGTGCGATGAAATCGGCACCGGCGCGAAGTCCCCAACGTAAATCTTCGATATCTTTTTCAGATAGAGCAGGAACGGATACCGCAACGCCAGGAAGATTAATTCCCTTGTTGTTGCTCACTGCACCCGGCTCAATAACCTTTGTGATTACGTCATTACCTTTAACTTCAATTACTTCAACAGTTACTTTTCCATCATCGATAAGGATGCGATCTCCTGCTTTGCAATCCCCCGGCAATCCTTTATACGTTGTTCCTACGCGCTCTTTAGTACCTTCAACGTCATCGGTTGTAATTGTGAAAATATCTCCGCGCGATAAATCATGCGGCCCTGCCTTAAAGCGAGCAAGACGAATCTTTGGTCCTTGTAGGTCTACGAGGATTGCTACTGGACGACCAGCTTCTTTAGCGGCGGCGCGAACACGATCAAGTCGACCCTGGTGCTCTTCATAAGAACCATGTGACAAGTTCAAACGAGCCATATTCATGCCCGCTTCGATGAGCTCCTTTACTTTTTCAGGAGATTCAACGGCTGGACCCATCGTGCACACAATTTTCGCTCTACGCATTTGCCTACCTTAAACCATTAGTTGACGGGTTGTTGGTTCAATGGGAGATGGAAGTTGCGTCTCGCCCGTGAGATATCTATCTACGGCAGCAGCGGCGCTTCGACCTTCAGCAATTGCCCACACAATAAGTGATTGACCTCGACCAGCATCTCCGGCAACGAAGATTCCTTCTTCGCTGCTTTCAAAGTTTTCATTTCGATCAATATTTCCACGATCATCGAGTTTAACTTCTAGCTGCGAAATTAACGGTGATTGTTCGGGTCCGGTGAATCCCATGGCAAGGAATACAAAGTCGGCAGGAATATCTTTTTGAGTTCCTGCAACTGGCTCGAACTTCCCATTTTCAAACTTTGTTTCAACAATCCGTAGTGCACGCACATTGCCCTCAGTGTCACCAAGAAACTCCTCGGTACTCACCGAAAAGAGTCGATTGTCTTTTTCTTCATGTGCACTGGAAACGCGATAAATCATTGGATATGTCGGCCAGGGTTGTGAAGCAGGACGCTCTTCGGTTGGTCTCGGCATGATTTCAAGCTGCGTAATGCTTGCAGCGCCCTGTCGAATAGAAGTTCCAAGACAGTCTGCTCCGGTGTCGCCACCGCCGAGAATGACTACATGCTTTCCAGCTACGTTAATTGGCGGAACTTCAACTTCACCAAGTGCTTGCTTGTTACCCCATGGCAAGAACTCCATAGCTTGGTAAACACCTTTTAGTTCGCGGCCAGGAACCTGAAGATCGCGCCATTTAGTTGCACCGACAGCCAGAACGATTGCATCGTATTTCTTGCGAAGATCAGCCCCAGTTACTTCAGTACCAACATCTACGCCTGAACGAAAACGAGTACCTTCCTTTTCCATCTGGGATAAGCGGCGATCTAAAATATGTTTTTCCATTTTAAACTCTGGAATTCCGTAACGCAAAAGACCGCCGATTTTCTCAGCGCGCTCATAAACGGCCACTGTGTGTCCAGCACGAGTGAGTTGTTGGGCTGCAGCAAGACCTGCGGGGCCGGAACCGATAATCGCAACGGTTTTGCCAGTAATACGATCGGGGGCCAGCGGTTTTACATCACCGGCTTCAAATGCTTCTTCGACTGTGCGCAGTTCTACTTGCTTAATGGTCACCGCATCGCGATTGATTCCGACTACACATGCGGTTTCACAAGGTGCAGGACATAGACGTCCAGTGAACTCGGGGAAGTTATTTGTGGCATGCAATCGGTTGATTGCTTCGGATTTATCTCCGCGCCACATTAAGTCGTTCCATTCAGGAATGAGATTTCCTAGCGGGCATCCCGAATGGCAAAAAGGAATTCCGCAATCCATGCAGCGACCTGCCTGCTTTTGTAAATGCTCGATGCTCTGAGGTTCATAGACTTCGCGCCAATCCTGAATACGAACATCGACTGGGCGGCGCACAGGTGTTTCACGCGGCGTTGTAATAAATCCCTTTGGATCAGCCATTTGCTGCAACCTCCATCACCAATGCATCAACAGGTAAACCTTCACGGGTGGCACGGGCCATTGCATCAAGCACGCGGGCATAATCACGTGGCATTACAAGTGAGATGCGCTTGATTGAATCAGACCAATTCTCTAATAAATTCTTAGCTACTGTTGAATCTGTCTCAAGAGCAAATGAGGCTACAAGTGATTCTAAAATTTCAACTTGATCTTCTGGAATCGCAAGGATGTCAACCATATCGGTGTTGACATTTGCGTGATCTAAATCAAGAACAAATGCACGTCCTCCTGACATTCCTGCTGCAAAATTTCGACCTGTACGACCAAGAACAAGCACTGTTCCGCCTGTCATGTATTCGCAACCATGATCACCAATACCTTCAACTACTGCAGTTGCGCCAGAGTTTCGAACACAGAAACGCTCGCCAACAACTCCGCGAATCATTATCTCGCCAGATGTTGCGCCGTATCCAATAACGTTTCCAGCGATGACATTTTCATGTGAGGCAAATGTTGATTTCTCATCCGGACGAACAATTACTCGGCCTCCAGAGATTCCTTTACCAACATAGTCATTGGAATCTCCAAACAAGCGGATAGTTAGACCGCTAGGGATGAATGCACCGAGAGACTGACCGGCAGATCCATGCAATGTCACATCGATAGTTCCTTCGGGTAACCCTGCTCCCCCATGTTGACGTGTAATTTGCGCGCCGAGCATGGTTCCAACTGTTCGGTTAACATTTCGAACAGGCAATTCGATCTTTACTACTTCCTTTTTATCTAGCGCCTTTTGAGATAAAGAAATCAGTTGATTATCAAGGGCTGCATCTAAGCCATGATCTTGTTGAGCGGTGTTGTGGAGCGAACTCGTTACATCGGGGCGGACTAGAAGTGGAGCAAGATCTAAACCACTAGCCTTCCAATGATCAACTGCGCGCTTAGTATCGAGATATTCGACATGGCCGACAGCCTCCAATAGTGTTTTAAAGCCAAGGCTTGCCAAAATCTCACGGACTTCCTGCGCGATGTATTCAAAGAAAGTTTCAACAAACTCTGGCTTACCGCTAAAACGCTTACGTAACTCTGGATTTTGTGTAGCAACGCCAACTGGGCAGGTATCTAAATGGCATACGCGCATCATGACGCAACCAGAAACAACAAGTGGCGCCGTTGCAAAACCAAACTCTTCTGCGCCAAGAAGGGCGGCAATAACAACATCGCGGCCTGTCTTTAGCTGACCATCGGTCTGCACCACGATGCGATCACGCAGGTTGTTGAGTAACAAAGTTTGCTGTGTTTCTGCAAGACCGAGTTCCCACGGAGCTCCTGCATGCTTAAGAGATGTAAGTGGGGATGCACCTGTTCCACCATCGTGACCTGAAATTAAGACAACATCGGCATGTGCCTTGCTTACTCCAGCGGCAACAGTTCCTACGCCTACCTCTGCAACTAGTTTGACGTGAACTCGCGCATTCTTGTTTGCATTTTTTAAATCATGAATAAGTTGCGCAAGATCTTCAATGGAATAAATATCATGGTGCGGAGGAGGTGAAATTAATCCAACACCAGGTGTGGAGTAACGAACTTTTGCAATCCATGGATAAACCTTGTTGCCAGGCAGTTGGCCACCTTCGCCAGGTTTTGCTCCCTGTGCGATTTTTATTTGAATATCATCGGCGTTCACAAGGTAATCACTTGTCACACCAAAGCGACCAGATGCAACTTGCTTTATTGAAGAGCGTTTGGAATCACCATTTGCCATAGGTAAGAAGCGTTCTGGATCTTCGCCACCCTCACCGGTATTTGATTTTCCTCCAAGGCGATTCATTGCGATTGCTAAAGTTTCGTGAACTTCTTGTGACACCGAGCCATATGACATGGCACCTGTTGAGAATCGCTTAATAATTTCCGATGCTGATTCAACCTCATCGATTGAAATTGCCGGACGGACACCCTCGTTAAATGCAAAGAGACCACGAAGAGTCATTAACCGAGTGCTTTGATCATTTACACGGTTGGTATATCGCTTAAAGACGTCATAGCGTTTATTTCGTGTTGAATGCTGCAAAGTAAAGACGGTTTCGGGATCGAATAGATGTGGTTCGCCTTCGCGACGCCACTGATACTCCCCGCCAATTGGAAGTCGCTTGGTTCCGGGAACTGCTCCCCCAGGTGGGTAAGCAATGTGGTGTCGTGCGATTGTTTCTTGGGCAATGACATCAAGGTTGACACCCCCTAATCGCGAAGTCGTACCTACAAAATACTCATCTACAAGTTCTTGGCTTAAACCAATTGCTTCAAAAACTTGTGCCCCTGTATATGAAGCAATAGTGCTAATTCCCATTTTGGACATAACTTTAAGCACGCCTTTACCAAGGCTCTTAATTAAGTTTCGAACTGCCTTTTCAGGAGTGATTCCCGTTATAACTCCTTGAAGAACTAAATCTTCAGCGGTCTCCATCGCAAGATATGGGTTAACTGCCGCAGCTCCATAGCCAATGAGAAGTGCAACGTGATGCACTTCTCGTACATCTCCGGCTTCAATAACTAAACCAACTTTTGTACGGGTTTTTTCGCGAATGAGGTGGTGGTGAACTGCAGATGTGAGAAGCAGTGATGGGATAGGTGCTTCTTCTGCATCTGCATCTCGGTCAGATAAAACAATGATGCGGGCGCCATCTTCGATAGCTTGAGAAACTTCTTCTTTAATCGCATCAAGGCGATCGCGAAGTGATTCTCCTCCACCGGCAACAAAGAAGAGTCCACGTACCACATGTGCCCCAAGACCTGGATGATCACCATCTGCGTTCACGTGAATAATTTTTGCAAGTTCATCGTTATCAATAACTGGAAATGCCAAAGAAATTTGGCGGCAACTACTTGGCCCCGGATCAAGAAGATTGTGCTCGGGTCCCATTGAAGTTCCCAAACTTGTAACCAATTCTTCTCGGATTGCATCAAGAGGTGGATTAGTTACTTGGGCGAAAAGTTGTGAGAAGTAATCAAATATTAAACGTGGTTTATTTGATAGAGCTGCGATTGGTGTGTCCGTACCCATCGAACCTAGAGGCTCAAGACCGTTCTTAGCCATTGGTGTAATTAATATACGTACTTCTTCCTCGGTATAGCCAAAAGCTCTTTGACGTCGCAATACAGATGAGTGAGGGTAAACAATGTGTTCACGAGATGGAAGTTCGCTTAACTTAACCATTCCTGCGTGCAGCCAATCCCCATATGGAGCTGAATCGGCAAGTTGATCTTTTATTTCGCCATCTTCGATAATTCGGCCTGCTTCAATATCGACCAAGAACATCTTGCCTGGCTGCAAGCGACCCTTGCGGACGATATTTTCAGCAGGAATATCTAATACGCCAACTTCAGAGGCCAAGACAACTAGACCATCATTGGTTACCCAGAAGCGCGATGGGCGTAGGCCATTTCGATCGAGGACTGCACCAACTTGGTGGCCATCAGTAAAAGTTACACAAGCTGGACCATCCCATGGCTCCATTAATGAAGCATGAAAGGCATAAAAATCACGGCGATTTTGTGGCATCGTCTCGTGGTTTTCCCACGCTTCTGGAATCATCATCAACACGGCATGAGGCAGCGAACGGCCACCTAAATACAAGAGTTCGAGTACTTCATCAAAAGATGCAGAGTCACTGCCCGACATTTCAACAATGGGAAACAATCTCTTGAGATCGCCGGGGATTACATCACTTTCAAGTAGTGATTCGCGTGCGCGCATCCAGTTGCGATTTCCCTTAACCGTATTAATTTCGCCATTGTGTGCAATGAAGCGATAGGGATGCGCAAGGGGCCATGATGGAAAAGTATTTGTAGAAAAACGTGAGTGGACTAATGCAAGAGGTGAAACTACACGCTCGTCAGAGAGGTCAGGAAAAAACTCTTCAAGCTGACCGGTTGTAAGCATTCCCTTATAAACAATCGTTTGGGAAGACAGGGATGGAAAATAAAGTTTTAAACTATGTTCGGCGCGCTTGCGCAAGCAAAACGCTAAGCGATCAAGATTTACATTACTTTCGCCAGTTGCACTAGATACAAATAACTGTTGAAAATTTGGCATTACTGAAAGTGCTGTTTTCCCAAGAGAAGATGAGTTGATTGGAAGCTCGCGCCAACCTAAAACTACGAGTCCTTCTTCTTTTGCAATCTTTTCAATAGCAGATTTTACATCCACCCCTTGCTCAACAAATGCTATTCCAGTTGCATAAAATCCTGCTTCCGGTAAATCAAAATCTGTTACTGCTTGATAGAATTCATTTGGGATGCGAATGAGAATTCCTGCGCCATCGCCGCTATCTGGCTCTGCACCAGATGCACCGCGGTGCTCAAGGTTACGAAGCGCCGTTAAGGCTTTCTCTACAATCTCATGTGTTGCTACTTTATTAAGCGTGGCCACCATTGCGACGCCGCATGCGTCATGTTCTTGGGCAGGGTCATAGAGACCTTGTGCTTGCGGATAGTTAGATGACAAAGCCACGGCGATGAGCTCCTGTTGTCTATTAAGAATTGCGGGACAACCTTGGCCCTTGAACGCTGGCAAAGAGTAGCAACAAACCTAACGATAATTAAAGAAATTAAATCCCTGAGACGTTGGCAATCTGGCCAATTCCAGCCGTAATGAGCATACCCAGGCAGCCGCCAAGAATGACTCGCACGGTTGGAACGAGGATTTTTGATCCAGCAGTTCGAGCGCTGACAATGCCAGTAATAACTAAACCAGCGACGGTAAATGCCACGATGCTCCAGGCTTTAGCGCCAAGAGTTGGGGCAAATGCTCCAAGAAATGGAATAAAGCCTCCAACTATAAAGCTAGAAGCTGATGCAAGTGCAGCCTGTACTGGCCGTGCCTTTGTATGTGGGTGCTGTCCTAGCTCATCACGTAAGTGAGCAGCTAACGGATCTTTCTTATGCATCTCTTGCGCAACGGTCAACGCAAGTTCTGGTGTCAAGCCGCGGGCAATATAAATCTCTTGAAGCTCAATTAATTCACCTTCTGGATCTGCAGCTAAGTGTGCGATCTCCAACAAACGATCAGATTCTTCTACATCGTTTTGAGATCGCACTGAAACGTATTCACCTACTGCCATTGACATGGCACCCGCTGAAATTCCCGCAAGACCTGCAGTAATCAGAAAATCATTTTTTCCTGCGGCGGCAACACCAATCATAAGCGATGCAGTAGATACGAGCCCATCATTTGCACCTAATACAGCAGCACGTAACCAACCTGCTCGATGTGTGCGGTGTTCAAGATTGCGACGATAGATTTCTTCTAGTGACATGTGCAAGAGCCTACCTGATTTTTAGGGCGCCTTCCTTGATTGTGAGATTAGTGTCACTAAACCCAAGAGCGCGACAATCAAGCTGACCCAAATATTCAAGCGTAATCCTGCGATTGTGTGAGCAGTATCAATTCGAATGGATTCAATACCTAATCGCCCGATTGAATATCCCATCACATATAAAGAAAAAATTTGACCGCTCTTCAAACGCTTTCCCAATGAAATCAATATAACTGCCAGCAATGAACACCAGATTGCTTCATATAGAAAAGTCGGATGGAAAGTCTCAAATGCTAAGTATCCGGAAGGTCTGTCTCGCACTGGAACTTGTAATGCCCACGGGGCAACTAAAGGTCGTCCAAATAATTCGATATTGAACCAATTTCCAAATCGACCAATCGCTTGAGCAAATAAAACACCTGGGGCAAGAGCATCAAGAAAAATTAAAAATTCAGGCAGTTCAATCTTTTTTGCCAACTGTTTATAGCGAAACCAAGAAGCTAATGCGCCTAGTGAAATCGCACCCCAAATCCCAAGTCCACCTTCCCAAATCTTTAATGCATCAAGGGGATGTCCACCTCTACCAAAATATGCATCAGGTGAGGTAATGACGTGATAAATACGGCCACCAAGAATTCCAAATGGAACGGCCATGATCGAGATTTCAGAGACCACAGATTTGCCATTGGGTGTGAGGTCACGAAAGCGTTTATCTCCCAGCCAAATTGCAACTGCGATTCCCGTAATGATGCATAGTGCGTAAAGATGAAATGTAAACGGGCCTAACTCCAGCGCCGAAAGCGTTGGCGAAGGAATTGAGCGAATCAAGGATTAACTTGCTTCGAAAGCTGCAGAAAACTCATCAAGTACAAATGCACTGTTCTTGCGTACCCATAGTTTCCCATTGAAGAAAACCGTTGGAGTTCCATTAACTTTGTACTTTGCCATTGAGTCATAAGCTGCCTTTACTTGATCAAGTTTCGAAGCCTTATTAACGCAATCAACGAAGCTCTTTGACTTTAACCCAACATAATTACCAATCTTTAAAAGATTAGTACTTGTAAAGAAGCCGGAGTTTTCAAGTGCAGGCTGAACTAAATAGATGGCTTTATGGAAATCTAAATAGTGACCTTCATCAGCAGCGCAATATTCAGCATTTGCCGCTGAGATAGATTCATTTCCAATAAATGAAACAACATGAAAGACAACTTTTGCTTTCTTTGTACGAACTAGATCATCTATATATGCACCATTGGCGCTTTCAAAAGTATTACAGATTGGACACTGTGGGTCTTCCCATAGGTCAATGGTCTTAGTTATTTCTGGATTCAGAGTTATTCCGGAGCCATTGGCAACATCGACCGTTGCAGCAACTGCGGCTCCAACTTTAAAATCTTTGAGAGCAGTGAAAGATTCATTTGCCTTAGTCTTTTGACTAACAACACTGAAAATCGCGCCAGTGGCTACAACTAAAGTAACCATTCCAATAACTAACCAGCGGGTGAAATTATCTCCACCATTAGCCTTAGTTGCCTTTTCCTGCTTAGCCATTACTGCTCCTCGGTGATTGCAAGTGGTTTTTCAATGCTTAGACGTCCGTATGGGAAAAAGTATAGATATAGACCAGTTAATGCCAAACCTAAATCGCGTAAAATTTCCAATAGATATGCACGATGAACTTGAGCGGCCTTAGTTGGATCGACAGCACCACCGCCTCCGAAGCATCCACAATCGATGAGGATTCCGCGGGCCCACACTGAGATAATTGCTGCGACGAAAATCAGCATCACTGCCATGCCAACTACCGCTGCGAATCTGGCTGAGAGTCCAATGATTAACAACACTCCCACTGCAATTTCCAACCAAGGAAGTGCATACCCAACAAGGTGGGCGAGCTCGGTAGGAAGAATTTTGTAAGCCGCAACTGCTCCAGCAGATACGGATGGTTTTAGAGCCTTTAAGCCACCTGCTGTGATTAATACTCCGCCTAAAAGCAAGCGGCAGATTAATGTTATGAGAGGTTGATATTTTTCATTAATTCTCTTCATCGACCCTCACGAACTCCTAACGCTAACTCTTTAGCCAATTCACCAATCGCATCGAGCCCTTCTTGTTCACTCTTTGCGCCAAGTAATAATTTGATAAATGCAGATCCAACGATTACACCATCTGCGTAAGCCGCTACCTGCTTAGCCTGTTCGCGAGTTGAAACTCCGAGTCCTACCGAGACTGGAAGTTGTGTAGTTTTCTTTACGCGTGCAACTAATTCACTGGCATCGACAGATACATTTGTTCGAGCACCAGTAACTCCCATCACTGAGGCGGCATAAACAAATCCACCAGTTTTGGAGGTTACTTGAGACAACCGAACATCGCCTGTACTTGGTGCAACTACATAGATTGGATTGATTCCATATTTAGTCGTTGCTTCCAGCCAGCGCCCGGACTCTTCAATCGTTAAATCTGGAGTGATAACTCCCGAGCCTCCGTTATCTGAAATAGATTTTGCAAAAGCATCAACTCCATATTTTTCAATGGGGTTCCAGTACGTCATAACAACAGCTGCTACTCCAGTGGCACTTGCGGTTTTTAACGCGGCAAAGACATCTACTGATCCTGTGCCACCTCTGAGTGAAATCTCTGCAGCTTCTTGAATCGTCGGTCCATCCATAACGGGATCGCTGTAGGGGTAACCAATTTCAATTGCATCTACACCAGCATCTGCCAGTACTGCAATTGCTTTTGAGCATCCACTTTGTGATGGAAAGCCTGCTGGGATATAGGCAATAAGAGCAGCACGATTTTCGGCACGTACTTTTTCGAAAACTAAATCAAGTGGCGTTCTCACAGTTGAATTCCAAAATACTCTGCCGCTGTCTGGACATCTTTGTCACCGCGACCTGAAAGATTTATAAGCAAAACTGCATCAGGGCCTAACTCTTTTCCAATTTCCAATGCTCCTGCCAAAGCATGAGCACTTTCAATCGCCGGAATTATTCCTTCAGTGCGACACAACAGAGCAAATGCCTCCATCGCTGCATCATCATTAACTGCACGATATTGAGCCCTTCCGATATCGTGTAAATACGCATGCTCTGGACCAACGCCAGGATAATCAAGACCTGCCGAAATTGAATGAGACTCCACAGTCTGGCCATTTTCATCTTGTAAAACATATGAACGAGTTCCATGCAATACCCCGGCAGAACCTCCCGTGATTGTCGCGGCATGACGACCTGATTCAACTCCATCGCCGCCAGCTTCAAGACCAATGAGTTGAACTTGAGTATCTGGAATAAAGGCGTGGAAGATTCCAATTGCATTTGAGCCACCACCTACACAGGCGAGCACCGCATCAGGAAGTTTTCCAGTTAACTCTAAAACTTGTTCACGCGCTTCTTCACCGATTATTTTGTGAAAATCACGGACCATCGTTGGAAACGGGTGGGGACCAGCTACCGTTCCTAACATGTAATGCGTAGTTGCAACATTTGTAACCCAGTCACGCATCGCTTCATTAATTGCATCTTTTAGAGTTCTCGAACCTGAAGTCACTGGAATTACTTGCGCGCCTAATAATTTCATTCGAGCAACATTGAGTGATTGACGGCGAGTGTCTTCCTCGCCCATATAGACAACGCATTCAAGACCCATCAATGCCGCGGCCGTGGCCGCTGCAACTCCATGTTGGCCAGCACCAGTCTCGGCAATAATTCGCTTCTTGCCCATTTTCTTAGTTAAGAGCGCTTGTCCCAAGACATTATTTATCTTGTGACTTCCAGTGTGATTGAGATCCTCGCGCTTGAGCAAAATCCGAGCCCCACCTGCATGCTCTGCAAAACGCTTTGCTTCGGTAATGATGCTTGGGCGCCCTGTGTATGTACGGTGAAGTTCGGCTAACTCTGCCTGAAACTCTGGGTCAATTTTGGCGGCGTTATGGGCCGCCTCTAACTCATCGAGTGCGCCAATTAATGCTTCCGGTACGAATCTCCCACCATATTGACCGAAATGGCCGAGAAGGTCGCTGGTTTCAATTGTCATCAAGAAATCCTATCTGCACCGAGAAGTTCGCGCAGTGCAACCGTTGGGTCACCGGCACGGACAAGGGCTTCGCCCACCAAAATCGCAGTTGCACCTTGATTTTGTGCAAATTCAACATCGCGCCGTGATGAGATTCCAGATTCAGCAACACGGACTAAATCCCCTGGAATTCGCGGGATAAGTTCTGCAAAAGATTGGGCATCCACATCCAGAGTTCGCAGATTGCGAGAATTTACTCCTACGATGCGAGGAGATATTTCTAGGGCACGCTCTAGCTCATCATTTGTATGGACTTCTACTAAAGCGCGCATTCCAAGGCCTTCTGCTAATTGGTGGAAATCGTTGAGCTGTGACTGGCTAAGTGCAGCGACGATGAGTAGCACAACATCTGCGCCATGAGCACGCGCTTCAAAAAATTGGTACTCATCAACCATAAAATCTTTGCGCAAAATGGGAATATTTACACGTGCACGAACTGCATCTAGATCGGCAAGTGAGCCACCAAAACGGCGTTGCTCAGTTAATACGCTAATAATGCTAGCGCCTGCAACTTCGTACTGCTCGGCCAATGCTGCTGGATCTTTAATAGTTGCAAGTTCGCCCTTGCTAGGTGATGAACGTTTTACCTCTGCAATTACTGACATCTGAGAATTTAATAATGTTGTCAATGGATCGCGCACCGCAACCGCCTGATCAATGGCCTCCTGCAGTTGACCAAGAGGTATTCGACGAGCAGCTAAATCTTCGCGAACACCTTCAATTATAGAATCCAGGACACTCATGAATTATCCGATTCAGTTGGATCAATCCCTTTATCTAATGAGTTCCAGGCGTTTAGTGAATGAGGCTTTCGCTCATAACGTGACGAAAGACGAAATCTCTTGCCGATGAGAATGACTGCGGCATAAACCACAACGATGCTCAGACCAATCGCGATTGACTGTTTCACTAATTCTTACGCAATCTATTTGCTGCATCCACAGCCATTAAAACTGCTGCTGCTTTATTTCGGCACTCCTGATTTTCAGATTCTGGATCTGAATCAGCGACGATTCCAGCTCCGGCTTGAACATATGCAACGCCTTCATGAATTAACGCTGTGCGAATCGCGATGCACGTATCTATATTGCCGGTGAAATCTATGTAGCCAACGATTCCGCCATAAACGCCGCGACGAGTCGGCTCGAGCTCTTCAATGATCTCCATTGCTCGCGGCTTTGGCGCGCCAGACAATGTACCGGCGGGGAATACCGAAAATAGAGCATCTACTGGCGTTGCATTTTCGGCAAGTTTTCCGGTGACTGTAGAAACGATGTGCATGACATGGGAATAGCGCTCAATATGCATGAAATCAATAACTTCAACTGACCCTGCTGCGCAGACTCGACCTAAATCATTGCGGCCAAGATCAACTAACATTAAATGCTCAGCCCGCTCTTTTGGATCTGCCAATAACTCTTCTCCTAAGCGGTGATCTTCCTCTGGCGAAGCTGAACGTTTACGCGTTCCTGCAATTGGATGGATCATTACTTCGCGTTGGTTAACTTTTACTAATGCCTCTGGGCTTGAACCGACGATTGTGATTCCTTCGTTAAAGCGAAACAGGTACATATACGGGCTTGGATTATTGAGGCGCAACATTCGATAAACATCGATGGCATCGGCGGTGCATGGCATTGAAAAACGCTGTGACAAAACGATTTGAAATGCTTCACCAGCAAGTATCTCTTCTTTTGCCTGAGCAATCTTAAATTTAAATTGATCTGCAGTCATATTGGCATCGAATTGAGGAGCCGCATGGATATCAATCTCAGCAATGTCGCCGTCTAACGAAACCGACAAATCTTTCTGCATTCGATCAAGGCGTTCATTGCATGCTACAAATGCTTCATCGATTCGAGCATCACTTCCATCCCAATTAATGGCATTTGCAATCAAAGTAATGGTTCCATCGCTGTGATCTAGTACAGCTAAATCACTCGTTAGCATAAAACTTAATTCAGGCAGCGGTAAATCTTTAGTTGAAAGATCAGGAAGCTTTTCAAGGCGACGCACAACGTCGTAACCCATAAATCCAACTAATCCCCCAGTCAGCGGTGGTAGACCAGCAATCTTTGGAGATTTCAAATGGGCAGCTGACAGACGAAGTGCTTCCAATGGATCAATTGCACTCGGCGCCCCGGCTGGGGCAGTTCCCTGCCAATACGCCTTGCCATCTTTTTCGCTCAGTGTTGCTTCGCTATGAACACCAATGAATGAGTATCGAGACCAAGCGCCACCATGTTCTGCAGATTCAAGAAGAAATGTATTAGGTAGATTCTTAGCCAATTTCCTATATACACCTAGTGGAGTTTCACCATCTGCGAGCAAACGGCGCGATACCGGAATAACATTTGAAATCTTTGCGTAAGCGCGAAACTCTTCCAGATTCATGGAATTAGCCCAGCGCTAACGGCTTATGAAAACATGAGTTTTCGCCAGTATGGCAAGCAACACCGCTTTGATTAACAATAATTAAGAGAGCGTCGCCATCACAATCCAATGCCACCGATTGAACTTCTTGGAAGTGGCCTGAGGTTGCACCCTTTACCCATAACTCATTTCGAGAGCGTGACCAGTACGTAGCTTTGCGTGTGCTTAAAGTTAGCGCCAAAGAATCAGCGTTCATATATGCCAACATTAAGATTTCTTTTGTAGTTGCATCTTGCACAACTGCTGGCATTAGCGCTTGAGGATCTTTAAGAAGATCGAGAATTTGCGCGTCAAGTCTGCTCATGGGCTAATTCTGCCTTACTTGGCGGCCAAGGTGCGCACAGGATAATTCTGCGAATCTAAGTAGGATTTCACGTCACCAATGCGGTGGATCCCAAAGTGGAAGACACTTGCAGCAAGAAGTGCATCTGCGCCAGCATCAAGGGCGGCGGCAAAATCGGCTAACGTGCCGGCCCCTCCACTTGCAATTAACGGCACCTTTGAAACTGCTCGCACCGCTGTAATCATGCCGATGTCATATCCAGCACGCGTGCCATCGGCATCCATTGAGTTCAGGAGAATCTCACCAACACCCAAAGCACATGCTTTCTCTACCCATGCAAGTGCATCGATATCTGTGCCTTCACGGCCACCATGTGTTGTTACTTCAAAACCTGAATCTGTACGTGCACGGCGTGCGTCAACTGATAAAACTAAAACCTGCGAACCAAATCGATCGGCAATTTCAGCGATTAATTCAGGTCGCGCAATCGCTGCAGTATTAATAGAAACTTTATCGGCACCGGCTCGAAGTAATCGATCTACATCTTCAACGCTTCGGATTCCCCCACCAACTGTTAAAGGAATAAAAACCTGTTCGGCCGTTCTACGAACAACATCAAGAGTAGTTTCGCGACCAGCGACACTTGCTGAGATATCAAGAAAAGTTAATTCGTCAGCGCCTTCAGAACCATACAGTGCGGCCATTTCTACTGGATCGCCAGCGTCAACGAGATTAGTGAAATTCACACCTTTCACCACTCGCCCATCGGTTACATCGAGGCAGGGAATAATGCGTACAGATAGCGTCATTTGCCGGTTAACTCCAATGCCTGTTGCAAAGTAAATGCACCGGCATAAAGCGCCTTACCTACAATTGCTCCTTCGATACCTGTTGCATGGAGATCACACAAAGCTTGAATATCTTGCAGTGAAGAAATTCCACCACTTGCTACAACTGGCTTGTCCGTAGCGGCACATACTGATTTCAAGAGTTCAAGGTTTGGCCCAGCAAGAGTTCCATCTTTGGTTACATCAGTTACAACATAACGCGCACAGCCATCTTTATCTAAGCGGGCAAGGGTTTCAAATAAATCTCCACCCTCTTTTGTCCAACCACGCGCTGCGAGAACGTGGCCACGCACATCTAAACCCACTGCAATTCGATCACCGTATAGACCAATAACGCGAGCGGTCCACTCTGGATCCTCCAACGCTGCAGTGCCTAAATTGACTCTGCGACAACCCGTAGCTAAAGCTCGTTCTAGAGATTCGTCATCTCTAATCCCACCAGATAGTTCGACGTTGATATCCAGTGCTCCAACAACTTCTGCTAAGAGTTCGGCATTACTTCCTCTGCCAAATGCTGCATCTAAATCAACAAGATGTAACCACTCGGCTCCGGCGCTCTGAAACTCAAGTGCAACCTCTAAAGGCGCACCATAGATGCTCTCCTTGGCGAGTTCACCCTGAACGAGTCTGACTGCACGTCCATCTTTAACATCTACAGCCGGCAATAGCTCTAAGTAACTCATAGTGATTGCGTCCAATTCTTAATTAAAGCCAAACCGGCATCCCCTGATTTTTCAGGGTGAAACTGAGTTGCAGATACGTATCCATCTTCAACGGCTGCAAGAAATCTCTCACCGTGAATGCTCCAGCTTTGCACTTGTCCAACGGCTTTCTTGGCCGCATATGAATGCACGAAATAAAAAGATTGATCCTCAATACCTTTGAATAAAATGGATCCAGTTGCAGTTTCAACAGTGTTCCATCCCATGTGAGGAAGAATCGGTGCGACTAACTGTGAAACTTGAGCGTCCCACACTCCTACTCCGGCGTGCGCACCATTTTCTGCATGCTCAGTCCCTCGACTAAATAGAATTTGCATGCCAATACAAATACCAAGCACTGGTCGCTCGTTAGCAATTCTTTCGCGAATAATTGCCGCGCCGTCAACGGCGTTAAGGCCTTTCATACATGCTGCAAAAGCACCTACCCCTGGAACAACTAAGCCTTCGGCCACTAATGCAATTGCGCGGTCAGAAGTGACAACTACTTCTTTCCCGGAAGTCGCAAATGCACGTTCGGCCGATCGTAAATTGCCAGACCCATAGTCAAGAATTGCAATCAAAGAGAGCCTTTAGTCGACGGGATTCCTGCGACGCGACCATCGAGTGAAACTGCATCGCGAAGAGCGCGTGCAACTGCTTTGAACTGTGCTTCAAAAACATGGTGAGCATTGCGACCTTCAAGGACGCGAATATGAAGAGCGATATGAGCTTCAGCAACAATAGATTCCCAGATGTGTTTACCTAGCGTGGTATCAAAAGTTCCGATGAGTTCAACGATTTCAGGTTGACGATGAACTAGGTATGGACGGCCAGAGAGATCAACGGCGGCCTGCACCAAAACTTCATCTAGTGGAACCATCGCATCGCCGAATCGACGAATGCCTGTTTTATCTCCAAGAGCTTCACGTAAAGCTTGACCAAAGGCAAGGGAAGTATCTTCAACGCTGTGGTGTGAATCAACATCGATATCACCTGTTGTCTTGACGGTTAAATCAAAACCAGAGTGTTTTCCTAACTGAGACATCATGTGATCGAAAAATGGCACACCGGTAGAAACATCGATGACGCCCTGACCATCTAAGTTAAGTTCAACTAATACATGTGACTCTTTAGTTGCTCTTTCGACGCGTGCTTTTCTCATGTATGCCTCTTTCTAGACGAGTTCTTTAAGCGCTGAAATGAATACTCTGTTTTCGGCTTCGTTGCCAATAGTTACTCGTAAATACCCTGCTAGGCCAACATCTCTAATGAGGACACCCTTTGCAAGAAGTTCGCTCCAAAGTTTAGGGGCATCGGCCTTAAATCCAGTAAACAAAATGAAGTTGGCGTTACTTGGAACTGTTGTCAGCCCTAACTCACGAAGAGCATTCACCATAGTTTCGCGGGATTTTGTGAGTGTGGTGACAAAGCCAAGTAGCTCATCTTTGAAATCTAAGGCAACACAGGCAGCTGCCTGTGTTAAAGCGCTCAAGTGGTACGGCAATCGAACCAGCATCATGGCATCTTTAACGATTGGATCGCAGATTAGGTAACCAACACGTGCACCAGCGAAAGCAAAGGCTTTACTCATCGTTCGAATCACAAGCACATGAGGGTTAGCTGATATCAACGTTGCAGCTGATTTCTCAGATGAAAACTCTGCATAGGCTTCGTCAACGACAAGAAGTCCTCCAACTTTTGCTGTTGCGTCGGCAAGAAGTTGTATCTCATTAATTGTGACTGAACCACCTGTTGGATTATTTGGTGTTGTAATAAAAGTTAGAACTGGCTTGATTGCTTCAATTTGATCCACAGCCTCTTTGGCATTGAGCGAAAAATCTGCATTTCGTCTTCCATCAATCCATTCTGCACCTGTTACCTTTGCGATTAAAGGGTGCATTGAATATGAGGGTGTGAAACCTAAAACTGCGCCTTTTCCGAAAGCGAGAAAAATCGATTGAATGATTTCGTTACTACCATTCGCTGCCCAAATATTGTCAGCATTAAATTCGGTAGAACTTAACTCATTAATATAGCTAGCTAATTTAGCTCGAAGAGTATTTGCATCTCTATCAGGATAACGATTGAGATCGGCGGCGACTTTAAAGATTGCATCGGCAATTGCTTTTTGCAAAGCCGGTGATGGTGGGTATGGATTTTCATTGGTATTAAGCGCGGCATCAGAGACCACTTGAGGAGCACCATATGGGCTCAATGGTGCAAGATCTGCACGCAGTGGCAACCACGTTGGCCAGTTCATTTATAAGTTTTCCAATCGCACTGTCATTGCTTGGCCATGTGCCGGTAAATCCTCTGAGTTAGCCAAAATAACTACGGTAGGAACTAAATCAGTAAATGCCTTTTGTCCATACTCGATAAAATGCAAACCACGAAGAAAACTAGCTACAGACAACCCGCTTGAGTGACAGGCACAACCACCGGTAGGCAAAACGTGGTTAGAACCCGCAGAATAATCACCGAGTGAAACCGGTGAAAATCGCCCAATAAAGACAGCTCCAGCGTTTCGAATTTTTTGCGAATCAGTTCGCGCATTTCGAGTTTGAATCTCCAAGTGTTCTGCCGCATATGCGTTAACAACATCGATTCCTTGGTCAAGTGAATCTACAAGAGCAATGGCCGATTGAATTCCGGTGAGTGCGCTAGTAATTCGATCACTATGTTTAGTTGCCGAAACTTGAATCTTAAGCTCTGCTTCAACAGCGGTGGCCAACTCCAGTGAATCTGTAACTAAAACCGCGGCCGCTATTACATCGTGTTCGGCCTGGCTAATTAGATCTGCTGCAACATCGGCTGCAATTGCAGAAGAATCAGCAAGAATAGCGATTTCAGTTGGACCGGCCTCTGAATCAATTCCAATTACTCCACGCAGAGCGCGTTTAGCCGCAGCAACATAGATATTTCCTGGACCAGTAACTAAATCGGCTTTTTCACACAATCCCTTGACACCATATGCAAACATCGCAATCGCTTGTGCTCCCCCAACGGCATAAACTTCGGTGATTCCAAGTAATGCACAGGCGGCCAAAATCGTTGGGTGAGGAAGGCCTGCAAAATCTTTTTGTGGTGGTGAAGCAACTGCGATAGATGAAACTTTAGCAATTTGCGCTGGAACCACATTCATAATGACACTGCTTGGATATACCGCGCGACCGCCAGGCACATATAAACCTACTCGATCAACTGGAATCCATTTTTCGGTAACAGTTCCCCCATCGACAACCGTGGTGGTCTTATCGCTACGAACCTGATCGTTGTGAACAATTCGCACTCGCTCGATAGAAAGTTCAAGGGCTGTACGAACTTGAGGGTTAAGTGCTGCTAATGCTTCGTCAAGCGCACTTTGCGGCACTCGAATTGATGGCGGCGTCACTCCATCGAACTCTTCTGCCAGATTAATTAAATCCGATTCATCTCCAGTTTTAACTCGGTGCAATATTGGTTCAATGAGGCGCATCGCCTCAGCAACATCCAAAGTGGCACGTGGAATCTCAGCGTTGTATCCAGCCTTATTTAAGGTTTTTCCTCGGAGGTCAACGGTGCGGATCACTAGCAAATTGTAACCTCTGGCCCGTAGAGCAGGTGCGCGAATTTAAACCAGGCAGTTAGGGCCAAGAATTGATTTGAGATCTGCGCTCAGAGATGGAGATGCTGTGACTGAAGCATCAATTGTCATCACGGTGTTGCTGCCATTTTCACTCAGTGAAAGATGGACTTCACGCTTGCCAGGATGTGAGCGCAAAATCTCTTTGATGCGATCAACTACCGGTGGAGTGCATTGTGACATTGGAATTGTGATTACAAGTGGGCCTGTTGGTCCGGCTGAAATATCTGGCATAGACATTTCAAGTGCGGTAAATCTTAAGTTTTCTTCGCGCCGATCAACACGACCACGAACTGTGACAATTCGATCTTCAGTTAGAGACATTGAATATTGCGTGTAAGTCTTAGCGAAGAAGAGCACTTCTAATGACCCTTCCAGATCTTCTACTGTAACTACTGCCCACGTAGCACCTTGACGCGAAACCTTACGGGTCACACTCGTGATTAATCCACCGATCGTGACGATGGATTCATGTTGAGCACCCTCATCAACTAACTCACTGATCGACATATCAGTGTTGGCACGTAAGACATGCTCAACTCCAAGTAACGGGTGATCGGAAACGTAAAGACCCAACATTTCACGTTCATAGCTAAGCAACATTGATTTATCCCATTCACCGGTTGGGACTTCAATATCTAGACCCACTACTTCAGTGATGGAATCACCACCAAATAAATCAAACTGACCTATTGCTTCGGCTCGCTTGCTTTCAATTACCGAATCAATTGCTTCAAGGTGAATTGCTATCAAGCCTTTTCGAGTTGCGCCAAGAGAACCGAATGCACCGGCTTTAATAAGAGATTCGATTGTTTTCTTATTGCAAACTTGTGCATCGACCTTGGCTAGGAAATCGCCGAATGAGGCAAAGCGACCTTTGGATTCGCGCGAAACTTTGATGGAAGCAACAACACCTTCACCAACATTTCGAATAGCTGCCAAACCGAAACGAATGTCTTTTCCTCGCGGCGTGTATTCACCATTTGATTCATTAACATCAGGTGGCAAAACATTGATACCCATTCGTCGACATTCACTTAAATAAAGCGCCGACTTATCTTTATCATCGCGCACGCTTGTGAGCAGTGCTGCCATGTATTCAGTTGGATAGTTAGCCTTTAAATAAGCGGTCCAATATGAAACAACTCCATAACCTGCAGAGTGTGCGCGGTTGAAGGCATAGTCAGAGAAGGGAATAAGAACATCCCATAAACGCTTAATTGCAGCGGTGGAAAAACCATTGGCTTTCATTCCAGCTTCAAAGGGTACGTATTCCTTATCCAAAATATCTTTGTTCTTCTTACCCATCGCTTTACGTAAAAGATCTGCTCGGCCTAGCGAGAAACCAGCAACTTTCTGGGCAATCGCCATCACCTGTTCTTGGTAGACGATAAGTCCATATGTATCACCCAAAATATCTTGCAAGGCCTCTGAGAGTTCAGGGTGAATAGGTTCAACTGGTTTGCGCTTATTTTTGCGGTCAGCATAGTTATTATGTGCATTTTCGCCCATCGGACCTGGTCGATAAAGGGCAATCACCGCAGAAATATCTTCAAATGAATCAGGAGACATTGATTTAAGGAGGGCGCGCATAGGGCCTCCGTCGAGTTGGAAAACACCTAACGTATCGCCTCGTGAAAGAAGTTCATAAGTTTTCTTATCGTCAAGTGTGAGATCTTCAAGGACTACATCAATATTTTGATTCTCTTTAATATTTATTAGTGCATCATCTAGAACTGAAAGATTTCGAAGTCCCAAGAAATCCATTTTAAGTAGCCCAATAGATTCGCAAGCACCCATGTCAAACTGGGTAATGATTGCACCATCTGCTTCACGGCGATGAATAGGAATAACATCTAGCAGGGGTTCGCGAGAAAGGATTACGCCTGCCGCGTGCACGCCCCATTGTCGTTTAAGGCCTTCGAGTCCGCGGGCAGTATCTACAACGCGCTTTGAATCTGGATCGGATTCATACAGTGCGCGGAATTCACCAGCTTCCCCATAACGATCATCCTTTGGGTCAAAGACTCCCCCAAGTGAAATATCTTTACCCATAACCGTTGGCGGCAAAGCCTTAGTAAGTTTTTCACCGATTACATATGGATATCCAAGAACGCGAGTTGAGTCTTTGATTGCCTGTTTTGATTTAATAGTTCCATAAGTAATAATCTGTGCAACGCGATCTTCGCCATATTTATTTGTTGCATATCGAATCATTTCACTTCGTCGACGCTCGTCGAAGTCGAGATCAATATCAGGCATAGAGATACGTTCTGGATTTAGGAAACGTTCAAACAAAAGACCGTGTTCGAGTGGGTCAAGACCCGTGATTCCTAATGAATAGGCCACTAAAGAACCGGCAGCCGATCCACGACCTGGGCCAACTCGAATGCCAACGGTTTTTGCATGCCCCACTAAGTCAGCAACAACAAGGAAATAGCCGGGAAATCCCATCTTCTCCATCACGCCGAGCTCGTAATCAAGACGAGTTTCGTGTTCGGGAGTTAGTTTTGAACCAAGGCGCGCCTTCATGCCGCGAACTGCTTCCTTCTTTAGCCATGAATCCTCTGTCTCACCGGCAGGAACGGTGAACTGAGGAAGCAGGTTTTCTCCTTCGCGCATAGTTACGTCGCAACGTTGGGCAATCAACAAAGTGTTGTCACAACTTTCTGGGATATCTTTAAATAGCTCACGCATCTCGGCTGGTGTCTTGACATAAAAAGAATCATTATCGAATTTAAATCGCTTTGGGTCGGCCAAAGTCGAACCTGATTGAACGCAGAGCAGCGCTTCGTGTGCGCCTGAATCGGCCTGCAACGTGTAGTGAAGATCATTCGTAGCTAAAAGCGGTAGCCCTAAATCTTTACCGAGCTTGAGTAAATCAGCTTTAACGCGGCTTTCGATTTCGATCCCATGGTCCATAACTTCCAAAAAGAAATTATCGGCACCGAAAATGTCACGGTAATCGCTAGCTGCTTTTATCGCCTCTTTGTATGCGCCCATGCGCAGGCGAGTTTGAATTTCACCACCTGGACATCCTGTAGTTGCAATAAGACCAGTTGAATACTTCGATAAAAGCTCTCGATCCATCCGCGGCTTGTAGTAATAGCCTTCAAGAGATGCAAGAGAGGAAAGTCTGAAGAGGTTTCCAAGGCCAACATTATTTTCGGCCAAGATAGTCATATGCGTATATGCACCGCCACCAGAAACATCATCTTCGCCACCACTTGCCCACTGCACACGCTTTTTATCAAAACGTGATTCGGGCGCAACATAGGCTTCAATTCCAATGATTGGTTTTATGCCAGTTTTTTTCGCTTGCTTATAAAACTCGTAAGCACCGAAAACATTTCCATGATCTGTTATTGCAATTGCTGGCATTTCCTGACGTGCAACTTCAGCCATCAAATCGGGAACACGGGCAGCGCCATCGAGCATTGAATACTCGGTGTGGACGTGCAGATGTACGAAGCTCTCAGATTTCATGGTGAACGTAGATTATTGCTTAAGGAAGAACTGCATCAGATAGCAACGCCAATGATCGTGTGAGATCGGCCGGGTATGGCGCGCTAAATCGAAGATGCTCTCCTGTGATGGGGTGGTCAAATGCCAATTCTTTAGCATGAAGCCAAGGTCGTCTCATTTCCAGAGACTTTGCCAGAACGGGATCTGCCCCATATGTAGTATCTCCAACAAGTGGATGGTTGAGCGCTGAAAAGTGAACACGAATCTGGTGTGTGCGCCCGGTTTCCAGTTCAACTTTAACTAAAGAGACGCCGCGATAAAATTCAATAACTTCATAATGCGTAATTGAATCCTTGCCTGTAGCCATAACAGCAAATCGGTGATCCTCTTTAGGGTGACGATCGATGGGAGCATCGATTGTGCCGGTAGTTGGATCCATGTGCCCCTGAATCAAAGCATGATAAATCTTGTCAACAGTTCGGTTGCGGAAAGCATCTTTAAGAACTGTAAATGCACGATCACTCTTTGCGACAATCATTAATCCACTAGTTCCAACATCTAAACGATGAACGATGCCTTGACGCTCTGCCGCGCCACTTGTTGAGATCGAATATCCAGCTGCCATCAAAGCCCCGACAACAGTTGGACCCATCCATCCAGGACTTGGGTGCGCTGCACAACCGACAGGCTTGTCTATTACGACGATTGCATCGTCATCGTAAACGATTGTTAATCCCTCAAGTGGAGTCAGTGGAATTGGATCTTGATTAATCGGTGCGGGCATAAAGACTTCAATAATCTGGTTGGCTGCAACGCGATCAGATTTGACCATTGCCTTGCCTGAAGTTGTAATGTCGCCATCTTCTAACAACTTAACTACAGCCGTACGAGATAGGCCCAGAACTCGCGTTAAAGCACTATCAATACGCTCGCCCGCTACGCCTTCAGGAACAGACAACGTGCGGTGTTCTCGATTACTCATATCAACTCTTCTTTAAACTGTAGTTTTTTTAACAGGTGGAATGTTTCGGGCCGTTAGTACCATGGATATAAAAGCTGCGACAACGATCGCAGAATCTGCAATATTGAATATAGGCCAATGCGGCAATTGCATCCAATCGATTACGTGTCCACGGAGCAGTCCAGGCTCACGAAATATGCGATCAGTGAGATTTCCTAAAATCCCGCCCATTACAAGACCTAAGACAACTGCCCAACCTTTTGAAGTTAGCATCGGTGTGTAATAAATGATTCCGATAAGAACTGCGATTCCAAAAAATGAAAGTAAAATTGTTGCACCAGGGGCAAAAGAGAATGCAGCACCTGAATTTCTAACGAAGTTAAGTTGGAAGAATGTTCCGATTATTTTAACTTGGCTACGATGAGATAGCGTGCTCACAGCCCAAATTTTGGTAGCGAGATCGCTTAACCAGATGAGCCAGGCAACACCCAAGAGTGTGCGCCACACGCGCACTGTTAGCGCCGTTCTTCCTTCTGCTTGCAGATCATGCACAAAGTGGCCCGAGGAAATACTTGTAAACGGGCCTTACCAATTGCATTTCCACATTCTTCGCAGTTTCCATAACTTTTTGAATCAATTCGCTCTAACGCGCGTTCAGTCTGCAAAACCATGTCGCGTGCATTAATCACTAAAGACATTTCATGTTCGCGTTCGAAAGTCTTTGTTCCGGCATCTGCTTGATCATCTCCAGCGCCTTCACCAGACTCTTGAATGAGTGAATCCATTTCAACTTCAACTTTTGCTAACTCTTCTCGCAAGCGACTAAGTTCCTTTGCAATTTCGCTTCGAATGCTCTTGAGCTCTGCAGCGCTCCAAGGAGATTCGCTCTCGCTAACAACGATTGGAGTTGGAGCAACTTTTATTGGCTTCAATGGCGCAATCTTTTTACCACTCTTCACGGGACGAGGTGGAGGTGGCATCACCAAGCGACGCTCTTCAACCACAGGCGCGGCAACAGGTGCCGTAATAGTTGAGACTGAAACCGTTTGTGATTTTTCATCGACAGTCAACGTTGTCTTAGATGGGAAGGGTTTACCTGGGGCTTTTTTAACTGGAATGCTCTTCACTGCCGCCTTCTTTGCCACCGCTTTTTTTACGGGAGCGGCCTTCTTTACAGGAGCGGCTTTCTTTGCTGCCACCTTCTTTATCGGCGCGGCCTTCTTCGCCGCAGCCTTCTTGGCAGGGGCTTTCTTAACGGGCTTCTTAGGCATGTCGCGAACCTTAATGCTCTTGGAGGTTGGTTACCAATTAGCCACGTCGATAATTTCCTCCTCTTACGCGCTAGGATTCATCCCACACTGCACAGGAACATTGACGGGGCCATCACCTCACGAGTTCGTTGGAAGAAATGGGTAAAACCATCTAGAACCAGCTGCGGCGCGAAATAAGTGGCGTGATCTTCACGCAAGGCGGGTGGTACCGCGAGATCTGCACCAGCAGGTCACGTCCCTCCAGAGTTTTCTTACTCGTGGAGGGCTTTTTTATGTCATTTCGTGCAATCTCAGCAGCCGTAGATCTGCCTGCCGTCGAGCATTCAATTTTAAAGTTTTGGCAAGATAACCAGATATTCGAAAAAACCGTTTCTGCCCGAGAGGGTGCACCTGCCTGGATGTTTTATGAAGGCCCGCCAACTGCAAATGGAATGCCTGGGACTCACCATATTGAGGCGCGCGTTTTTAAAGATGTTTTTCCGCGCTTTCACACAATGAAAGGCAAACATGTAATCCGTAAAGCTGGATGGGATTGCCATGGACTACCTGTTGAGATTGCAGTGGAGAAAGAGCTGGGCTTTGCCGGCAAAGGCGATATTGAAAAATATGGAATCGCTGCATTTAACGACAAATGCCGTGAATCTGTTCAGCGCCATGTAGGTGCATTTACAGATATGACCCACCGCATGGGATTTTGGGTTGATTTTGATGAGGCCTATTGGACGATGTCACCTGAGTATGTAGAAAGCGTTTGGTGGTCATTAAAAGAGATTTGGAAAAAGGGTTTACTCGTTCAAGATCATCGCGTTGCACCCTACTGCCCGCGTTGCGGCACCGGTTTATCTGATCATGAATTAGCCCAAGGTTATGAAACTGTCATAGATCCATCGGTCTTTGTTCGTTTCCCCGTGACTTCAGGTGAATTAGCTGCACTTAACGCAAGTTTTCTTGTTTGGACAACAACACCGTGGACCCTGGTTTCTAATACAGCAATCGCTGTGCATCCAGAGGTTGAATATGTTGCAGTTGAAGTTACGGTGGATGAAGTAAGTGAAGTACTGATAGTTGCCGAAGCGCTAATTGAAAGCGTTAAAGGCGAGAAGAAAATTCTTAAGACAATCTTAGGTAAGGATTTAGAACGCACTACCTATCAGCGCCCATTTGATTTCGTCGAAATCCCTGATTCTCACTTCATTGTCCTTGCAACGTATGTGACCACGGAAGATGGAACTGGACTTGTCCACCAATCTCCTGCCTTTGGCGCCGATGATTTACAGGTATGTCGGGCATATGGGCTGCCAGTTGTAAATCCGATTGCACCTGATGGACATTTCTTGCAAGAAGTACCGGTCGTAGGCGGAATGTTTTTCAAAGATGCCGATAAGACATTAGTAAAAGAGTTAAAGGCCAGAGGTGTTTTGTATAAGCACCAGCCATATGAGCACACATACCCACATTGCTGGCGCTGTCACACAGCCTTGATGTATTACGCACAACCATCTTGGTACATCCGTACAACTTCTATAAAGGATGCCCTGCTGCGCGAAAATGCGGCAACTGATTGGCATCCAGAAACTATTAAAGAAGGCCGTTATGGTGATTGGCTCAATAACAACATCGATTGGGCCTTATCGCGCAATCGTTATTGGGGAACGCCGCTTCCAATCTGGCGCTGCGAAAACAAGCATGAAATCTGCGTAGATTCATTAGCAGAGCTCGGTGGATTAGCTGGTCAAGAGCTTTCAAATCTTGATCCACACCGTCCCTTTGTCGATGACATTACTTTTGCATGTGCCGACTGCGATTCAACAATGGTTCGGGTACCTGAAGTTATCGACTGCTGGTATGACTCTGGAGCGATGCCATTTGCACAATGGGGTTATCCGCATAAGCAGGGTTCAGTAGAAAAGTTCAAAGAGTCTTACCCAGCCGATTTTATCTGTGAAGCTATCGATCAAACCCGCGGATGGTTCTACACATTAATGACAATCGGAACTTTGGTCTTTGACCAATCCTCGTACAAGACGGTTTTATGTCTTGGCCATATCTTGGATAAAGATGGACGCAAAATGAGTAAACACCTTGGCAATGTCCTTGAGCCAATGGCGCTCATGGATCAGCATGGCGCAGATGCTGTGCGGTGGTACATGCTGGCAGCAGGGTCGCCTTGGGCTGCACGACGTGTCGGTCATGAAGCAATTAATGAAGTTGTTCGAAAAACTTTATTAACATATTGGAACACGGTCTCCTTTCATGCTCTATATGCACATGCATCAAACTTTGATTTAAGTCAGCGCACACAAGTAGCTGATCGCCCACTTATGGATCGATGGATAATCTCTGAACTCAATCTACTAATTGAAGAGGTAGATGCAGCGCTGAGTGATTTTGATTCACAAGTTGCAGGACGTGCACTTGCACGATTTATTGACGATCTTTCAAATTGGTACGTTAGACGTTCGCGCCGCAGGTTTTGGGATGGTGATGTCAGTGCACTATCGACTTTGCATGAGTGTCTGGTGACGCTTACCCAACTTCTCTCTCCAATGGTTCCATTTATCACCGAGCAAGTCTGGCAAGAGTTAGTTATTCCAGCAGATGAAACAGCAGTCGCATCTGTTCATCTCTCCGACTTCCCAGTTGCTGATGCAACTTTGATTAACCGTGAACTCGCTGCGCAAGTTGCCCTCACTCGCAGAATTGTTGAACTCGGTCGTGCTTCGCGTGCAGAATCTGGAATCAAAATCCGCCAACCATTAGGGCGCGCTTTGATTGCAGCCAGCGGTTGGGCAGCACTGCCTATAGCAATGCGCGAACAGATTGCCGATGAACTTAACGTGCTCAATTTGGCCGATATCGCCGATGCCGATGGGGATTTAGTCGACATCAGCATTAAAGCCAATTTCAAAACACTCGGTGCAAAGTTTGGCGGTGCGGTTCAAGAGATTGCAAAAGCTATCGCAGCTGCCGATGCAACCTCACTGGTTAAAATTTTGCGCACAAGTGGAACAACACTTCTTGGCAGCTGGGAGATCGCACTTGATGATCTAGTCATCACCGAAGTTCCGAAAACTGGTTGGATGGTTGCATCCCATGAAGGCGAGAGCGTTGCCTTAGATTTGGAACTAACTCCGGCGTTGCAAGCTGCAGGTCATGTACGTGAAGTGATCCGATTTATTCAAGAGCGACGCAAAAGTGATGGCTTTGAGATTTCAGATCGCATTAGCGTTTTATGGAATGCAACTGATGAAATCGCCGAAGCAATCTCAAGGGATGAAGCTCATATACAGGATGAAGTTCTAGCGCTCTCAATGGCGCGAGATTTAACTCTTGCAATTGAAGATAACGAACTTGGAATTGCAGTAAAGCTTTCTAAAGCTGGCTAACCAGACCCATAAGTAATTGAACTCCGAAAAAGAGAACAATAAAACTTAAATCAAGGCTTACCGAGCCCAAGCGAAGTGGTGGAATGTATCGTCCAACAAATCGCATTGGCTTATCGGTGATGCTGTAAACAAGTTCAACTAAAATTAATGCGATTCCTTTTGGGCGCCAATTACGTGCAAACATTCGAACGTAATCTAGGATCAGGCGTGCGAGTAAAGCAAATAGAAAGAGTTGAAGTAGGTCAGCTAACAATGTGCCGATTCGCATGTGAATCAGCTCTGATTAAAAAAACTTGCTTGTGCAGCCGCTGACTTATCTTCGGTATCGATTGAGACGTTTGCAGGTGAGAGAAGGAATACCTTTTTAGTCACGCGTTCAATAGTTCCATGCAAACCAAAAGCTAATCCACTTGCGAAATCGACTAGACGCTTGTGCTCCGACTCATCCATATCGGTGAGATTAATAATCACAGGATTTCCAAGTCGAAAATGTTCGCCAATGGTGCGAGCTTCGTTATAAAAACGTGGATGCAAAGTTACGATGCGATCTAGAACTGGAAGATCAAGTTGTGGCGCAGCTTCATATGCAGTGGACGTAATCACAGATGAAACTTGACGAGGCGCACGCGCTTTGATTCGCACCTCACTCGAGGCTGCAACTGCAGGTACTGATGATGGTACGGGTGTATCGAAATCTGGGTCGTCCATCAAACCTAAGTAGTTTGCAACGCGCTTAAGTGCATTAGCCATAGTTCAAAGATACCTGCTGGGCTATCTCGAACCCAGGATTGAGCTACCTACCCTTATATGTGTCGCCCCATATGCAATCGCCTCTTCAAAATCTCCACTCATTCCAGCCGATAATTTATTGGCCATAGGAAAAAGTGCAGTAAATGAAGTACGAATCACTGATAATTGCTCAAATGCTTCGGCGGGCTGGGTTCCAAGTGGTGCAACGGCCATGAGTCCCATTAGTCGATGGTTGGCCGATTCTTCTACTGCCGACGCAAGCTCTTGTAGCTTTTGCCCAGTTACTCCCCCGCGCCTCTTCGCTCCATCCAGTGATACCTGACAGAAGATTTCTAGGGGGTGCGTTGCTACTTTTTCAATAATTTCAAAGTGCCTTAAGTCATCGAGTGAATGGATTACGTGAGCCCATGAAGTTATTGACTTCAACTTATTACTTTGAATCTGTCCCTGAAAATGCCATTTCCCATCAACAGCAGCCGCTTTTTGAGCGGCATCAGAATCACGATTTTCTCCAAAATTCGAAATACCTAAAGATTTAAGGATTTCTACATCACTACTTGGAAAAGTTTTAGTAACGGCAATGAGAGTGACATCTTCTAGATCTCTTTCGGCCTTTCTAATTGCTAGCCCCATGCGTTGTTGCACCAACGAAAGATTTGTAGCGATCTCTTCATAGCGATTCATAGCCACACAGCACCAGCGTTTCGGCCCGTAATATTGTGACGACGGTAGGAAAAAAACTGCTCATTTTCCAGGGTGCAGATTCCACTTGATTCATAAGAAACACCCACTGAGACAAGTCCTGCAATCAAAGCCTTCGGCAGATCTAATGAAGAAGACCCGGAAGCCGTTAGCGCGGCGGCAGCTGGATGTGATTGGCAGACTTCACCGGCTAAGTCCGCTGAAACTTCGTAGCAACGCCCGCAAATTGAGGGACCAAGTTGGGCATGAATCGATTCGGCACCAATTCTTCTCATTGCATCAACGGTCTTGAGGGCAATTGAATTTACCAGCCCACGTCTTCCAACATGAACAGCCCCAACAACAGTTGAAGATGTTAATAACAATGGAATGCAATCTGCGACCATGACTGCAAGTGCGATACCAGGAGATCTTGTTATTAATGCATCACAAGTTGGGTCCTCGACTAGGGAAGTAACTTCAACAACTTGATCACCATGAACTTGATTCATAAACTGCAATGGCCCAGTAGTTTGAGATAACAATTCACGATTAGCAAAAACTGATTCAAGATCATCCCCAACATGCAATGCAAGATTGAAGGACTCGTAAGGCGCATGGCTTTTACCATTGCGCCGATCAGTAAATAGGCTTGGCAATCTTCCTTACTTCATAAAGTCAGGAACGTCGATCTCGTCCTCTGCAACAAGCTCTTCAAAAGTAACTCTACGGCGAGGAGTTGAATCAGCATCCAAATCCAAGGCAACTGAGATTGGATCATTGCTTGGAATTGGATCTGCAACACCGGCCAAAGTTGAAGCGTCAATAACTGGGGTAACAACTTTTCTAGGTTCGCCACCTTCAAAACCAGCTGCGACAACAGTAATCCTAATTTCATCACCTAATGCATCATCGATAGTGGTTCCGAAAATGAATTTAGCATTTGGGTGAACCGCCGATTGAACGAGCTCGCATGCTTCGTTGACTTCAAATAAACCCAGATCAGATCCACCTGAAACTGAGAGCAAAACCCCCATTGCGCCATCAATAGAGGCTTCAAGTAAAGGTGATGAGATTGCTAGTTCGGCAGCACGAATTGCTCGGTTTTCTCCGCGTGCTGAACCGATTCCCATGAGAGCAGATCCTGCACCTGACATGACAGCTTTAACATCGGCAAAGTCCAAATTGATTAAACCTGGTTGAGTAATAATCTCTGTAATTCCTTGTACACCAGAAAGTAAGACTTGATCGGCACTCTTAAATGCATCGGCCAAAGTAATTGTTCGATCTGAAATTGCAAGTAAACGGTCATTAGGAATAACTATTAACGTATCAACTTCACCACGTAGCGCCTCGATACCTGCGTCAGCCTGCGTCGAACGTAACTTTGCTTCGAATGAAAATGGTCGGGTAACTACACCGATAGTTAGTGCTCCGATATCTTTTGCAATTTTTGCAACAATGGGTGCTGCACCAGTACCTGTTCCGCCACCTTCACCTGCAGTAACAAAAACCATATCGGCGCCACGCAAAATCTCTTCAATATCATCGGCATGATCAAGAGCTGCTTCACGTCCTTTTTCAGGATCCATTCCAGCACCAAGACCGCGAGTTGTTTTTCTTCCAATATCTAATTTCACATCAGCATCACTCATGAGTAAATGTTGTGCATCTGTATTAATTGCAATGAACTCAACGCCTTTGAGACCAACGTCGATCATGCGATTGATTGCGTTTACTCCACCGCCACCAATACCAACTACTTTGATGACTGCTAAATAATTTTGCGGTGAAGCCACGTGTATCCTCCTTGCGAACCATAAACCTCAACTTGAGCCTTATAATTCAACGTTTTTCAATAAGGTGAACGTAAAGCGCACGCGCCTGTTAATCAAACACCGACATGATTTATTTAATGTGTCTTTAAAAACGCACTAACTAACAATGGGTGCATGTGGTGCAGATAAATCCATTCTAATAATTTTTGCATTCTCTTTTTGTGCCAATAAAGCCCTATAAACCTTAGCTTTTAAATCGTTCTCTGTTCCTACCCCCCACATGACTTCCACCATACGACCATTCACTTTCACCTGCAATACATAGACCCCTGAACTTTCAACCTTAAGAACGCTCATTCCCGATTTGATTTCTTCGGGCAAAGTTTTAAAGAAATCAACGGCTGAAACCGCAACAGCTGCCGTGGGTGCTTGGATCAAAGGCAGTGAATTTGGTGATTGATCTTTAAGTTCAAAAGATTTTCCTAGGGCATCGATGGCTCGATTATTATAAATCGCAATTGGTGTTCGCATAGTTATAGAGATTGTTACTTTTCCACTAATCCAGTTACGTGAAACTTTGGCATCACGAATGAAATCGATTTTTTCATACGTTGCCGCCACAGCCCGTGGTTCTACCCGAGCAAGTTTTTCACCTGGCTTGATGTCCTGTGGCAAGTTAGGCATGGCCATTCCAGGAGAATTCGTGCCTTTAATTTCTACCGAGCTAACTGTGAAAAAAGTTGACCATCCTAAAATGTAAGAAGATCCAGCTAAAAGAAGAAGCGCGATAATCGCGACGATCCACTTGTTTTTCATTTACGCGAAACGACGGCTCAGGCCGTCAACAATTATTGGCGCCAGTGAACTGACATCACCTGCGCCTAAAGTAATTATTACATCTTGAGGTTGAGCGCTTTCAACAACAGAGTCTGCCACTTCAATAAAGTTTGGAATGTACTCCCCGTGTGTCATCTCGTCAGTGATTAATCGAGAGGTAACTCCTGCCATGGGCTTTTCGCTGGCTGCGTAGATTTCAAGAACAATTGCCCGATCAGCCATATCGAGAACATGTGCGAAATCTTTTGCAAAGGCTTTCGTACGTGAATATCTATGTGGTTGGAAAATGACAATTACACGGCCATCGCCTGCAAATCGGCGGGCAGCCTTGAGAGTGACGTCGATTTCGGTTGGGTGATGGCCATAGTCATCTATAACCCGAATTCCATGGACCGTTCCTTTGAGTTCAAAGCGTCGACCAGTACCTCTGAATAAGGCTAATCCAGATAACAATTGCGGTGCACTAAATCCCAAGGTAAGTCCGGTTGCTAATACTGCTGCAGCATTGAGCAGATTATGTTGGCCTGGTACTTGAAGTTCAATATTTCCTACAACTTTGCCTCGCCAGATAGCACGAGCTCTTGATCCCATTGCTTCTAGTTCGATTGAATCCAATTTCAAATCGCTCTCATCAGTTGTTCCATAAGAAATTAATCGGCAGGTCGAAGTAGTCGCCGCTAATGCTTTTGCACCATCATCATCTGCGCAATATGTGAGAAAGCCATCGTGCTTAATAGTTGCTGCGAAATCTCTGAAAGCTTGAGCAACATCTTGGGCAGTTGCAAAGAAATCAACATGATCATGCTCGACATTAGTGACTATTGCTGCGTAAGGATGATATTCGATAAATGAACCATCAGATTCATCGGCTTCTGCCACAAATATTTCTCCCGCACCTCTGTGTGCATTCGAGCCAGATGCAGTAATGGTTCCTCCGATTGCAAATGAAGGATCTGCACCGCATGATTGCAGTGCAACTGCCATCATTGAAGAAGTTGTTGTCTTGCCGTGAGTACCGGCAACGGCAATACTTTTTGATTCTGACATCAAAATCGATAATGCGGCTGCGCGAGTAAGCGTGGTAATCGCTAGCTCATGAGCACAAGTAAGTTCGGGATTATTTGCCGAAATCGCCGTGGAATAAACCACAAGATCGGCACCAGTTACATTGCTCGCATCATGTGAAATTGCGATTGTCGCACCAACTGCTTGAAGTGCCTTTACAACTGAAGATTCCTTAGCATCGGAACCGCTCACAATAATCCCTTGCGAAAGTGCGATTCGAGCTAATCCACTCATGCCTGCACCGCCGATGCCAATAAAATGCACCCGCTTTCCTATTAGTGAGTTCAATGTTGGTCTAGTCATCTTTTATCCAGTGCGTGTTGTGCAAGAGCGGCAATCTTAAGAGCCGCATCGGCATCAACGGTAGAACCCTCCACCGGGGCCAATTTTGCAGAGTTAACCAAAGCATCAATGCGTGATTCAAGATACTCAACAGTGAAATTCTTCTGCTCAACAATTTCAGCACGACCATCGGCGACCAATCCACGTGCATTATGGAACTGCTCACCATTTCCAATTGGCAGGGGTACAAAAAGAGCGTAGCGGCCAAGGGCTCGAAATTCGCTACAAGTTACCGCGCCACTTCGAGCAATTATGAGATCACTTGCTAAATACATATCGGCCATGTCATCGACATATGCAACTGGACGGTACACATCACTAGCTGGCGGAAGTTCGTTGCGGCGACCAATTGAATGAATAATACAGATATTCTTTGCTGCTAAAACTGGTATGGATTTGGTAATCACATTGTTTATTGCTACTGAACCCTGAGAGCCACCCATAACAAAGACTAAGGTTTTTTTAACATCGCACCCTATTCGCGACTTTGCTTCTTCACGTGCATTTTCCCAATTTGTATCTGCATTTTTAAGTGCAGATGCAACATCACTTCGAAGTGGTAAACCAGTGATAAGGGCATCAGTAAATAATCCTGAATCAACTCCATAAGCAACTGCCAAATAAGGTGTAAGAAGTGCCCCTAATCGATTAGCCCAACCAGGCTTTGCATTTGCCTCATGAATAACCGTTGGGATTCCAGCTAAGCGTGCCGCGATATATGCAGGAGCACTCACATACCCACCGAAACCAATAAGGACATCGCTTGATTTGAGAATGAAAGAACATGCCTTAATCGATGCGATTAGGGCAAAGGGGATTCGTAACCAAGAAAACGATGGCTTTCGCGATATTGAAACTTTTGGAATATTAATCAGATCAAAACCAGCTGCAGGTACAAGATCATTCTCTAAGCCAGAAGAAGTTCCAAGGAAAGTTATGGAGTCATTCGGGTTTTGTAGTCTCCAAAGACGCGCAACGGCCAAAGCGGGCTCAATATGGCCTGCTGTTCCGCCACCTGCAAGAACTAGCGAAGCCATCGCGGTAATCCGGTTTTTTCCAACTCTGCATATATCGAGGGATCTCTACGGGCAGCACCGATTACAAAAGCAATACCCATATATGTAGCAACCAATGCCGAACCTCCATAAGACAGTAATGGCAAAGTTACACCCACCACTGGAAGAACGCTGATTGCTGAGCCAATATTGAGAACGGTTTGAACTCCAATCCAGCATCCAATACCAGAACACACATATCGAACCATTGGATCATTTGCCCGAAGCGCGATTTTAAATATTGAAAAAAGGAGAATCGAAAGAATAAGTAGAGTTGAAATAGTTCCGAAAAGTCCGAGCTCTTCACCAATGACCGAGAAAATGAAATCTGTGTGCGCCTCCGGCAGATTTCCCCATTTTTGGCGGCTGGCGCCAAGGCCAACGCCAAAAAGGCCTCCGCTAGCTAAACCCAACAAACTGTGAGCAGGTTGCCAGCCCACAGATTTATATTGGGCAGTAGCAAAGGGGTGAAGAAAAACTGAAAAACGGGCCACGCGATACGGAGCAGCGATTATTAATGCAGCGATTCCAAGAAAGCCAACCGCTGATAGGCCGGCAAATAACTTTAACTCAACGCCAGAGACCCACAGTAAACCGGCAAGAACAAATGCAAAAACAGATGCAGTCCCCAAATCACTACCAAGTAAAACTAAAACTATGCACAGTAAGAAAGCAGGGGCGATGAGTTTGAGAACGTTTGCTTGAATATCTCCAGCACGTTCACGTTTAGCTAATATTGAACCTGCCCACAAAATCATAAGGAACTTTGCAACTTCACTAGGTTGCACATCAACAAAGCCAAGTGAAATCCAGTTGTGGTTTCCATTGACACTCTTACCAACTCCTGGAATCTGCACAATAATTAATAGACCAATTGACGCTATAACGCCGAAGCGTGCAAAAAACTTCCAGCGAGCCAGAGAAAGCCGAGAAAGCGTCCAAGCCATTGGTATCGAGATCACGAGAAAAACAAATTGGCGTAGCAGAATTGCCCAGGTCGAACCTTTGTTTTCTAATGAATAAATTGAAGAAGCTGAAAAAACCATAATCAACCCAAAGATACTCAGAGCAAATGTACTTCCGACCAACATGTAATACAGATTGATTGGTTTAGAAAAAATATTATTTCGTTGTTCAACCTTCATGAGCCACAATTTTCTTTACCGCTGCAGCAAATCGATCTCCCCGGTCAGCATAGGAAACAAATTGATCCATAGAAGCACATGCGGGAGCTAATAAAACCGTGTCCCCTGCAGTCACAAATCTTTGGGCTTCGGTAACCACTTTTTCCATCAGTGAAGTTGAATTATCAGAATCAATTAGCACTCGAGGAACATCTGGGCAGAATTTTACAAGAGCAGCTTCGACTAAATCCCTGTCGGTTCCGATAAGGATCGCGGCCTTGATTCGCTTTGATGTTTTTTCAACCAACTCCTCCATTGACGCACCTTTTGCTAATCCCCCTGCAATCCAAACAACTGATGCATGAGACATGATTGAGGCTGCAGCAGCATGAGGATTTGTTGCTTTTGAATCATCGACCCATGAGATTGAATCTGCCTCATAAACTGTTTCGATTCTGTGGCGACCCGGCCGAAACTCTTTGATTGCCTCGCGGATTGCCTCGTGTGACACTCCAACTGAACGTGCAAGACCTGCTGCTGCAAGAGTGTTGGAAACATTATGCGGAATTGTTGGTTTAACTTCGGAGAGTTCGGCAATAACTGCCGCCTCTTGGGGGTCTGGCACAAAAGAGCGATCCACCAAGAGCTCTTCGACTAAACCAATCTCACCAGGTGCGGGAGTGTTCAATGAGTAGAAAACTTTGCGCCCCTGCCAATGAGTTGTCCGACTAACAATCTCGCCATCATCAGCATTTAGAATTGCACAAGAAGATCTATCTAGAAGCGAGAGCTTGGCACCGGCATATTTATCAAAACTGCCATGCCAATCGATATGGTCATCGGCAATATTCAAAATTGCACTGGCTACAAATTCGGCAGTTTTGGACCAGTGTAATTGAAAAGAAGATAGTTCTAACACCAGCACATCGAATGCATCGCTACGGTCTACCGACTCGATTACAGTGTCGCCAACATTTCCACATGCCTTTGCTCGTATTCCGCCACGATTTAACATTGCCGCAACCATTTCAACGGTTGTTGTTTTTCCATTAGTCCCTGTAAGTGCCAACCAACGTTGCCCAGGTGCAACTTCACTTTTGATCAACCATGCTAAATCAACTTCATTCAGCAAAGTAATTCCGTAAGTCTGTGCGGCAACAATTAATGGATGATCTTGGCGCCAACCCGGTGATACAACTATCGAATCAAAATTTTGGATAGAGATTTCACTAGAGATAATAATTTCAAACTCACTCTTGGCATTAGGATTATCGTCAGTCAAAGTTAAACTCGCTCCGCGCTTTGCAAGAGATTTCGCTACCGAGTTACCAGTTATGCCTGCACCAAGAATGAGGATTTTTTTACCAGCAAAAGAGATTTGCATAGCAACTACTTTGCTACCCATTGGGCATAAAACAGACCAAGTCCACCTGCTACAGATAGACCTGCAATAATCCAAAAGCGGATAACCACAGTTATCTCGGCCCATCCTTTTAATTCAAAGTGATGATGCAACGGCGCCATACGAAAGACGCGTTTGCCTCCGCTGATTTTGAAATACAGAGTTTGAATTACTACTGACAAAGTAATAATCACAAATAAACCGCCGAGTGGAATAAGCAAAAGTTCAACGCGCATTGTTGTTGCAAATCCAGCGATTGCAGCGCCAAGAGCTAATGAACCTGTATCTCCCATAATGATTTTTGCTGGCGCAGTGTTCCACCATAGAAACCCTGTACAACCTGCAGCAAAAGCCGCAGCTAACACCGCTAAATCCAGTGGATCGCGAACTTGATAACAATTGTTAGTTGAGAAAACTCCGATTGTGCAACTTTGACCAAACTCCCAGACACCGATTAATACGAAAGCTAAAAAAGTCATGATTGTGGCGCCAGTTGCCAAGCCATCTAAGCCATCAGTTAAATTAACGCCGTTACTTGCCGACATCACCATAATGATGACAAAGATGACGACAAGGGTGGCGCCAAGATAGAACGTGCTTTCTTTAACACCAGATAGATACTGTGATATCGGCGTTAACCCATGATTATCAGGAAACATAAGGCCTAGATAGCCAAATATTCCGGCCAAAGATGCCTGAGCTAACAACTTATAACGTCCCTTTAACCCACGAGAGTTTTGCCGTGAAACTTTGAGCCAGTCATCTAGAAAACCAACAAAACCCAGACCGACAACTAGACCAATCACCAAAAGCGCAGATGCCGTCATCGCATTACCTGTTATCAAGTGCGCCGTGACATAACCAATAATTGCGGCAAGGATAAAAATAATCCCACCCATAGTAGGAGTTCCATGTTTTGTTTTATGCGTTGATGGACCATCATCTCGAATAATTTGACCATAGCCACGGGATGCGAGAATTCGAATCAAAATCTTTGTTCCAAAGAGTGAAAATGCAAGAGCTATTGCTCCTGCTATGAGGATCTGTCTCATGGTGTGACTCCACTCTTTTCAATCCACGCGCGTTCTAACGCCTGCGCCAAAATTTCAAATCCCTCAGATCTAGAAGCTTTAACCAAGACAACATCGCCCGGAGCAAAGAAATCAACTAAATCAACTGCTGAATCAATTGTGGCTCTTTGATGAACCGTCATCGCACCTATTGGAGACCCATATTCAGGTGCATTAATTTCAACTAAATGATCTATGCCTAATTCAACCGCAAGCTCTGCAATAAACTGACTTTGAGGGGCTTGTGTCTGCCCAAGTTCATGCATCTTGCCAACAAATGCCCATGATGCTCCCCCTCGCTCCTGCGCGAAAAGTGCTAAAGATCGAAGCGCAGCCGCCATCGATGCCGGATTAGCATTGTATGAATCATTAATTATCAATAGATCTGCAAACTCATGTAGTTCCATTCGCCACTTACTTGAAATCTCAGCTGTTGAAAGCGAGCTGGCAATCAATTCAAGAGGTAATGAAAGTGCAGTTCCAACTGCGGCAACCGCTAATGCATTGGAAACTTGGTGAGCCCCAACCGTTCGCATTCCAACTGCATCGCGTCCAGCCCGTGTCACTAAATCAAAGTGAGGTCGGCCTTCACGCATCTCAATATCCGTAGCTCTGACTTGATGATCTGCGCCTTCTCCGAAATAAATTACTTCGCCATCATGCAGTGAGGCCATCGCGGGAGTGAATTCATCGTAAGTACCGAGTACAGCTACACCGTCTTTGCCGAGTGATTGAATTAATTCACTTTTCGTTTCTGCAATAGCTTTTTGAGAACCAAATTCACCTATATGTGCTGTACCAACATTTAACACAACACCGATATTTGGCTTAGCGATTTCGCACAATCTTGCGATATCTCCTTTATGCCGAGCACCCATTTCTAAAATACAAAACCGAGTTCGTTCATCACACTCAAGCAGAGTTATTGGTAAACCTAAGTCATTATTAAATGAACCTGATGGAGCAACTGTCGGGCCAACGGCTCCTAACATATGTGCTAGTAAATCTTTAGTACTTGTCTTGCCTTGTGAACCAGTGATTCCAATTACTGTCAGATTCTCTAATCGATTACGGACAAAAGCTGCAAGAATTGTGAGTGCATTAAGCACATCAGGGACAACAATGCACGGTCCATCGATGCGATGCGTCGTTAAAGCGAACATAGAACCACTTCGATATGCATCGGCAGCAAAATCATGACCGTCAGCATTTTCGCCTTTGAACGCAAGAAAGAAGCACCCTGGAGTTGCCAAGCGTGAATCAAAGACTGGTGGCTTTGAGATGAGTAAATTCTTATCGCAAAGCAACTCTCCACCTATGAGTAAAGCGATCTCGCCTGCAGTTAAAGTAATCATTTTTTATCCTCGATAGCTTTGGCTAATTCAATACGATCATCGAATTCATAAACAATTCCATTAATCTCTTGCCCTTTTTCATGGCCTTTTCCTAAAACCATCACGACATCTCCAGCTTCAGCCAAGTTGACGGCTTGTCGGATTGCTTGTGCTCTGTCAACAATCACTTCACTTGGAGGGATTATTTCAATATCTAGGACCATCTGGACCAAGATTTCCTCAGGGTTTTCCGAACGAGGATTATCACTTGTGTAAATCGCGATATCGGAACCATCGCGAAGGGCTTGTCCCATTAAAGTTCGTTTGGTTTTGTCCCGATCTCCCCCGCAGCCCAGCACGGCGATGACTCGTCCATCTGAAATATCTTTAGCAGTTTCTAAAACACGAGCGACCGCATCTGGCGAATGTGCGTAGTCGACAAGGGCGGTAAAGTTTTGGCCAAGTCGAACTGATTCAAGTCGACCCATCGCTCCAGTGAGAGTCGGCAAAATCGCCGCGATATCGATTGGATCTATCCCGCTTTCAACCGCAATTGCAATAGCCATAAGGAGGTTGTCGTAGTTGTAGCCACCATGTAGCTGGGTTTTGCCTTCAATTAAAATTCCGCCGCTGCCGCGAATTGCAAGTGATGCGCCAACATAGTCAGGAGTGATAGAAACAAAGTGCCAAGTTGATTTTGAATCGAAGCGAGATAATGTCATTACTGGTAGCTCGACTTCTTCTGATAATCGTTTGCCATAACTGTCATCAATATTTATAACAGCCAGATCTGCATACTCAAAAGTGAACAACTTGGCTTTTGCTTGATAGTAATCTTCCATATCTTTGTGAAAATCAAGGTGGTCCTGTGAAAGGTTTGTAAATCCGACAACGGCAAAATGACTTCCGCGAATTCTCTCGAGGGTAATTGCATGACTTGAAACTTCCATCACCAAGTTACGCATATGACGCTCGCGCATAACTGCCGATAGCGCCTGAAGATCGCTGCTTTCAGGTGTTGTTCGCTTGCTCGCCAATGCTTCAATTCCAATACGAGTCTCAACAGTTCCAATCAAACCGCTTTCGCGTCCTGCTGCAGTCAGGATCTGGTGCAAAAGGGTAGTAACTGTAGTTTTACCATTTGTTCCAGTAACACCGATGCTGTAGAGATCTCGCATAGGCTCTGAATAAAACCAGGCGCTGGCAATCCCAGCTGCACGTCGAGGGTTTGTCGAAACCAGAACTGGTACACCGCTTATGTGAGTTGCACCTATTTCATCGGTAAGGACAGCAACTGCCCCATTCTTGATCGCATCGGCTGCAAAAACTGCTCCATGAAATTTTTCACCAGCTAAAGCCACGAAGAGGTCTCCAGGTAAAACTGAGTTGCTTGCTTGGGCAATTCCAGTTACTTCAATTTCATTGAGTGATTCTGAATCACATGTTGCACCAATAATGGCGCACAATGCACCTAGTTTTTTCTGGTGACTAGTTAGAGGACGTTGCATATGCAGCCTTCTTCACAAATAGTGCTTTTTCATTCAACGCCACCGGTGTAAACACCGTTCCTGTTGGAGCGATGTGGCGACTTTGTAAAACAAATGACATTACTTTCTTAAATACTGGGCCACCCAATGTGCCACCCCAGTGCAGACCTTTAGGTGCTTGAATAGTTACACTAATTACATATGCAGGCTTATCTGCAGGAGCAAAGCCAATAAACGAAGCGGTATATCCGCGATAGCAACCACAAGTATCGTCAATTCTCATCGCTGTGCCAGTCTTGCCAGCAACACGGTAACCGGAAATAGCTGCAGTGGGGGCGGTTCCGTTTGCAGAGACAACACTCTCCATCATCAAGCGCATTGTCTTTGCAGTTTCTGAGCTAATCACTCTTTCGCTTGTGCGCCCTGAAGCAGGGGTAAAATTGCCACTTGAATCACTTGTTCCAGCAATGACTGTTGGTGAAACGCGAATCCCATCGTTTGCAATAGTGGCGAAAATGCTAGTTGCTTGCATTGCCGTGAGCGAATATCCCTGCCCAAAGGCCATTGTTGGTGCGGAAGTTCCTGACCAATCTGCAACTTTTGGAAGTATGCCACGTGACTCACCAGGCAGGCCTGAGCCAGTTTTTGAACCAACCCCAAACTTTGTTAAATACTCATAAAACTTATCGTTTGAAATAAGTTCACCCACTTGAATGGAGCCGGTATTACTTGAGATGGCCAAAATGCCCGAGGTCGTTAAACGTTGAGTTGCGTGTTTCTCATGATCATGGAAAACCTTGTCCGAGCGCTTAAGGGCATAAGGGACTGTGAAGACTGTTTCAGGAGTTACCTTTTTTTCCTCAATTGCAGCGGCGATGGTCATGACTTTTCCAGTTGAGCCTGGCTCATAAACATCCTGAACTGATGGATTTCGCATAGCAACGAGTGAAACTTTTGAAGTGTTGTTTGGATTAAAAGTAGGAGCTGTTGCATGAGCCAAAATTGCACCAGTTTTAGGATCCATCACGATTACTGTTCCACTTAATGCATGTGATGATTTAACCGCATCTGCAATTGCTTTTTCAGCTACCCATTGAATATCGCGGTCTACAGTTAATCGAACTGTAGATCCAGTTTGGGCTGGGATAATTTCAGATTGCGAACCAGGAATTTCAGCGCCGTAGCCATTTGCATATGAATATTTTCCATCAATTCCAGAAATCGTTGAGTTCATGCTGGATTCAAGACCAGTTGCGCCGATTCCATTATGATTAACAAATCCAATAAGCGAAGCGATTAATTCACCTGATGGGTATTCACGGATATAGCCCCGCTCAGGAAAAAAACCAATAATGCGGTCTGGACTCATTGCTGGATATTGCGCATTGTATTTCGCCAAAGAATTAGTCAATTTTTGCCATAATGCTGGTTTTGCATTTTGATAAACCATATTCCACTTGCGCTTACCAGTAATACTTGCCTCAACTTGAGCTATCGGCAATTCAAGAATTGGTGCAACAAAATTGGCAACTCGTGCTGGATTTGTAATCTGCGTTTGATCTACAACAATGCTAGTTGCGGCAACACTTCGTGCAAATGCCACACCGTTAATATCTGTAATTTCTCCACGAGGAGCTGGCAGTGATTTTGTATTTTCCATCTCATTAACAGCGCGCATTCGGTAATCCCCCGCTTGCACTGCCTGTACCTGAACCAAGCGCAAACCAAATAGGAACATCGCTAATGCCAAAAAAAAGATTAGCGCCCTAATTCGATTATGAGCAAGTGAAAAATTACCCATTATTTACACTTCCCGGGGAAGCGTTCTTTGGGTCAAGTGTTAAGAATGTTGGAGTTTGAGATGGCTTCATTCCTAAAGCAGTTGCAGCCTTCGAGAGATTTTCAGGCGAAGACAAACTGTCAATCTGTCGAGCGATGGCTTCGCGTTGGTCACTGACCATTTTTGATTCGAGCTTGAGATGGCTCAAAGTAAATGCGTCCTGCGCAAGTAATGTATTGATGAAGAGAAGGAACATCAATGCAAGTACACCTACGATGGATACAAACTTTGCAAAGTATTTTCGGTTTTCTTGAGTTTGTTCAGAAAGCTCAGGAACCAATTTGAGCGCAACTTCTGCAGTCTTTGTTGCAATGATTTCACGTGAACGTGTTATTGCCGGAGCTAATGCGGTCATTGCCATTATGCAGCCACCCTTTCGATTGCACGCAAACGAACCGATGCCGAGCGTGGATTGTTATTGAGTTCTTGTTCATTTGGTGTTTCACTACCGCGAAATACAAGTGAGAACTTGGCGGCAAATTCAGGTAGTTCAAATGGAAGCCCGCGTGGAGTTCCAGAAGTTGTCGATGCGACAAAAAGCTCTTTAACAATGCGATCTTCAAGAGATTGAAATGACATCACCACTAAACGTGCGCCAATATTGAGTAGACCTAGGGCTGCGGGTAGAGCGCGGGTTATCGCACCGAGTTCATCGTTGGTCTCAATACGCAACGCCTGGAATGTGCGCTTTGCAGGGTTACCACCAGTCCGGCGCGTCGCTGCAGGAATAGCATCTTTAATCAAAGTTGCTAACTCTGAAGTTGAATTAAGCGGTGCTATAGCACGAGCTTTTACTATTCTTTCTACAACTCGAGTAGCGAATTTCTCTTCACCATATGTGCGCAAAATTCTTACTAGCTGTCCTGGTTCATAAGTATTAACAATCTCTGCTGCAGTTAATGACTGCGTGCGATCCATACGCATATCCAAAGGAGCATCGTGTGAATATGAGAAACCACGTTCACTTTGATCAAGTTGCATTGAAGAAACTCCTAGATCAAAAAGTGCTCCGTCGATTTTTGTGAAACCATGTGATGCAACTACGTCTGCAATTTCATCAAAAGTTGCATGTGATATACGAATGCGATCGGCAAATGGTGCAAGACGTTGAGTGGCCGCGGCAATTGCATCTGAGTCACGATCGATTCCAATAACTGTTAACTTTGGAAACTTCTCTAAAAGCGCTTGAGTATGTCCGCCAAAACCAAGAGTTGCATCAACCACTACAGGATTGGAAGAAGATTCAATCGATGGGGTCAATAATTCAATGCAACGATCTCGCATTACAGATACATGTGCAATATTGCTTGTCATCACTTCCCCCTTTCAATTGATTTTCTTGAAGCTTGGTTTTCGACTTGCTTACTGAAGTGCTCTCATCTCTGGTCACCGCCGGCCGACGGATCTATGTGATAGCGGCGCCGGGGAAGGGGCGCCGTTATTTTCGAAGGGTCGGCGGTGGCCACAAATGAGAGAGTTAGAACAACCCTGGGAATACCTCCTCTGATACATCTGCAAAACTCTTTTCGCGATCTGCTAGATATTCATTCCAAGAAGTTGCATCCCAAATTTCAACGCGGGTATTTGCACCAATAACAACGCAATCTTTTTCAAGACCTGCATATGTACGAAGTCCTTGAGGAATAGTTACGCGACCTTGACGATCAGGAATTTCATCGTGTGCCCCTGCAAACATCACACGCATGTAATCGCGAGCTGATTTTGCAGTGACTGGCGCTTGTTTTAGCGTCTCTGTAATTACTGAAAACTCGGCTGATGGAAAAACATAAAGACAGCGTTCTTGTCCTTTGGTTATTACTAAACCTGAGGAGAGCTCTTCGCGAAACTTCGCGGGCAAAATCAATCGACCTTTGTCATCAAGACGTGGCTCGTGGGTGCCAAGAAACATTTTTAGCGCCCCCTTCCCCAGGTTCGCCGCGCTCATACTGTGCGCTTAATCCCCCACTTTACTCCACTTTCCTCCTTTTTCAACCACCTTTCGCCACTTTCTTGCCAATTCCCTCCACCTTCCACCAATGAAAAAAGGGCCCCCAATGGGAGCCCTTAAGAGGTGAAAAGAAGAGGTTATCTATTGATTATTGCGCTTATCCCAACGCTGTTCGAGGCGAGCGCTCATGGATGAACTGCGCTTGCCTTTGGGCAGAGATGGCCGGCCCAGTGATGAGATCGCCGTAATTACCCCGCCTAGGGCGATGACGAATCCAAGGACTCCTACTGGGGTTATCTTTGCGATAAGTCCACCGAAAAGAACCACGATTCCAAGTACAACTAGGCCAAGCCCCAAAAGAATACGGTTCTTACCTGCAGGCTTCACATCCCCTGAAAGTGCTGAAACTAAGCGTGGATCCTCGGTCATGAGGGCAGCTTCCATCTCCTGGAGCATCCGCTTCTCGCGATCTGATAATGGCATGGGCCAACAATAGAACATTGTTGGCAGACGTGGCTAGTTAAAACTCATTCCTCATCATCTTCACTGCTTTTTATAAGCCTTGCTGGACGCACGCTGCCTCTACCAAAACGTGCACGGGCCTGATCCATAGCTCCCTCGGCCTGCCGCCAGCCCACTTCACGTTCACCCAGCATCATCTGATGAGGTGCCCCGTGGCTCAAGTTTTCAAGGGATACACCTACAAGGCGCAACCTGGCACGATCAATGCGAAGTCCTTGGTAGAGCCCCTTTGCTACCTCATAAACATCATGTGTGCTGTCGATGGGAAGCGGCAAAGTTTTGCTTCGATTGATTGTAGAAAAATCGGCAAAGCGCACTTTGATACTTATTGTTTTGGCAAATAAACCTCGATCGCGCAATCTGGAAGTAGCACGTTCTGTTAATCGCAAAAACTCAGTAAGAATCTCTTCAGGGTTATCTAAATCTTGTGGGAAAGTTTCCGCGGCACTGATACTGCGATCAGGTTCTTCGGGGGTTACATCACGGTAATCGCGGCCCCATGCAAGTTCATATAGGGAAGCGCCATTTGCCTCCCCTAAGGCACGAATGAGCGTTGTACGTGGAAGCTTTGCAATATCTTCAATCGTTCGAAGTCCAAGGCGCTCTAGCACTTCAGCTGTCTTTGGCCCTACTCCCCACATCGCTTGAATCGGTAGCGGGTGTAAGAAAGTAAGTATGCGATCAGTTGTAATTTCTAACAGTCCATTTGGTTTGCAATGCGCCGATGCTAACTTTGCAATGAATTTTGAGGGTGCAATTCCAACTGAACATGTGATGCCTTCTTGTTCTTCAACTTTTTTGCGAATTGCTACTGCGATTTCACGACCTGTTCCAAGTAATTTTTGCGAACCTGTCACATCTAAAAAAGCTTCATCAAGTGAGATTGGTTCGACCCACGGCGTAAAACTATGGAAGATCTCCATTACATGTCCTGAGACTTCTTGATATCGCGGCATATCAACAGGTAAAAAGATTGCATGCGGTGCTAATCGTCTGGCCCGACCGACAGGCATCGCTGAGTGGATTCCGAATTTGCGAGCCTCATAGTTTGCTGCTGAAACAACTCCTCGCGCGCCCATACCAATAACAACGGCTTTTCCTTTAAGTTCGGGGTTATCGCGTTCGGCAACGGATGCAAAAAACGCATCCATATCAACGTGAAGAATCGTGGCTTTAACCTCTTCACTCATATTGCCAGCGTACTTTCTTTTGTGCGCCAACTTTCATAGGCCGCGCGCAGATCCCATGCACCAGTTGCGCGCAATGAAATACCCCGCGCTCCTGTGCGCCGGGTAATGCCGCGAATCAGTAGCAGGGATGAGGAATACAGGGTGCTGGCGTAGTCGGCCTGGGCATCAGTAAAGAAAGTTGAATCGCTACAGCCGTATCCATCATCGAGAGTTACAAAGATGACACGCTTGCCGCTACGTACTGGCGGGGTCTGCATAGCAACTTTAATACCGGCAACTAATACTGGTGAACGTGAGCGTTGTGCCAATAAATCTGATGAACGGACCGCACCTATTGCATTAAGAAAATCACTATAAAACTCAATCATGTGTGCAGACATATCCATGCCTAAACGCTCAATTTCATGCTTAACACTTTCTGCAGGTGTCATATCAGGTAGACCGCTGCTAATTAATATGGGCGGTGCAAAAGCTAAATTCATCTGTGCACCCGTGACGCCGGCGTTAGGAGATTTCTGTAAATCTGAAAAATGCAGCAGTAGATCGCGACGGTTGACATCGGTATGCAAACGATCAAAAGCGCCAGTCAAGATCGCACTTTCCGTAACGGGTGTACTGCAACCAGAGCGGCGAACAAAATCTGTTAAATCTATGTAGGGACGACCAGCGATAATCGATGCGATTTCAGCATCATTAATCTTTGTAATAGTAGAAAGCGCGATTCGGATTGCACGTCCATTATCTTCAACGCGATACACCGCATCGGATTGGTTAACATCAAGGGGTGCAACGGTTAATCCCATCTGGCGCACTTCATCAACGATTAAACGTTTGGGATACATTCCTGGATCATGTGTCAGCACTCCTGCTAAAAACGCTGCCGGGTGATGGGTTTTCAGCCATGCCGATTGATAAGTAGGAAGTGCAAAAGCTGCAGCATGTGCCTTACAAAAACCAAATGATGCAAAGGCGCGTAAGACTTCCCAGATCTCATGAATGATTGGCAGTTCATAACCGCGCGCGGTTGCGGCAGGGAAAAACCAATCGCATACTTCTTGTTGGCCGGCCTTATCCCCCAACGCTCGCCGCTTTTCATCGGCGCTAGCTAGAGAAACACCTGTCATCGTTGCGATGATTTCGATTACCTGCTCGTGGAAAACAACAACACCTTCAGTATCGCGCAGGATTTCATAGAGATCTGGGTGCATGATTTGAGCTTTGGCCCAGCCGTGACGTGCCTTTAAAAAAGGGGTAATCATGTCGGATTTAACTGGACCAGGACGAAAGAGCGAGATATCGATAATTAAATCGGTAAATGTTTTGGGCTCTAACTTTCCAACTAGTTCGCGCTGGCCCGGGGATTCAATTTGAAATAAACCTAAGGTATTTGTGGATTGAATTAATGCATATGTATCGGGATCATCGAGTGGCACTGAATCGATATCAACGCTCTTTTCTTCGGTACGTGTAATTTCAGTTAAAGCAAAGGAAATTGCCGACTGCATGCGCACGCCCAAGACATCGAGCTTTAATAAACCAATCGCTTCAACATCATCTTTATCGAAAACAACCATGGGATAGCCGCTGGCATTAGAAAGTAGCGGTGTTCGATCCAGTAATCCCCCATCAGATAAAACAATGGCACATGGGTGCATCGATAAATGTCGTGGCAAACCATCAAGACGTTCAGCTAGTGCAATTGTCATTGCAGTTAAGGGAGCAGAGATATTGAGAGAACGAAGTTCGGGAAGATTTTCAAGGGTCTTAGAGATATTGCGTGCACGCACATGGGGCATGGACTTTGCCAGCATATCGATCTCCATGCCTGGTAGACCTAGCGCGGCTCCTGCATCGCGTATTGCATGCCGAGCTCGGTATGTATCGACCATCGCAACGGTTGCACACCGTGATTGATTGCCAGGTGTATCCCAATCAGTATTGCCATAACGTTTAAAGACCATGTCATAAATTTCAAGTCGGCGATGTGATTCGACATCAATATCTATATCTGGCAGCGCTCTGCGAAGCGGTGAACAAAAACGTTCCATTAATAAACCGTGTTGCAATGGATCAACGCCAGATATTCCTAGCAAGTGGCAGATCAATGAACCGGCACCACTACCTCGTGCCGCAACACGGATACCTGCACCGCGTGCCATATCGCAGATATCTGCCACCGTTAAAAAATATGATTCAAAGCCAAGAGTTGCGACCGTTGATAGCTCATCATCTAAACGTGTGCGCACTTTCTTAATCGTTGCACTATCGCTGTAGCGCCAGTTAATTGCTGACTCGCTACGAGTACGTAGCAATACACGCATTTCATGTGCTGAATCTGCGCCAACTACATGGGCCTCAGGTAAATGCGCACCGCCCAAACCAATATCGCGTTGTGGCGATAACAATGAACGCTCGGCCCATTGGCGCGTTGTTGCCAATAGCTGCCGCGGAGTTCGTTCCCCTGCTGCCCGTGCGATTTCGGCGGCCAATGAAATCATTTCATCACTTGATTTTAAAAAACCTTCTGCATTACGACGTTCGATATGACGCGGATGCAATGGCACTAACTGGCGAGCGCAATCTAAAACATCGGCTACAGGACCATCGGCACGATCTCGCATTCGTACAGCATTTGTAATAACGGCATCGATATCGTGATCACGGGCGAAAATTAAGGATTTTGCCGCATGCGAGGTAGAACGCGCAGCTTTGCCGGCAACCAAGTGCGATACACATTCAATAGCGTTATCGGCAAAGAGATCACGTGTTTGGTTAAAGGCAGCGAAGGCGGCATCGATTCGATTATCAGTAATTAATGAACCTACTAATGAATGCGGTCCATGTAAGGCATAGATATTTGTGCTGTAATGGCTAAAACGTTGCAGGAACTCAAGAGTTACAACGGGGCTGCGGTTATCACTTGTCATTGCAAGAGATGTCAGTAACCGGCATAGCGAGCGCCATCCTCCATCGCTATGCGCCATGAGTGTTAAACGATTATTGCTTCCCCCCATATCAACTGCGAGATTGACTCCGATAATTGGAGCGATACCAAAATCAACACAGCTCTGTGCGAAACGAATTGCACCGGCTAGGCCGTCACGATCTGTTAACGCTAACGCCGGCATCTCAAACTCTGCGGCGCGTTGAACTAAATCGGCAGGCTGGGTTGTGCCGTACTTAAGTGAATAAGCACTAGCAACATTTAAGTGGATAAAACTCATACGTTACGGATAATCCATTGACCGCTAAGTTCATCGCGTTCTAATTCAAATGTTGTTAACGCCCCGATAGGCGCTGCCTCTACCCGCCACAGCGCACGTGCTTGATCATCAGGTCGGTACTTGCCATCGCTAATGCGGTTCCACCATCCACCTGCTTCACACCATCTAGATAAGACTGCATGTATACGAAAGCGCCGACCCTTAAAGGTGAATTCGATAGGCGTTGTTGCGCCATCGATTGTGACATCGTGTGCGGGATTAACCTGTGGGACTGACATTTCCTTGGCTGGCCTTCCGTGGGCTGTGGGTATTCGAACAGATGTTCGAAAAATAGCCCCCCGGGCTGACAAATGGCAAGTAGATGAGCGTGTCGGAGCGTAAAGGAAGAGAGCTGCCGAGCCTATTTTTTTATGATGTGAGACTGATAGCCAGCAAGTAACAACATTAAGACTGGATAGGTCATAGCCACTGGCAACGAAGTTAGCTGCGCTAGCGCACCGGTTACCGATGGCCCAATGAAGTAACCAGCGATTCCAATGACTCCTACACGGGCAATCGCAACTGATGATGCGATTCCAGGAACCTCAGAGGCAGCCAAAATGTAAGCCGGAAACATCGGCCCAATTCCTAAGCCGGCACACGCAAAACCAATACTGACAACAAGCAAAGCAATGGCTGGATGAGAGTTTGATAACGGGACGCCGATAGCGATTCCTGCACCTAAACCGATTCCTCCTAAATAGCCTCCATAAAGAACGGTTTTACGGGGACCAAAATAATCGAGGGCTTTGTCGCCCATAAAGCGGGCACTAATCATTGCCAAAGAGAAAACAGCAAACGCCGTTGCATTAACTCCTTTGCCAAAACCCATATCGTCACGCAATAAAATTGCACCCCAGTCACTAGCCGCGCCCTCTGCAATAAGACCACCTAATAAACCAATACCCATTCCCCACAAAGGTAGAACTGATTTTCCAAAAAGCGGAATCTTGGCTTGAGTCTCTTCTTCTCCCCCACTGTGATCATCAAGTTCGGGTGGAAGAAGAGTTCTAATCGCAGGGATAAACAAAAAGAAACAAGCGATACCCACGCCGACTAAGTTATCGCGAGGTGAAACATATTTTGCAATAGAGCCACCAAAGACTGTCGTGGCAAATGCACCTGATGACCACAATGCATGGAATGAAGACATAACACGTCGGCCCATAAGTTTTTCAATCACTACTGCCTGCGTATTAGAGGCGATATCCATACTCGAATATCCAAGACCCATAATAAATAATCCAAAAATTAAAGTAATCGGAGAAGTTGAAAGGCCCATTAAAATCAAACCAAAAGGCATGATGATTATTGCGATTCTAATAACTGGCTTGGTTCCAAAGGTATGAATCAATCGTCCAGCTAGCTGAGCACCAATAATTGCTCCGGCCGTACTTGATAACAAAATCAGACCCAATTGCCCATTATTAAGGCCATTGGCATCGCGGATTTCGGGGATGCGTGCTACCCAGGCCATTGAGACGACACCCATGAAAAAGAAGGTGGCCCAAAGCCCAGTACGCGCTCGCGTTGCACGTGTTACTAAATCAATGCTCATATGGTGATAACGGTAACTGACAATGCCTCATTAGTCTGCTTACATAGCCTTTATGTTCTTCTCCTTCTGGCCCCGCAGAAGTGAGTTCTCAAATAACCGCAAAGATCTGATGACTGATCTGATTGCCGGTTTAACGGTGGCCATCGTTGCACTTCCATTAGCTATTGGTTTTGGAATCACATCTGGAATGTCGGCTGCTGCTGGATTAACAACGGCGATTATCGCCGGATTGCTAGCTGCCGTTTTCGGTGGATCAAAATATCAAGTGAGCGGTCCGACTGGCGCTATGACGGTTATTTTGATTCCAGTTATTCATAGCTACGGGGTTTCTGCAATCCCTGCACTTGGAATCATGGCCGGAGTCATGGTCATCGCAATGGCGGTATTTAAATTAGGCGCAGTAATTAATCGTGTCCCATGGACAGTTGTTGAGGGCTTTACTGTCGGAATTGCTTTTATCATCTCGCTGCAACAAATTCCCTTGGCTCTTGGAATTGCCAAAGGCGAAGGTGAAAAGAGCTATATCGTCGCGTGGAATACTTTAAAGAATGCATTGGATTCCGGGCTTAACTACTCATCCCTTTTCGTTGTTGCCATCACTTTAGTTATTAAATTTTCTTGGCCTCATCTTGTCAATCGCATGAAGTGGAAACTTCATATTCCTGCCAGTTTTATTGCATTGCTTCTTGTCACATTATTAGTTAAAGCTTTCTCGATCGATGTGGCAACTATCGGAAATATCCCCCGTTCAATAGGTACTTATCAAAAACCAATCTTCGACAATTTAACTGCGCTACTTATCCCAGCGCTTTGGATTGCATTACTTGCAGCCGTTGAATCACTTCTTTCTGCACGAGTTGCCGACGGCCTAGCCCACAACAAGGAAAAGTTTGAGCCCAACCGCGAACTCTTTGGTCAAGGTTTAGCAACCCTTGGCGCATCGATACTGGGTGGAATGCCAGCAACAGGTGCAATTGCCCGAACAAGTGTCAACGTTAGATCCCATGCCAAATCTCGCCTTGCATCGGTTTTCCATGCAGTTGTGCTTCTCTTTATCGCACTCATTGCTGCGCCGCTTGTGAGCCAGATTCCCACAGCCGTGATTGCCGGGTTGTTGTTGGGAACTAGTTATCGAATTCTTAACCCTGTTTCGATTATGGAATCACTTCGTACTACAAAAGCCGAAGCGACAGCCCTAGTAGTTACCGCCATAAGCACGGTTGCAATCGACTTAATTTGGGGCATGGCTATTGGTATTGCCGTGCATGTGGTTTTCGCTAAACTCAAAGAAAAAGAAAAAAAATAAACATCTAGAACACTATTCTTCTTGGATATCTTCCGAAATTGGTTTCCCGATTATTGCCGTTGGTCCAACAGTGATGTATCCAACGCCTAATGCCTTAGTCATTGGATCGGCTCCATTGTTCAACCCGAAAGGACTCATGCCGCCTCTGCTCGCCTCTGCGTTCTCTCTATTAAGAATGGCAACTTCCCTTGCCGATAGAGGTGCTCTGCGATTGCGCGAACGGTGAAATAATCTAAAAAGAAACATTGTGATTATGGATTTAATAATGTTCGGTAAGCCACCATGCCGATACCGCCACCACGATTTCCTGGGTCAAAATTTGCGATACAACCTAAGGTTGTTAGCGAAGTGGGGCACTCAGGACTTGCTGAGGCATTTATTTCAGAAGTAATAGCTATCAACATTATTACCGGCAATACTATTGCGAAACGTTTTAATGACTTGCTTAATTTCATTAAATTCATCCCCTTCGGGGTAGATACTTGAATCCATAAAGTACACGAAGCGAAAGAAAAAGCAAGAGACGGAAGTGCCAGCGACTATTCCAAAGCGCCTCAAGCGATATAGAATCAACCAAAACCATCTCACCAAGGAGTTCTCGTGGACAACATCGCCGCTTTCAATAATCACCTTCCAGTCAAAGTTCGCTTTGGAGAAGGTATGGCAGAAACATTGCCAGCAGTTGTCGCAGAGCTAGGAACAAGCAAAGTCTTTTTGATGGTTGATAAAGATATTGAAAAATTTAATCCAGCTGCTGCAAAGTTGATCGAACAAATGAATGCGGCTTCTGGAATTGCGGTTACTCTTTTTGAAAAGCCTGCAGGAGAGCCAACTATTCAAATGGTTGATGATGCAATCGCAGCCCTTAAGGCAGCTGGTTCTGATGTTGTTGTTGCACTCGGCGGCGGTTCAGTAATAGATACCGCAAAGGCCGCACGTTTGTGCGCACAGCTCAATACAACTTTCCGTGAGTTTCAATCAAAAGCTCCGGTTTATCCAGCCCCAACTCTTCCGCTAATTGCACTTCCTACATCTGCGGGTACAGGCTCTGAAGTATCTGGTGGCTCTGTAATTTCAGATCCAGAAGCTGGTCGCAAAGCCGGAATCGCAAATGGAAATCTTCGTGCACAAGTTGCACTCGTTGATCCAGTTCTAACTTATTCGATGTCACCTTCAATGACGGCTAACACTGGTATCGATGCACTTGCACAGGCAATTGCCGGAATCATTGCTAAGTGCTCAACTCCAATTGGAGATGCAATTGGCTATGAAGCGGTTCGTATGATGACGCCGGCTCTAGTTGCCGCTTTCAAAGATGGCAATGACAAAGTTGCTCGTGCCGGAATGGCATCTGGCAGCATGATGGCGGGCTTAACCATGAATATCTCTGACTGCACCGCCGAACACTCATTAGGTCAAGCAATCGGTGGACTTAAGCATGTTCCTCACGGCTTAACAATTGGTTTGGTTTTGGTTGAGACACTTACACGCGAAGCAAGGATTGTCCCTGAAAAGATGGAGCGCGTTGCCGATGCAATGGGCGTTCCACAAGACGGGACAAAAGATGGATCGCGTTGCGTGAATGCAGTTCGCAAAATCCTTGCCGAACTTCAATTCCCAGTTCTCTCATCCCTTGGCTTTGTCGAAGGCGATATTGATGAACTAGCCGAGATTGCACTTAAAGACTTCTTTATTACACAAGCTCCAAAGCCATGGAGCAAGCAGGAAGTTGTAGATGCATTTATGTCAGCGCTTAAGCTAGAAAGCCGTGTTGCTTAACTAGTGGAGGAAGTTTTAACTAACCCATCTGTTATTCGGGTAACTGCACTTCTCAAAGAACTTGGTTGTTCTGGTGAAGTCACAATTCTTTCTGACTCTGCTCGCACCGCTCTTGATGCAGCAAATGCCTTAGGCATTGAAGTTGGCCAAGTGGCATCATCAATTGTTTTTAAACTTCCTAGTGGCAACCCATTGTTAGTAATTACGAGTGGGCGCCACCGCGTAGATACTGAATTAGTTGCAAAGAACTTAGGCATCGAAAAACTTCATCGTGCCGATGCCGACTTTGTTAAGAACGCTTCAGGCTTTTCTATTGGTGGCGTGAGCCCATTAGGGTGGATTTCAAAGCCAGAAATCATTCTTATCGACGAAGCGCTGAACGATTACGAGATTGTGTGGGCAGCCGCTGGACATCCCCATGCGGTGTATCCAACAACCTATAACGAACTTATTACTTGTACTGGTGCTAAACCAATGGTTGTTGGAGAATAAGATAATGAAATCCAGAGTCTTTGAGTGGCTTGGTGTCATTACAGCCATCTTTTATTCACTTTTAGTTGCAGCAAATATTGGAGCCGAGTTTATTGGCTTTTCTCTATTGCTCACATCCTCAGCGTTGATTGGGATTTGGGCATACATCGGCAAACATAAAGGAATACTCTTTTTACAGTTCTTTTATGCCGCAGCTGGAATCATTGGCATGATCCGTTGGTTCTAAGTACCCAAGTGAATAAATATCAGAATCAATTATGGGTTTTGGTAATTACACATGAGTAAGACGGATGCCGACTATGTTCGCTCAGTTTCGGGCTTTGCGATGGCAGGATTTTCCCCTGATACGTGGGTTTCAAAAGCCATAGGTGGTGTTGCACCTCTTGGATGGCTCACTAAAGCGACAATTTTGATTGATGAAGCGCTCA
>JBAXIC010000002.1:0-79939 GCA_037138575.1 Actinomycetes bacterium
GCAACTACTACTGAGAGATTCTGGATGGAGTTAATTCCTTCAATTGCTCGTGCAGGCTCGATCTCATAATTGGCACCTGGGATAATCACGATTCGGTTTTCACCATTTCCATCTACCCAGATGTGAGCAACACCGTTAGGCGTATCACTGCGATCTACAAACTCGGAATTCATTCCCAATTTTTCAAAGTTATCCGCAATTGAGTCACCAAAGAGATCCCTGCCAAGCTTTCCAATGAAATGGACTTCTGCCCCGCAGTGTGCGGCAATAACAGCTTGATTTGCCCCTTTCCCGCCGAATCCAGTGGTAAATAAATCGCCTTCAAGGGTTTGGCCCGGCAGTGGAATATTTTTTGCATAGGCAGTCAAATCAATCATTGCACTTCCGACAACGGCTATTACTGCTTTAGTCATGACGCTAGGCTATCGCTTATGACTAAAACTTCAATCATTCTTGATGTTGATACTGGCGTTGATGATGCCTTTGCTGTGCTTTTTGCTGCGCGCCACCCCGAAATCAATTTGTTAGGAATCACATGTGTTGATGGCAATACAAATGTTGATCAAGTTATCGCAAATACTTTCAAAGTTTTAGATGCAGCCGGCGCCGCAGATATTCCTGTAGCACGTGGCGCAGTTCGTCCTCTACTTGGAAAATCTGAATATGCCGAATATGTTCATGGCGCAGATGGGATGGGTGATTTAGGTATTGCTCCATCCACTCGAAAAGCAGATCCTCGAAGCGCAGTCGAGCTTTTGCGCGATCTCATCGAGGAATCAAAGGATCCAGTAACTTTAATTCCGATTGCTCCATTAACAAATGTCGCGCTATTTTTGCGAGCATTTCCAGAAACTGCAAAGAAACTTCACCGAATCGTCCTTATGGGAGGTTCTGCATCGGCTGGAAATGCGACAGCGGCTGCAGAGTTCAATGTTTGGCATGACCCAGAAGCGGCGGCCATTGTTTTTCAGAGCGGAGTCCCAATTACCATGTACGGCCTTGATGTTTTTATGCGCCCAGGGGCCTCATCAAACGATGCCGCGCAGTTATTGAAATCATCTGACCCAGCAGCAATTTTTGCTGGAACTCTTATTGAAGCTTTTATTGAGCGGTTGCATGTTTCACCAATTACTTTGGGTGATTATGGGGCTGTTGCATGTGCAATTCACCCAGAGCTATTTACAACTGAAATCTTTGATGTTGTAGTGGATACATCTCAAGGACCTGCACGAGGTCAGACCATCTGTGATCGCAGAGCGCCGTTCTTGAAAGCGCTTGAACCAAATGATTTAACTGATGCAGCATCAGTGCGCGTTGTTTTGGATTTAGATGTCGAGGCAGTACGACAACTATGGTTTAAAACCATTGATAATGGCTGGTTATAGCCCTATCGGATGCCATACGGTCTTGTTCTCCATAAAGGCAAGGATTCGCCCGGGATCTGCCGATTTAAAACTATAGATTCGCTTAAGATTTTGCGCCCCTGCGACTTTTAGTTCTCCGTGCTTTTTTACGCTCAATCCTGAAATATCAAATCCGTCGATATCCATGTGCGAAGCCATCCATGGAGCAATTTCATCTTTTTTACCGGTCAAGATGTTAATTACTCCTGCTGGGACATCACTCGTTGCAATTACTTCTGCGAAACTCATTGCCGATAAAGGCGCTTTAGTGCTTGCAAGAATTACAACAGTGTTTCCGCCAACGATAATCGGTGCGATGGCTTCGATTAAGCCAAGTAGCGACGGTGTCTCTGGAGCCACTGCTGCAATGACTCCCATACTTTCAGGGATCGTAAAATTATAATAAGGACCGGCAACTGGGTTAATCGCGCCAGAAAGTGATGAAATCTTGTCGCTCCATCCCGCGTACCAAACTAATAGATCCACTGCTTCCGTGACTTCTTTCTCGGCCTTTACTTTTGTTGCTCCAGTTACGGTAACAATTTCATCTACAAACTGAGCGCGACGACCTTCAAGCATTTCAGCGATTCGGTAAAGGATCTGTCCTTTGTTGTAAGCAGTTGCTTTGTTCCATCCTGGCTGTGCTGTGCGAGCTGCAACCACTGCATCTTTCAAATCTTTACGTGAGGCTAAACATGGATTAGCAATGAAAATTCCTTTTGCACTCTTGACTTCATATGTACGGCCTGATTCCGTGCGTGGGAACGCTCCGTTGATGAAGAGTTTGTATGTCTTTTTGACATCGATGCGATTACTCATGTGAGGCCCCCTTCAAATATGCGCTTAATCCATGGCGTCCGCCTTCACGACCCCATCCAGATTCTTTATATCCACCAAATGGAGACGTTGGATCGAATTTATTAAATGTATTGGCCCAAATAACTCCGGCGCGCAGCTGTTGTGATGTCCACAAAACCTTAGAACCTTTTTCGCTCCATATTCCTGCGGAGAGACCAAAAGGCGTGTTATTAGCCTTATCAATAGCCTCTTGCGGAGTTCTAAAAGTGAGAACTGATAACACGGGACCAAAGATTTCTTCACGCGCAATGCGATGTGCTTGAGTTACACCAGTAAAGATAGTTGGCGCAAACCAGAAACCATTTGAAGGCAAATCACATGGAATACTCCAACGCTCTGCGCCTTCAGAATCTCCAGAAGCGACAAGATCTGCAATCTTTACCATCTGTTCTTTACTATTGATCGCACCTAAATCAGTATTTTTGTCCATAGGATCACCAACGCGAATCTTTGCCATGCGAACTTTAAGTTTGTTCAAAAACTCGTCTTCAATACTTTCTTGTAAAAGTAATCGAGAGCCGGCACAGCAGACATGCCCCTGATTGAAGAATATGCCGTTAACAATTCCCTCGACCGCTTCATCGATAGCAGCATCGTCAAATACGATATTTGCCGCTTTGCCACCGAGCTCTAAAGTCACACTCTTGTGCGTTGGAGCTACTGCGCGTGCAATAATCTTTCCAACTTCAGTTGATCCGGTGAATGCAATCTTGTCGATTCCTGGGTGATTTACAATCAATGCACCAGTTGATCCATCTCCAGTAACTATATTGACAACGCCGGCTGGAAGTTCTGCCTGTTGGCAGATTTCGGCAAATAAAAGCGCCGTCAACGAAGTAGTTTCAGCTGGCTTTAAGACAACGGTATTTCCTGCAGCAAGTGCTGGTGCAACTTTCCACGCCAACATTAATAATGGAAAGTTCCAGGGAATTATCTGTCCGGCAACTCCGTGCGGTTTTGGCATAGTTCCTAGACCAACATATTCAAGTTTGTCGGCCCAACCTGCGTGATAAAAGAAGTGCGCCGCAGCTAGAGGGACATCAACATCACGTGATTCACGGATTGGTTTGCCGTTATCCAGAGTTTCAAGAACTGCAAATTCTCGGGCACGTTCTTGCATAATTCGCGCGATACGGAAGAGGTATTTTCCGCGCTCTTTTCCGCTCATTTTTGACCAAGTTGTCGTGTACGCCTTGCGGGCAGCCTTTACTGCTGCATCAACTTCAGCCTTTCCGGCTAGGGAAATTTGGGATAGAACTTCTTCAGTTGCGGGATTTATTGTGGGGAAATGCTTGCTACCGGCAACGAATTTACCGCCGATGAAATGTCCATACTTCGGCTTAATCGAAACGACCGCGCGAGACTCTGGAGCTGGCGCATACTCAAATGACAATTTTTCCTCCATTAGTCGATCGTTACGTACTGAGGACTAGCGTAGTAGCCATCATCCATCTTCATGCGTTGCATTAATAAATCATTGAGAAGCGCACTTGCGCCAATTCGAAACAGTGAAGGTGTGAGCCACTCGGGTCCAGCCGTTTCATTAACCAGAACTAACTGCTTAATTGCATCTTTGGTATTTCGTATACCGCCGGCGGGTTTAACACCGATACGTACCTGCGTCATGCCATAGAAATCCCGAACAGCTTCAAGCATGACTAGAACTACAGGGGCCGTGGCAGCAGGTGCAACTTTTCCAGTTGACGTCTTAATAAAATCAGCTCCAGCAGCCATCGCCAAAAAGGAAGCTTTTCGGACATTATCGTAAGTGACTAACTCACCGGTCTCAAAGATGACTTTCAGATGTGCCTTTGTTCCACAGATTTCTCGAATCTTAACAATCTCTTCAAAAACCTCTATGTAGCGACCAGAAAGAAAAGCACCTCGATCAATAACCATATCGATTTCAGATGCACCGGCATCGATTGCATCTTGAGTATCTTGAATCTTTACCGCCATTGATGCGCGGCCCGATGGAAAAGCCGTTGAAACTGCAGCGACTCCGACATGTTGGCCACCAATGAGATCTAAATGAGTTCGAGCAATTCCGACCATGTCGTTATAAACGCAGACAGCGCCGACACTTGGAACAGAGGAATTCGTCGGATCGGGACGGACAGCTTTTGTGCACAAAGCTTTTACTTTGCCTGGAGTATCCGCGCCTTCGAGCGTTGTTAAATCCACCATTGAGATAGCTGTATCAATTGCCCAACGTTTAGATGCGGCCTTAATGCTTCGTGTGGCAAGCATCGCTGCACGAGCATCGGCTCCAACTTGATCAACTCCAGAGAGGGAACCGAGATAATTTCTTAGAGAGGCTTCAGTTCCATCGACTAATCCATAAAAACTCACGATAGCAATTCCTTTAATGGGGCACGTAACTGATCTAATACCACTTGCGCAGTGATTGAATCCTTAGCAATTGCCTCAATGTAACACTTCATCTTTGCTTCGGTGCCACTTGGTCGAATGATGATTCGTATTCCACCATCAAGCCAGATACGTAATCCATCGGTTGGAGGTAAACCATCAGAAGGTTTCGATAAATCATCTATTGAAGTTACTGCTCGACCAGCAATCTCTTGGGGCGAGTTATTGCGCAATCGACCCATAATTACACCCACCTGAGAAAGATCTGTTAAGCGAATTGATATCTGTTCAGTGGCATGAAATCCATGCCGTTCCCAAACTTCGTCGAGCAAATCTAAAATCGTTTTATTTTCCCTGGCTAAATCAGTAGCAATCTGTGCCAGTTTAATAGCAGCGGAAATTCCATCCTTATCATTAACTGTTATTGCATCTACGGCATATCCCAACGCTTCTTCATAACCAAAAGTTAAACCATCAATTTTGGCCAGCCATTTAAAACCAGTTAACGTTTCTTTGAATTCAAGTTTGTAATGTGTGGCAATCTTGCTCAAAATTGAAGAAGAAACTATCGAGTTTGCAAGAATTCCACTGCTTGTTACTCGGGCTATTGATTCGCCCAAGACAACACCTAATTCATCACCACGCAGCATCCGCCAACCTGTTATGGGGTCCTTGATGGCTGCGGCGCATCGGTCTGCATCAGGATCATTTGCAATCACTAAATCTGCATCAAAAGTTCGTGCAGTTTCTAATGCTAAGTCGATCGCCCCAGGCTCTTCTGGATTAGGAAAAGCTACCGTCGGAAAATCAGGATCTGGCTTTGCCTGAGCATCGACCAAAATTGGTTGAGGAAAACCTGCCTTGTGAAATACCTGTTGCAATGTTTCGGTACCAACGCCATGCATTGCCGTATAAACAATCTTTAAACTACCCGGGCGCGGTGCAAGTCCTGCAGTGATCCCGACATATTTATGGATTACTTCTTCTCCCAGAACAGTCCATTCTTTTCCGCGAGGTTGAGATTTAATTGAGGTAATAGCATCTATCTTGGCAGCAATAGATTCATCGGTAGGTGAAACAATTTGAGAGCCACGATAGTGAATTCCATCAACGGTGCCACCCAAATAAACTTTGTAACCGTTATCTTGTGGCGGATTGTGGCTAGCAGTAACCATAATTCCTACATCACATTTCAATTCATTTGTGGCAAATGCTAAGACTGGAGTCGGAAGTGGGCGGGGGAGAATAAAGACTTTCATGCCGGCACCGCTCATTATTTCTGCAGTCTCAAAAGTAAAATCCTCGGATCCGTAACGTGCATCTCTTCCAATAACGACGCTGGTTAAATTACGCTCCTTCATGTAGGCGGCAATACCAGCAGCTGCACGACCCACGACTGCTCGGTTCATTCCAGAAGGCCCTGGACGAATTGGTCCACGTAATCCAGCAGTCCCAAACTGCAAGAAGCCAGAAAAAGAGGCACGTAGCTCTAATTCATTATTAGAATCGAGCCAGGCTTGAAGCTGGGCAGAGGTCTTCTCATCTGGATCATCGGCGATCCATGCTTGTACTTCTTGGGCAAGATCCATGTTCTTAGAATAACTTCGGAATTACCCCTTTGAGAAGGGCACCCATTCGATCAGCGGCGGCCTTACCAGCGGCAATAACCTCTTCATGGTTAAGTTTTTCACCTGTTACACCGGCTGCTGCATTTGTGACCAATGAAATTCCAAGGACTTCTGCGCCAAGTGCATGTGCAGCTATGGCTTCTGGAACTGTAGACATTCCTACTAAATCTGCACCCATTGTGCGCATCATCAAAATTTCTGCAGGAGTTTCATAGGTGGGGCCGCGCCAATGAACATAGACTCCTTCTTGCAAAGAAGAATCTTCTTGCTTAACAATTTCACGGATTCGCTTACTATATAAATCAGTTAAATCAACAAAAGTTGCGCCAGACAAAGGCGACACTGCCGTAAGTGAGATGTGATCGCGAATTAGTACTGGTTGACCAACCGTGTAACTTGTATTAATGCCACCGCAAGCATTAGTTAAAATGATTACTTTGCACCCTGATTTTACCGCCGCACGCACACTGTGAACTACTGGTTCTATCCCTTTACCTTCATACAAATGTGTACGGCCTAGGAAAACAAGTGCTCGCAGTTTCTTGCCGTCAGATTCGATTTCATAAGACCGAACTTTTCCTGAGTGTCCTTCAACTGTTGGCGGTAGAAAACCAGTTATATCTTCGGCATTGCACTCATAAGCTGGAACTCCTAGGGCATCAACGGCACTTACCCAACCAGATCCCATAACGAGGGCGACATCATGGGATGCAACACCAGTTCGTTCGCAGATTTCTTTAGCTGCAGTTGAGGCAGCTGCTAGCGGATCTGAATAAAGGAGTTCACTGTTTGTCATGCATCAATAATGTCACAGAGTGCAGTTCCACTGGAAACTGTGTTACCAATCACCGCATTGAGGTTGGCAATTACGCCAGCTTTGTGCGCCATTAGTGGCTGCTCCATCTTCATCGCCTCTAGAACAATGACAAGGTCACCAACTTCTACAAGATCACCTTCATTAACTGCAATTTTTACAACTGTCCCTTGCATAGGACTTGATAAGGCTGCACCACTTGCACCGCCAGCCATAGATTGCTTCGCACGATGGCGCTTCACGATCGCCTTAGGTGCGTGAACTAATATTTCAAAGCGTTTACCATTTACTTCAGTAACAAGATATTCAGGAGCCATATGAGTTTCAAGTGGTTCGGCAGCCGTTGAATATGCAGGAATTTCGTTGGCAAATTCATTTTCTATGTAGCTTGTATAAACCTTAAATTCCTGTGTAAATGCGTGGTCTTGAAGAATTGCGCGATGAAATGGTAACGCTGTAGCTAACCCTTCAATGGAAAACTCCTCAAGAGCCCGTCGAGCACGTTCGATTGCTTGTTCACGTGTTGCCCCAGTAACAATTAATTTTGCTAGCAATGAGTCAAAGTTTCCACCTATGGTGTCGCCATTTTTAAAGCCAGCATCAACACGTACACCTGGACCTGTTGGCAGTACCCACTTCGTGATTCGACCGGGGGCTGGCAAAAATGAGCGTCCTGGATCTTCGCCGTTAATTCGAAACTCGATTGAATGCCCACGGACGATTGGATCGTCAAAACCAAGTGATTCACCCATTGCAATGCGGAACTGTTCTCGTACTAAATCAATTCCCGTTATCTCTTCGCTGACAGGATGCTCAACTTGTAAACGAGTATTAACTTCTAAGAATGAAATAGTTCCATCAAGACCAACCAAGAACTCGCAAGTTCCAGCGCCTACGTAGCCAGCCTCTTTCATGATGGCTTTACTCGAGCGATACAGCTCTTGATTTTGCGCATCAGTTAAGAACGGAGCTGGCGCTTCTTCTACAAGTTTTTGATGCCGGCGCTGCAACGAACAATCACGAGTACTAACAACAACTGCATGACCGTGCATATCAACCAAGACTTGAGTTTCAACATGTCTAGGTTTATCAAGATAGCGCTCTACAAAACATTCACCACGTCCAAAGCCGCTGATAGCTTCACGAACAGCCGATGCAAATAACTCTGGAATCTCCTCCATAGTGCGTGCAACTTTTAATCCGCGTCCGCCACCACCATGAGCGGCTTTAATAGCAACTGGTAAGCCATGTTCTTTAGCAAATGCAGTGACTTCCTCGTGGCCTTCAACAGGATCTTTAGTTCCGGCTACCAATGGTGCGCCAGCCTTTGCTGCAATCTTTCTGGCAGAAACCTTGTCACCAAGTGCGCGAATAGCCGCTGGAGGGGGACCTATCCAAATTAGTCCTGCATCTACAACGGCTTGTGCGAAGTTAGCATTTTCAGATAAGAATCCATAACCAGGGTGAACCGCATCGGCTCCAGATTCTTTAGCGATTGCTATAAGTTTTTCAATATTCAAATATGTTTGTGTTGCCGTAGCGCCAGCAAGTGAATAAGCAGCATCAGCCATCTGAGCATGTATAGCCGTACGGTCTTCATCTGAATACACGGCAACGCTTTGTAGGCCGTGATCTTTGCAGGCACGAATTACTCGAACGGCGATTTCGCCACGGTTGGCAATCAATACGCGTTTCATTGCATCACCTTAACCTCTGGCCATGAATATCCAAGTTGTTCAAAGGCTTTTCTCAAAAAAGGCATCGAAATTCCGACCACATTTGTGTAGTCACCTTCGATTAAAGGGATAAATGGTGAACTAAAACCATCGAGAGTGAAGCCACCTGCCACATGAAGCGGTTCACCACTTGCAACGTAATCAGCGATTTCAGCATCAGACATATCGTCAAAAGTAACCTTTGTAGTCACGATGCTAGAAATCTCTTTATTCTTCACTGTATCGATAATGCAATGGCCAGTGTGTAGTAATCCTGAATTACCACGAACGCGTGATGCACGTTCAATAGCAATCTCGGGCGTAGCTGGCTTACCTAACGATAAACCTTCAAACTCAAAGGTTGAATCGCAGCCGATAATGATCGCAGGAAAATCGATTTGTTCACGGATTGTATGAGCCTTAGTAATGGCTAGAGCAATCACCATATCTGCAGGTGACATCGCGTTGAAGAATTCCGTTTCTTCATCAACATGGCTGATCATGATTGCAGGTTTTAGACCAGCAGACTCGAGTAAACGTCGCCTGGACGTGGATGCAGAGGCTAGAACAATACGTGGCATGTTTTATGCATTCTTTCGTGCGCCGAAAGTAATTTGGTGCGGCAATGCGGTTCGCAGTTGAGGCAATCCGTAAACACTTCTGCGGATGACTGGCTTCAACTCTTCACGTTTATGTTGAGACATAACCACATGAATGGCTACAAGTTCTTCCGGTGTTGGTTCACCCTTTGTAATTGAAAACTCCATTACAACGGAATATTTCCATGTTTGCGGGCGGGCAAAGTGTCACGCTTAGTTCGCAAAGTTCTAAAGGCTTTTGTGATGTAAGCACGGGATTGATTTGGCTCGATGACTGTATCGATTGTTCCTCGCTCAGCTGCAAGATATGGATTAGCCAATGATTCGTTGTAGTCATCGATTAATTGAGCACGCGTAGCCACGGGATCCTCTGCGCCAGCGATCTCCTTGCGATACAAGATATTGACCGCACCTTGAGCTCCCATGACGGCGATTTCAGCGCTTGGCCAGGCAAAGTTGATATCACTACCAAGATATTTGGATCCCATCACAATAAATGCGCCACCATAGGCTTTACGGGTAATAAGAGTTACAAGAGGTACAGATGCTTCGGCATATGCATAAAGCAGTTTGGCTCCGCGACGAATAATTCCATCCCACTCCTGCTCTGTGCCCGGTAAGAACCCCGGAACATCGACAAGAGTAAGAATAGGAATATTGAATGCATCGCAAAAACGCAAGAACCGTGCAGCCTTTTCACTTGAATTAATGTCAAGTGTGCCTGCAAGTTGATTTGGTTGGTTTGCAATTATTCCAATGGTTTCGCCTTCGATTCTGGCAAAGCCAACAACGATATTTGGCGCATACAAGGCATGAACTTCTAGAAATTCACCTTCATCAACAAGTGCTTGGATCAGCACTTTCATGTCATAAGGCTGATTTGGAGAATCTGGAATCAAAGTATCGAGAGCAATGTCCGATGCTTTTTTCTCAAGAACTTCAGTGGGAGGTAGATGTGGAACGCCATCCATATTATTTGAAGGTAGATAAGAAAGAAGCGCCTTTACATAATCAATCGCATCAGCTTCATTTTCAGCTAAGTAATGTGAATTACCAGTTCGAGTATTGTGAGTACGCGCCCCACCTAACTCTTCCATACCAACTTCTTCGCCAGTCACAGTTTTAATTACATCTGGTCCAGTAATAAACATATGTGAAGTTTCATTAACCATCACCGTGAAATCAGTCAGTGCTGGTGAATATGCCGATCCACCTGCGCATGGTCCAAGGATTAAAGAAATCTGTGGAATTACACCTGATGATCGAGTGTTGAGTCTGAAAATCTTTCCATAGCCAGCAAGGGAAGCAACACCTTCTTGGATACGCGCACCGCCTGAGTCATTTATTCCAATAAGTGGAATCCCACTCTTTAATGCAAACTCTGCTATTTTTACGATTTTTTCAGCATGCACTTCGCCAAGTGAACCACCCATGATTGTGAAATCTTGTGAATACAAAGCAATTGGACGCCCATCAACGGTCGCTGTGCCGATGACAACACCATCACCGTACGGTCTGTTATTTTCCATTCCAAACTGTGTTGACCGGTGGCGTGCAAACTCGTCAATTTCGGTAAATGAATCGGGGTCAACAAGCATGGCAATACGTTCGCGGGCAGTGTTCTTACCCTTGGCATGTTGTTTTTCAACGGCGCGTGCCGAGCCAGCGTGTACCGCTTCCTCAATGCGCGCACGTAGATCTTCAATTTTTCCGGCAGTTGTATGCAGATCACGGCTCATGCCCCTACGGTACATGTCATGGGCAAGCAAATGCTAAGAGCGGCACTGGATAAAGGGCTGATCAACACATTGGTCTCGCATTACTGGCGAGTAAGCGTGGTTGATGTCACCGCATCGACCCAAAGCCTTCTTGTGACGCGAGCAAATGCTGGAAAAGTAAAACCTGGTGACGTGATCACTGCAAATTTCCAAAGAGCCGGACGCGGAAGGATGTCACGAACATTTGAAGCGCCAAAGAATTCCGCGCTCCTGTTTTCATTTTATTTATCACCACAAAGAAAGAAAGAAGATTGGGGATGGATTGCCTTAATTGCAGGCGCATCGGTAGCTCAAACTCTTAATAAGTATGGCGCAAGCGTTAAGTGGCCTAATGATATTTTAATAAAGGAAAAGAAAGTTTCCGGGCTAATCGCCGAAATAACTAGCGATGGCGTAGTTGTCGGAATTGGAATTAATGTTGGCATGAATGCCGAAGAATTGCCTGTCCCGACTGCGACTTCTTTGGCGCTAGAAGGTGCAACTGAAATCGATAGAAATCATCTTTTAGCGCAGGTGTTATCTCAATTCGAATCAAATTTTGTTTCTTGGGACCAGGGCGATGATTCAATAATCGAACTTTATAAATCCTTAAGCTCGACCTTGGGCACCAAAGTGCAGATTCATTACCCGAATGATCTAATCGAAAAGGGTGTTGCAATTGGAATCTCGCCGCGAGGCGAGTTAATTTTAGACTCTGGGACCTATGTTCAAGCCGGCGACGTAGTTCATCTACGATAAGCCCGTGAGTAAGAATTTTCCGACTGTAGGTGTAATTGGCGCTGGGCAGTTAGCCCGGATGACTATTGCGCCTGCTACTGCACTTGGAATTAACCTTTTGTTGCTTGCAAATGATGCAAGTGACAGCGCTGCACAAATCACTCACCACATTGTCGGTGATTATCGAGATCTAGAAACTGTTCGTGCATTTGCGAGTAAATGTGATGTCGTAACTTTTGAGCATGAGTTGATACCTTTAAGCATAATTAAAGCCCTTGAAGCAGATGGGGTGGTAGTTCGCCCTAGTTCTGCGAGTTTTCTTTACTCGCAGGATAAAGCCGCAATGCGTGAACGGCTCAAGAGTTTTCCTAGCCCGCAAAGTTGGGTTGTTACAGATGCCGCGCAAATATCAACGTATCCCGTTATCGCAAAAGCGATTTCAGGTGGTTACGACGGCCGCGGAGTCTGGAAAGTAAATAGTGAAGCTGAATTATCGGCAGTGATGAGAGAGACCGGAAAGATATTAGTCGAAGAATTAATTGACTTTGATTACGAGATTGCGGTTATGGTGGCTCGCTCGCCACATGGTCAAGCGACTTCTTGGGCACCAACACAAACAATTCAACGTGATGGAATCTGCACGATGACGATTTCTCCTGCTCCTTTACTTTCTGATGAACTGAGTCAAAAAGCACAAAAACTTGCACTTGATGTTGCGCAAGAAATCGGCGTAATCGGAGTCATGGCTGTCGAAATTTTTGTAAAAGGTGAAGAGCTGTTTATCAATGAGTTAGCAATGCGTCCGCACAACTCTGGTCACTGGACAATCGAAGGCTCGCTCACTAGTCAATTCGAGCAGCATTTACGTGCTGTTCTAGATTTACCATTAGGCAGTCCCTCAATGACTGCGCCAATGGCTGTCATGGGAAATATCTTGGGCGGTGATAAGACAGATATGTATCGCCCGTATCTTCATCTGATGGCACGAACGCCTACCCTTAAATTTCATTACTACATGAAAGAAGCACGCTCAGGTCGCAAGATTGGGCATGTTAATTTATTGGGCAACAACCTCGTAGAATTGACCCAAGAGGTTCAACACGCACTTGATTACCTGAGCGGAGAAATTGATGAGTGATGTAGCAATCATCATGGGATCAGATTCTGATTGGCCAGTAATGGAAGAAGCGGCCAAAGTTTTAGATCAATTAGGAATTTCTTATGAAGCAGATGTTGTTTCCGCCCACCGAATGCCCGTTGAAATGGTGGAGTTTGCTCAGAGCGCTAAAGGCAAAGGCTTTAAAGTAATTATCGCCGGAGCAGGGGGAGCAGCTCATCTTCCAGGAATGGTGGCATCGTTAACAACACTTCCGGTAATTGGCGTACCTGTCGCTCTTAAAAATCTTGACGGAATGGATTCATTGCTTTCAATCGTGCAGATGCCTGCAGGAGTTCCAGTTGCAACAGTAGGAGTTGGGAACGCTAAGAATGCAGCGCTTCTCGCTGCACGTATCTTGGGAGTATCTGATTCGGTAATTAGCTCTAAAGTGGCAGATGCTTTGAAAGAAATAAACGCTGAAGCCAAAGCTAAAGGCGCTAATCTCAATGCGCGCCGAACACATAAAACTGGCTTCTAGTTTTTCTTCCTATATTCAATAGCTGGACATCGATTCATCACGGTTAATAATCCAGCGGCTTGTGCGCGCTCAATTGCTTGTTCATCAATGACATCAAGCTGCAACCAAACTGCTTTAGCTCCAATTGCAATCGCATCATCTACAACTTTTCCAACTAATTTTGAATTTACAAAACAATCAACAACATCAATACTATGTGGGATTTCAGCCAAGGTTTTATAACCTATTTCGCCATGAACTATTTCAGCTCTTGGGTAAACAGGGACAATTCGATGACCCTTTTCCTGTAACAGTTTGGCAACTCCAAAAGCAGCGCGTTCAGGGTTGTTTCCAAGACCAACAACAGCCCAAGTTTTCAACTCTAGGACCGCGTCGATTATTTCCTGCTCGTTAATTGCTACGGCCTAACGCATGGAATTTCCATCCTGCAGCTCGCCATAAATCACGATTGAGCATATTGCGACCGTCGATAATAATCTTATTCTTAACTAATGGAGTAATCATTGTTGGATCAATTGCTCGATACTCCTTCCACTCTGTTAAGTGGAGAATTAAGTCAGCATCTTTAACGGCATCGGTGACTATTTCGGCATAATGAAGATTCGGGAATCGCTTGCGGGCAGGCTCAATACCCTTTGGATCATGAACAACAACTGTCGCTCCCGCGGCTTGCAGCTGGGCGGCGATATCTAAGGCTGGGGAATCGCGAACATCATCACTATCGGGTTTAAAAGTTGCTCCGAGGACTGCAATTTTATATTGAGTGAGATCTTCTGAAAGTTCGCTGCGGACAACGTCTATAACGCGTTGGCGGGCTCGCAAGTTGATTGCATCAATCTCTCGTAAGAATTCAAGGGCTTGTTTAGCGCCAAGCTCTTCAGCACGGGCCATAAATGCACGAATATCTTTAGGTAAGCAGCCACCGCCGAAACCAATTCCTGCTTGCAAGAATTTATTTCCGATTCGTGGGTCATATCCAATTGCCTGTGCAAGTACAGTTACATCGCCACCAGCAGCCTCGCAAACTTCAGCCATGGCATTAATAAATGAAATCTTGGTTGCAAGAAATGAATTTGCCGCTACTTTAACTAACTCTGCTGTCGGTAAATCTGCTCTAATCCACGGAGTTCCAAGTGCAATTACAGGTTCATAAACTTGCTTAAGAATCTCTTCGGCACGATCATTGGTAACGCCAACTACCAATCGGTTGGGCGTCAAAGTATCTTCAACGGCAAAACCTTCGCGCAAAAATTCTGGGTTCCAAGCAAGATCGGCTTGCGGCGCAGTTCTTGCAAGTTCGTCACGAAGTGATTGAGCAGTTCCAACTGGAACGGTTGACTTGCCAACAACTAAAGATCCATCTTTTAAGTAAGGTGCAATTTCAGCAACAGCAGCGCGCACATATGTTAAGTCAGCTGCGAGTCCATCTTTACTTTGCGGTGTTCCAACACAAACAAAGTGAACGTCGGCATCTTTGACAGCGGAAAAATCAGTTGTGAATGAAAGTCTCCCTGTCTTCATTTCGGCTGCTAGCAAAGTATCAAGGCCGGGTTCGTAGAAAGGTAGTTCGCCTCTTTGCAGCATCGCTACTTTATTCGGGTCGGTATCTACGCCAACGACGGTAAAACCGAGGGATGACATACATGCTGCATGCGTTGCACCTAAATAGCCACAACCGATAACTGAGAGTTTCAAATCCATGGGCGTGAGTTTACTTCAGTGCTCCGCATGGGTTTTCATCGGCGGTACGAGTCTTAAATTTATCAATCACAGTTGGGGATGCAGATGCGCTGGAGGAAGCCGACGGAGTTGGGGTGACTTCATCAACGAGCGGAAGATCTTCGCGCAATCTATTGAAAAGATCTGGGGCAAGCACTGAATCCCAGGTCACGACTGATCCAAGACCAGGCACGCGCGCATTGGCATTGCCTAATGGAATCGTCAGAGTACGAACTTTGCTAGGGGAAAGGTTTTTTAACTGTTTGGCTAAAACAATGAGGTCATTGCGGTTGAGTTCAGAGTCAGTCCGAACTGTTGCGATTGCAGCATTAAAGAAATTAACGAGTTTAATTGGATTGAGCAATACACCTGTGCTTGTAACTTTGCGAAGTACGGCGCTCATGAACTGCTGCTGGCGCTGCATTCGTCCAAGATCTCCCATGCCATCAAAATCGCGAGTACGTACATATTTCAACGCCTCGACTCCATCGAGTGTATGAATTCCAGCACTCATAACGAGGTGACTCTTAGGATCGTTAATGTCTTTCTTCGCACAGACCTGTATTCCTCCAAGAGAATCAACCATCCCAGCAAAACCAGCAAATCCGATTTCAACATAATGATCGATCTTTACATTTGTTTCCTGCTCAATAGTTTGGATTAAAAGGGGAGCTCCGCCCCAAGCGAAGGCTGCATTAATCTTTCCTTGAGCTGCGGGAACGATTTTGCCTTTGTACAAAGATGATTCATGTTCGGGAATTGTTACCAATGAATCCCGAGGAATTGAAATGATCGTTGCCTTATCGCGTGCTTTACTGATGTGAACAAGGAGCATTGTGTCCGAACGTGCACCTGCGGCAGATTTTGTTGTGCCCACTCGCAAAAGCTTTGACTGCTCTTTTGTCAGGCCAACTCTCGTATCCGATCCGACAAGTAGATAGTTGAGTGCTGAAGTTGGTTTATCCGGACGCTTTGTGAGAGAGCCAAATACGTCAACACGATTAATAGCCCCACTTACCTGTCCTAATCCCAACCATGCAAATGCAGAGATGACGACGACAGCCAGGGAAAGTGAGGTAATAATCCGTTTAGGTCGCGTCGCTTTCACCGGGTAAGACTACTTGGACGATACGGTGTAGGGGTTATGACGACATCAGCAAATGAGTTATATGGCTCACCGGAGCCTGAAATCTCTGTCATCCTCCCAGTTCTCAATGAAGCTAAATATTTAGAAGAGGCTGTGAATGCGATTCTTGATCAGAATTTTGATGGGCAAATAGAAATTATTCTGGCAGTTGGACCATCCCACGATGGTACCGAGAAGATTGCTCGGGAGTTAGCGCAAAAAGATGCACGTGTTGTAGTCGTTGCAAATCCAACCGGTCGTACAGCAGCGGGTTTAAATCTTGCCGTTTCAGCAACTCGATATTCAATAATTGTGCGCGTTGATGGCCATTCCAAGATTCCAAAAAACTATCTTTCACTTGCATATGAAATTTTAAAGGAAACTGGTGCAGTAAATGTTGGCGGCATTATGGCAGCCGAAGGACAAAGTGTCTTTGAAAACTCAGTAGCACGGGCAATGCGTAGTCCATTAGGTGTCGGCGCATCGCGATTTCACACTGGTGGGGGTTCGGGTTCAGTCGATACGGTTTATTTAGGTGCATTTAGAAAACAAGCATTGTTGGATGTTGGCGGATTTGATGAGAGATTCACACGTGCTCAAGATTGGGAACTGAATTTTCGATTACGCGCGGCCGGTGGTGTAATTTATTTTGACCCCCGTTTAGTGGTGACATATCGGCCAAGAGGATCAATCAAGGCGCTAGCGAAACAGTATTTTGAATACGGGCGTTGGCGTCGAGTAGTTTCGCGTAGACATGAAGGAACAATTAATTACCGATACCTTGCCCCACCATTTACAGTAATTGGAGTTGTTGCATCAATCCTTTTAGGCGCAATCATCACTCCGCTATTTTTCATCCCCGCATTGACTTATGCATTATTTATTCTTATAGCTTCGGCAAGAATTGGAAAAACTCTGGCTGAGTTTGTTTCTTTGCCACTGATTTTGCTCACTATGCATATGACATGGGGTATGGGCTTTCTAACATCACCAAAGTCATTGGCCCCTAAGGTAGCCTTACGACCGTGAGCACACCGCTGCAGGTTTATGAGCCATTTCGTGCCGGCCTGCCCCCACTTCGCAAGTACTGGAAATCTCTATGGTCGCGCCGCACATTCATCGCCGAATATTCACGATCTGAACTGCGCGAACAGCACTTCGACTCGGCTTTTGGACAGTTGTGGTTAATCCTTAACCCGCTTTTATTATCAGCTGTCTATTTCCTTTTGATTGTCATCATTCGTGGATCTTCCGATAGCACTCGATACGCGCACCTGACGGCAACGTTATTTCTTTTCTATTTAATTGCTAACTCACTTACCGGTGGAGTTAAGTCAATTACTGCGGGACAGCGCTTGATTTTAAATACTGCTTTTCCACGAATTATGTTGCCGATATCTGCAGTGGTGATTGCAATTATTAAATTCTTGCCTACTTTGGCAGTGTTTCTAGTAATTCGTACGGTCGTGGGTCTGCCCTTTGATTGGCAGATGTTATGGGCAATTCCAGTTCTGTTCATTGCCATGTTATTGTCTTTGGGTCTTGCAATTACGATTTCTTGCATCAATGTTTATTTCAGAGATATTGCAAATTTTCTGCCATACATGACACGCACACTTCTTTATCTCTCACCTATTCTTTATGAGGCTAGTGATTTGAAGCCAAAATTAAAGACACTCGAACTATTTAATCCATTGTTTCCAATTCTTGATAGTTGGTCTCGTGCATTGGTTCATGGCCAAACTCCTCATCTTTCGCACCTGCTGATTGCATTTGGTTGGGCAATCGGGATCTTTTTTATCGGTACATACTTCTTCTTATCAAGGGAGCGTGAATTTGCCGTCCGTCTCTAATCCACATAAGACAAATGAAATTGCGGTTTCAGTTCGCGATTTAGGTCTTATCTACACAACTGCAATTGATCGCCGCCCAACACTAAAAGCTCGACTCAAGGCTTTTGGTCGCGGCGGAAAACAAACTCGAACTATCCATGCTCTGGATCACGTAAATCTCGACGTTGAATATGGTCACGTACTAGGAATTATTGGTACCAACGGAGCGGGAAAATCTTCGCTCATGCGAGTAATGGCAGGAATCGTTCCACCTACGCAAGGTCGAGTAGAGGTTTATGGAAGCGTGAGCACTTTGTTGGCGTTAGGTGTGGGTTTTAATCCATCAATGTCTGGGCGTGACAATGTTTATCTCGGCGGTTTAGCTGCAGGTATGTCGCGCGAAGAAATCGACGCTCACTTCGAAGAAATCGCTGATTTTTCTGAGCTCGGTGAAGCGATAGATGCACCAATGCGCACTTATTCGTCAGGAATGTATGCGCGGTTAGCGTTTTCCGTGGCAGCCACAGTTCGGCCAGATATTTTGATTGTGGATGAAGCGTTAAGTACGGGAGATGCAAAGTTTAAAGAAAAATCCTTAAATCGAATTAAGGAACTACGCAGTAATGACCGCGCGTTGATTTTGGTTAGTCATGCGATGGCAACTCTTCTGGATGTTTGCAATGACATTGCTTGGATTCACAAAGGTAAGCTAGTAATGCGCGGTGAACCTAATACAGTAATAAATGCATATCGCGAATTTTTGCAGGTCGGAAAGAGCGCTGCCATAGATGAGGATGTCTAGAGCTTTTCCTGCTTCACTTCTTTTGGTTTCATTGTTTATCGCACCTGCATATGCCGAAGATGTGCCACAAAGTTTTTCATTCCACGGATCTGGCTATGGTCATGGAGTTGGCTTAAGCCAAATGGGTGCTCGCTCAATGGCTCTTTTGGGCAAGAGTTCTTCTGAAATTTTGCAGTACTTTTATAAAGATGTAGTTATTGAACAAAAAGATGATTCTAAGATTCTCAGAGTCAACATCGGGCACTTACTTCCATCACTCAAGATTGCAAGTGCAACAAAGGCAAGCGCCCTTCAGGTTTATCAAGGTGATATTGCAGACCAAAGCAATCAAGTTGCGTTGGCATCGGCAGATTCACTGAGTTTTTCAATTGTTGGTTCTACGGTTAGCCCAAAAATTACTGTTGGAAAATTAACTCAAGTTCTTCCACGAAGCAAAGTTTTCACTATTCGTTGGGCTGGCACTCGTTACTTGGAAGGCCCTGACACCGTTGTTGCAGTTACTCATTCTGGTGGTACCCAAAAGTATCGTTATGGGCAGATGCAAATAAAAGCAGTTAAGAGTTCGGTGGGTTATCGAATTGAACTCACCAACTCGGTCCGACTTAGCGATGAATATTTATGGGGCGTCAGTGAAATGCCTTCGTATTGGCCAACAGCTGCGATCGAAGCTCAAGCGATTGCTTCACGCACGTACGCCTTGAGCAAAGCTGGAAGCTATCGCAGTTCGTGTGACTGTGATTTAAATGGTGAAATCTCAGATCAAACATTTTTAGGATATGCAAAAGAGTTAGAAAAAAAATACGGGGCGATTTGGAAAGCGACAGTTACCCGTACTGCTGGCTTAACAATTACGCAGGGAGGAGTTCCCATCACGGCATATTTCTTCTCCTCCTCTGGCGGCAAAACTGAACTTTCAGAAAACGCCTGGGGAACTGCAAAGGCTTACACACAGATAGTTGATGATCCTGGATCGCTAGATTTAACTTTGAATCCCCGTTTTGTCGCTTGGGATCGTGAAGTCCCACAAAATGTTATTGCAGCAGCATTTCTCTTGCCTGATGTTGTGACGCTGGAAATTTTGTCGATGAATGAAAGCGGAACAGTTGCACAGATACAAGCGACTTCAAGTACGGGTGTGCAAGCGGTTTTAAGAGGTGAAACTTTTCGAAGTCGAACGAAGATTCCTTCAGCTTGGTTTGCTTTAGTTAGCGTGCAAAACTGAGTTTAATCCGCCCCAAGTTCCGGTGCGATTAATTGCTTCGAGTGCACCATCTATGGAGTTTCGTCGAAATAATAAATTATTTCCGCCCGATAGCGCTGATGCCTTAACAATTTCTCCATCAGGCAAGCGAACTTTTGATGCTGCAGTTACATATGTACCTGCTTCAATGATGCAGTTATCTCCAAGTGAAATTCCACAACCTGAGTTGGCTCCAAGCAAAGAATTTTCACCGATGGAAATAATTTCCTTGCCTCCGCCACTCAGGGTTCCCATTATTGATGCGCCGCCGCCGATGTCGGAGCCATTTCCAACAACGACTCCAGCGGAAATACGCCCTTCAACCATTGATGTTCCTAACGTTCCGGCATTGAAATTAACAAAGCCTTCATGCATCACGGTGGTCCCTGAAGCTAAGTGCGCCCCAAGGCGAACCCGGTCTGCATCAGCGATGCGAACTCCACTTGGGATTACGTAATCAACCATTCTTGGAAATTTATCTACTGAAAAAACGGTGATATGACCATATTTGGCCATAAGTCGAGCACGCGTTGATTCAAAACTTTCAAGAGCGCAAGGCCCAACCGATGTCCAAACAACATTATTAAGCAAGCCAAAAATCCCATCAAGAGTTACACCGTGAGGTTTGACCAAACGATGTGACAACAAGTGCAGGCGTAGATAAGCATCGGATGTATTTTTTGGTGCCACTGTAATATCGATTTCTAAACTTATAATCTCGCGTGATATTCCACGTATTTCATCGGAACCGACGAGTGCGCTGAGTTCACTAGGTATGACAGGTGAAAGTGCGGCAAGTGCTGGGGATGGGTACCAAACATCGAGAACTTTGCCAGCAGCAACGGTTGCAATGCCATGGCCAGATGCGAGAGTCGTCATGTCCTAAGCCTAACCCCTATCCTTACCCGCATGCGTATCGCAGTATTTTGCTCGTCATCACCCACGATCGACCAGAAATATGTTGACCTTGCCTTTGAACTTGGCACGGCAGTTGCTTCCCACTCGTGGGAACTTGTCAGCGGGGGAGGCCATATCTCAATGATGGGTGCAGTTTCACGTGGTGCTCGAGGTGGTGGTGGTCGAACTATCGGAGTCATTCCACAGGCTTTGGTTGATATTGAATTTGCGGATCACGACAATGACGAATTGCATGTTGTCGAAACGATGGGTGAACGAAAAGCGATGATTACAGATATCGCAGATGCTTTCATAACTTTACCTGGTGGAGCTGGAACATTAGAAGAGTTTTTTGAAATCTGGGTAGGGCGTTATTTGAAGTTTCATAACAAGCCGGTGATTATTTTGGACCCATTCGGAATCTACAACCCATTGCATGAATTAGTTGAGCATCTTGAAAATGAGAATTTTATTAAACCTGGAATGCGTGAATTAATTTCGTGGACAACAAATGTTGATGATGCTCTTAAAGCGTGCAGACAATGACAAATAATAATATTTCAATCACAATAATCATTAAAGCTCCAATTCAAAAAGTTTGGGATTCACTTGCCAACTGGGAAAAACAGGGCGATTGGATGTTGCAAACAAAAGTATGGGTGACATCGCAAATCACTGAAGGTGTTGGCACAGACATAAGTGCATTTACTGGCATGGGCAGATTAGGAATTCTTGACACAATGTCTGTTACCTCGTGGCAACCACCTCATACATGCGAAGTGGTGCACACAGGCAGAATTATTAAAGGTACTGGTCGATTTCATTTGCGCGAAATAGATGCAAAGACAACGGCCTTTGATTGGTCTGAAGTAGTAATAGCCCCTCGACCCATCTTTCTTCTCATCTGGCCCGCCCTCTTTGGCGGTGTTCGCATCTCATTGGCGCGATTTTCTCGAACATTCCGCTAGAAGCACCCTCAAGGACTAGGGGTAGGGATGCCAGTAACCTTAGGACTATGAGCGATCCCACGACACTGGCACAAGTGCTGGAATCGTTGCCCGAAGAAGAGCGGATCATCTTGACCCTGCATTATTTAAAGTCGATGACCTCAGTTGAGATTGCAACGATGCTCAATGTGCCGGCGCGCTCAGTAGAGGGAGTTATTTCCAGCGGGAAGGCGCGATTAACTGCGATTTTGGGCCTTTAAAGTGAGCACGATTTCACTCTGACGCGCTAAATGCGAGATACTTCTCCTCTTGCACCTTCCTCGTCCATCTTCAAAGGAGTCTCTACATGGCAGCCATGAAACCTCGAACCGGCGATGGTCCAATGGAGGTCACAAAGGAGGCTCGCTCTTTGGTGATGCGTATTCCTCTTGAGGGTGGCGGACGACTCGTAGTCGAACTCAACTCAGAAGAAGCAAACAATCTCAGCGCCGCTCTTCATGCCGCGGTCGCACTAGTTAAGAAGTAATTCCTTAGAGGCGATAACCTTCATCGCATGTCTTGGATTCTAAAAGCTGCAAAAGCAGAGTTGGCCGTTGCCATAACAGCAAATTCAATCGCTTTGGGATTCTCGAAAAATAAGGATTCCACTTACTCTTTTTTTGCGCCTGCCTCATTAATCGAAGATATAGAAAAAAATTACGAAGTAGAACTTGTTGATGAGCTCTCATTTTTTGCACCGACTGGAAAAGCCGGCGAATTATTCGAGATTCCAGTCAGCGCACAAGGGTCAGAAACTGATCGCCTGTTTTTAGTTGGAGTTGGAGATGGGTCTACCGCTTCTATGAGAATCGCTGCGACATCTATTGCGCGAAAAGTTAGAGGAAAAAGTACGATCGTTTTTAGTGCATGTGCAATCACAAATCAAGATGTTAAAGAACATGCCATCGCCTTGACTCTTGGCGCTTATCTTTGGAATCTAAAGAGCGGCGAGCCTTCAGGGATTCCTACATTTTTAGTTGCAACAAATGACAAGGAGTTAATAAATGCTGCTCTCTCTACTGCGAAAGCGATTACGCGTGCTCGTGATTTGGTTCATACGCCTTCTAATATTAAGACTCCTGCGTGGATGGCTACTAAGGCTCAAGAATTCGCTAAAGGCACGGGATTAAAGGTAAAAGTCTTAGCGGGAAAAGAGTTAAAAGAGTTTGGTGGCCTTCGAGCAGTCGGTTTTTCATCTCCAAAACCAGGCCCTAGATTTATTGAGGTCTCATATGCACCTGCCAATAAAAAGGGAGTTCACCGGGCGCTTCCTCATGTGGTCCTAGTTGGAAAAGGAATCACATTTGATACAGGCGGAATAAATTTAAAGCGTCCTTATGACAACATGATTCCAATGAAGAGCGATATGGCAGGAGCTGCAGCGATTCTTGCAACTTTGACCGCATTAGAAGAACTTCAACCCAATGTGCGAGTGACTGCATTAATGATGTGCGCCGAAAACGCCTTTTCCGGCACTGCTCAACGCCCTAGTGATGTTATTACCCAGTATGGTGGAACAACAGTTGAAATTATAGATACCGATGCCGAAGGACGCCTCGTACTTGCAGACGGGCTAGCTTATGCTGATAAGAATCTTGATCCCGATTACTTAGTTGATATCGCGACGTTAACTGGTGCAGCAACTCTTGGCCTGGGCAAACAATATGCAGCTATGTATACACGTGATGACAAACTAGCCCGCGATTTAGAAAAAGCTGGCAACGAATCAGGCGATCGCGTATGGCATATGCCTTTAGTTGATGACTATAAAGATGCGCTTGTAAGTGACATTGCAGATTTTAATCACCTAGCTAAGAAAGCTAAATATTCAGCTGGATCAGTAACTGCTGCTTTATTCCTAGAGCATTTTGCGGGTAGCCGTAAGTGGGTGCATTTAGATATTGCCGGTACAGCGCGCAGTGAAACCGATTCCGGAGAGAACCCTAAAGGTGGCACTGGTTTTGGAGTTCGTTTGTTAACTCAGTGGATTATGAACTTAAAATGAGATTCGATTCACACAGTTACGCTGAAAATTTTATTGTTGAGGATCATTTTAAATCTCAAGCACGAGCCAGAGGTGTAGAAGTTGGAGCCATCGATGTAACTCCAGGCGTTGGTGCTTATCTTCGCCATCTTGCATTCACACTTTCCGCACAATCAGTAGTAGAAGTAGGTACTGGTTCTGGAGTTGGAAGTCTTTGGCTCCTTGACGGCATTATCAAAAGTGGGACTTTGACTTCAATAGATGACGAAATGGAGCACACTCAAATTGCAAAGCTGGCTTTTGCCGATGCTGATATCGCGCCCAGCCGATATCGATTAATTACTAACTCAGTGCTGGATGTTATTTCTAAACTCACTGATAAGGCATATGACCTGGTCGTCCTGCGTCACAATCCAGAGGATCTGGCCTTCGTCATTGGAGAAGCTCATCGTATTTTACGAAGTGGCGGCGCCTTGGTAATTGATAATTTCTTTGGTGGGTCAAAGGTAAATGACCCTGCTCAAAGAGATCCAAGGACTGTTGCGCTTCGTGATGCTGGGAAAATCATTAAGAATGACACAGAACATTGGGTGAGTACGCTGATTCCAGCCGGAGATGGATTGTTAGTTGCAACAAAGTTGTAGCAAGATAAGAACATGATTTTTCCTAGAAAAAAAGCTGTCGAAGCCGTCCGCCCATGGTGGGAAACAAATATTCCAGCGAAGAGCTCGCGAAGCAAAATTGTTGTGACAGCACTATTAGCAAGTTGTGTCGGTGGCTTTCTAGGAGTTACTGCTAACGGTGGATCACTTTTTACTGGTGCAAATATCGTAAATTCTTCAAGCACAATTGAGCGGGCACCAGACTCTGTGGCCGGAATTGCACAACGTGTCTTGCCATCAGTTGTTTCAATTAATACTCGATCAGCAAATGGTGGAGGTACTGGTTCGGGATTTGTATTTGATAGCAATGGTTACATTTTAACAAATAACCACGTGATTGCAGATGTAGCAGATGGAAATGGCACGTTACGGGTGACGCTTAATAATGGAGATGTTTACGATGGAACAATTGTTGGACGAGATTCTTCATATGATTTAGCAATCGTCAAGATTTCAGCAACGAATTTACCAGCTTTGCAATTTGGTGATAGCGACAAGGTAGCTGTCGGCGATTCAGTAATTGCAATTGGGTCTCCTCTTGGACTTTCTGGCACAGTAACTCTTGGAATTATCAGTGCAAAAGATCGACCAGTGACTGCAGGTGAATCTGCTACTGGGAGTTCGTTTATAAACGCGATACAAACAGATGCGGCTATTAACCCAGGAAACTCTGGCGGGCCTTTGGTTGATGCAACCGGTGCAGTTATCGGAGTGAACTCAGCAATCGCATCTCTTGGTTCAATATCCCAAACTGGTTCAATTGGATTAGGTTTTGCCATTCCTATTAACCAAGCCCGCAAAACCGCTGATCAATTAATTAAATCCGGTAAAGCTACATATCCAGTTCTTGGCGTGTCTCTTGATATGAATTTCACTGGGGTTGGGGCACAAGTTGCGAACTCGAGTGCAGCGATTTTGACTGGCGGGCCAGCAGCCAAAGCTGGGTTGAAAGCCGGGGACGTTATTATCAAATTTGAGGGCAAGAGCATTAGTACTGCGGAGGAATTAATCGTGGATGTCCGAGCCAAAAATGTTGGAGATAAGGTCTCACTTAATTATTTGCGCAATAATAAGGAAGTTACGGTCTCTCTGACCTTAATTGCTGGCAAGAATTAACCCTAGGTTTACAGGTAGGCTTGGCCTATGTTCTTTGATATCGGCGCAGGAGAAATCTTAGGTTTAGCCGTATTAGGAATGATTTTGTTAGGACCAGAGCGTTTGCCAAAAGCAGCGGCAGAAGCTGCTCAGTGGGTAAAGAAAATTCGGGCACTCTCTCAAACGGCAACAGCTGAACTCCGTGAAAATCTTGGACCAGGATTTGAAAACTTGCAACCTGCAGATCTTCATCCAAAGACATTTGTAAAAAAGCAGTTAGGCGATCTTCTTGATGAGACCCCAGCTGCAAAACCTGCTCGCCCAGCTGCAAAGATTGACCCAGATCTCATATGAGTCTTATAGATTTGCTTGCTGATGCACTTACAACAGTTCAAGACCCTGAACTCCATAGATCAATTACCGATCTTGGGATGGTCGAAGATTTAAGCGAAGACAATGGCGCAGTATCAGTCAAGGTTCTGTTAACAATATCTGGCTGCCCGATGCAAGATCGTCTGCGCACAGATATTACGCAGGCGATAACTAATGTTGAAGGCGTTAAGAGTGTTAATTTAGTTTTTGGAACAATGAATCAGGACCAACGTGATCACGTTAAGAAAGTCGTGCGTGGAGGTCGTGAAAAGACAATTCCATTTGCCCAACCAGAATCGCTCACTCGCGTAATTGGAATCGCCTCGGGTAAAGGTGGTGTTGGTAAATCATCAGTGACTGCAAATCTTGCTGTCGCATTTGCAAAAAAGGGTTTGCGTGTAGGAATTTTAGATGCCGATGTCTACGGCCATTCGATTCCGCGTTTAATGGGGTTAATGGGTCAACGCCCAACAGCAATTGATCAACTCTTTATTCCCCTTGAAGCTTTTGGCGTAAAAGTAGTCTCAATGGAGATGTTTAAGCCTGAACGTTCAGATCCCGTGGCTTATCGCGGGCCCCTGCTGCACCGAGTTCTCGAACAACTTCTCTCTGATGCGCATTGGGGAGATTTAGATGTATTGCTTATCGATCTACCACCTGGCACTGGTGATCTTGCAATCTCCCTTGGTCAATTGATTCCTAACTCTGAGATTGTTGTTGTTACTACACCACAAATTGCAGCTGCAGAAGTTGCTGAACGCGCAGGAAGAATTGCACATCAGATTCATCAACGTGTCATTGGAGTTGTAGAAAACATGTCTGAATTTGGTTGCCCAACATGTGGTGAAAAGATCTCACTTTTTGGCGACGGTGGTGGCGAAGAAACTTCGAAGAGATTGTCCGCTCTTGTCGGAAGTGATGTTCCATTATTGGGGAAGATTGCCTTTAATCCTGCGCTTCGAACCGGTGGAGATGAGGGTGTTCCAATTGTTGAGGCTGCACCTGAATCTGAATCAGCAAGAGCAATCTCAGAGATCGCCGAAAAATTAGTTAAAAGAAGTAAATCACTATTGGGTGTGCGCTTGGGGATTTCTCCGGAGAGCAATTGAAATCTCACAACGATTCGCGCGATAGTCACACTGCAATCCCAGCAAAGCCCGATTTGATCCGTTTAGGTGTTGGAATTTTGGGCATCGGAACATCTGGACCACTCATAGCGATGAGTGCAATGCCAATCCCAACTCTTATATTCTGGCGAAATCTTGGTGGCTCGTTATTAACTCTGCCATTTGCACTTAAGCATCCGCGCCATCGTGAGGGTATTAAATGGGCGGTTCTTGCTGGTTTTGTTTTAGCGATTCACTTCGTCGGATTTTTCTTAGCCATGCGATGGACAAGTGTTGCTTCTGGTACAGCTCTAGTTGCGTTACAACCGATTTTTGCAGCAATCTTTGTAAAGTTGAGTGGGGGCCATATCCCATCTAAAGCCTGGCTTGGGATGATTGTTTGTTTCTCTGGTGTTCTCTTGATTTCAGGAATTGATTTGCATATTTCGCTCCGCTCATTTTTAGGGGATCTAGCTGCATTGGTTTCAGCAGCGCTTGCCGCGTTGTACATGATGGCTGGCTCTAAATCTCAGCGAACTCTTGAGACAACTGTTTACACAACTGTTTGTTACTTCATTTGCGCAATGACGGCATTACCGATGGCTTTAGTGATGGGTTTTCCTATAATTCATTTCACTGCACGTGAATGGTGGATTTTGCTTGGTTTAGTTTTTGGAGCGCAGATCTTGGGGCACTCAATGTTTAATGCAGCCCTCAAGCGCGTATCGCCGGCAATTGTTTCACTTATTATATTTTTCGAAGTTCCTGTGAGTTCACTTCTTGCGATTTGGTGGTTAGGACAGAGGCCACCACTTGGAATTTTGCCTGGTATCGCTTTAATTTTGATTGGTTGTGTATTGGTTGTTACTCGCTCAAGAAGCACAACTGTGGATCTTGCCCCATGATTGATTTGCATACACATACCAACAAGAGTGACGGCACTGATTCTCCACGCGATTTAGTGAATAAGGCAATCGCACAAGGCCTAACAGTCCTTGGAATTTCTGACCATGACACAACTTCAAGTTGGGAAGAGGCAACGCAGACATTGCGCGCAGATTTAGCTCTAGTCCTTGGCAGTGAAATCTCTTGCTTGACGCAGGATGGAATAAGTGTTCACATGTTGGGCCTTCTCTTTGATGGTGGACACCAAGAAATGCAAGTAATGCTTGAAGAAACGCGAGATGGACGTCTTCCGCGCATGCGTAAAATGATTGAGAAGATGAAGGCGGCAGGAATCGATATCTCAATGGATGATGTTGAAGCCGCTCGACCAGACGGTGCAACTTTAGGTCGACCTCACTTAGCTGATGCATTAGTAAATAAAGGAATTATTAAATCGCGCGATGAAGCTTTTCAAGGAATGCTCAACAATGAATCAGAATTTTATGTTTCACATGCCGCACCAACCCCAGTCGATGCCATCCAAATGATTAGACGCGCAGGAGGAGTAGCAGTCATTGCCCACCCATTCGCTTCTCACCGTGGACAGATTCTTCAAGCAAGTGATTTCCAAGAATTAGTTGCAGCAGGCCTCAACGGCATAGAAGTTGACCATCGCGATCAAAATCCTGACGAAAGAGCGATGTTGCGAGGGATCGCAGGTGAGTTAGGCCTAGTTGTAACGGGCTCCAGCGACTATCACGGAAGCGGTAAACTTAACGCGTTAGCAGAGTTTCAGACCAGCCCATCTGAATGGGAAAAACTAGAGTCATTAGCTGAAAAACGAAGGGTTGTGCGGGCATGAAGGTGAGCGCTTTAACTTTTGCCGTTCAATCATTTGTTACTTTATTTGTAATTATGGATCCTCCTGGTGCGACTCCAATTTTCTTAGCTTTAGTTGCCGACAAATCTCCTAAGCAGCGAAGAGTTCTTGCCGTCAAGGCAGCGGGTGTTTCCTTGCTTGTTATTTCAATTTTTGCTCTATTCGGTCGCTTCATTCTGAGTTATCTCAATGTATCGATTGCTGCGATGCAGGCTGCAGGAGCTTTATTGCTTCTGTTAATTTCACTCGATCTTTTGACTGGTGGCAAGGGAAGCGGTCGAGGTGAAAACGCTGATGCAAACATAGCTCTCGTTCCTTTGGGTACTCCACTTCTTGCAGGCCCAGGCGCAATCGTTGCAACAATGATTTTCGTTCAGCAAGTTGACGGTCCAGCAATGGCCTTCGGTCTCATAGGAGCGGTAATTGCGGTGCACGTGGCCATCGCTGCGGCTTTGATGGCTTCTACAACAATTATGAAAGTAATTAGAGAAGCAGGCGTGACCTTAGTTGCTCGCATCGCTGGTTTGTTGCTTGCCGCAATTGCAGTTCAGATGCTTGTCAATGCAATTCGCGTTTTCGTCGCTAATTAACTCTCTTTAAACTTCTTCGTGCGTGTACGGGTACGTTCAACGCGCGGTTTAACTTCGACCTTCTTCTCGGCAATCTTTTTCTCGGCAATCTTTTTCTCAACAACTGGTTTGCTCTTTGTAATGCGTCCTGTTGATCCCGCTGGGATATCCAAGACTTCATAAAGATGAGGCGATGACGAGTATGTTTCTTCTGGTTCTGCCAAACCTAAATCAAGAGTTTGATTAATCATTTTCCATCGAGCAAGTTCATCCCAGTCAACAAAAGTTACTGCAATTCCATATGCACCAGCACGAGCGGTACGACCAATGCGGTGAACATAAGTCTTTTCATCTTCCGGGCATTGGTAATTGATAACGTGTGTGATTCCATCTATATCGATTCCACGGGCAGCAACATCGGTTGCTACCAAGACATCAGATTTACCGGCTTTAAAATCACTGAGTGCTTTTTCGCGAGCGCTTTGTCCTAAATCGCCATGAATTGGCGCAGCCTTAAAACCGCGTTCAATAAGATCTTCAGCGGTTTTTTGGCAAGTGCGCTTAGTGCGGCAAAAAACCATCGTTGGTCCACGGCCATCGGCCTGAAGGATGCGAGCCAGCATTTCAATTTTATCCATTGCATGTGCGCGCAATACATGCTGCTTTATACGAGTTACGACTGCGCCTTCATCCTCTGAATCCTGGGTACGAATATGTATTGGTTGATTCATGAATCGTCGCGCTAGGGCAATGATGTCACCTGGCATAGTCGCTGAAAAAAGCATTGTCTGCATACGATTTGGTGTATTTGCCAGAATCTTTTCAACATCTGGTAAGAAACCAAGATCAAGCATCTCATCGGCCTCATCTAAGACAAGGCGTGAGACCTGCTTCAGACGCAGTTGTCCTTGACGGGATAGATCAAGCAATCGACCCGGAGTACCAACAACGATTTCGATACCAGCTTGCAAAGCTTCAATCTGTGGTTCGAATGCCCGCCCGCCGTAGACAGCTAAAGTGCGGATACCACGATTACTTGCTAGCTCTTCAATGTCTCGTGTTACTTGCGTGCAGAGTTCACGTGTTGGAACAACGATCAATACTTGCGGCATTCCCTTATGTTCAAATGCATCCCACTCGGCATCATTAGGTGCAATGACTCTTTCAATAACTGGAACACCAAAGGCTAGAGTTTTTCCAGTTCCAGTTTTTGCTTGTCCGATGACATCGCCATCACTAAGTGCGATGGGAAGAACCATCTCTTGAATTGCAAAAGGTGCAATAAAGCCATGAGCATGAAGTGCCTCAATGGTCTCGGGGCGAAGTGGGAGTTCTGCGAAAGTTTTCGACACGCTAAATGGCGCCAGAATTTAATTGTTCAATGGTGCTCATATCGCTAATCCTATCGGAGTTAATTGCGCGGGAATCCCGAAATACCTCGCCACATGAGGTTGTTAACCAACTCAACGGCCTGTTCACGGGTTAATGCGCTGTCTCGATCTAACCAATGACGCGCAGTCACTTGGGCATATCCAATCATTCCCACGCCTAAAAGCATTGAAGCCTCTTTTGGAAGACCTGTATCAATTGAAATCACTGCACTTGCCGCAGCTGCGCAGTCATATGTCATGCGATTGAGTCTTTCGCGAACTGATGGTTCAACACTCATATCACTTTCGAAAAGTAATCTAAATGCTTCACCCTCTTTTTCAATAAAGGCGAAGTATGCATCAACAGTTGCATGCACTCTATTAGCGTTATCCGGGGTCGAAGCAATTGCCTTTTGAATTTCGAAAACCAGAGAATCAATATGTAAATCTAGAACTGCCAAATAGAGCTCGAGCTTTGAAGGAAAATGCTGATACAAAACAGGTTTACTGACATTTGCACGATCTGCAATTTCATCCATGGCAGCAGAGTGATAACCAGCGGCAGTGAAAACCTCTAAAGCGGCAGAGAGCAAAATTGCTCGTCGCTCATCGCGTGGCAACCGCCCTTTATTTGAACTTTCTAAGTTGCTCATTGGCGTAATCGTAGAGGCAGGTATGGCTTATTCGCTAATAGATGTAGCAGCGCATGCAGGAGTACGGCAGAATTGGCGAACTATGAAACTTTCGCCCTTAGTCCAACCCGGCCCAGCTTTAAGTGGGGAAGAACAGCGCCGTTATAGCCGCCAAGTTGTGATCCCGCAGTTTTCTGAACATGGTCAGGAAAGTTTAAAAAATGCGAGAGTCTTGTGCATCGGAGCCGGAGGCTTGGGCTCGCCTAGTTTGCTCTACCTTGCTGCTGCAGGCGTTGGGGTTTTGGGTGTTGTTGATTTTGACACGGTTGATGAAACTAATCTGCATCGCCAAATCCTTTTCGGCCAATCAGATATTGGAAAACTAAAAGTCGAAGTTGCAAAAGTAAAACTCCTAGAAACTAATCCATATATTCAAGTACATACCTATCCGGTCCGACTTGATACATCGAATGTAATTCAGATTTTTACTGATTATGACATCATTATTGATGCAACAGATAATTTTGCAACTCGATACTTAATCAATGATGCCGCTGTGTTGCTCGGTAAGCCTTATGTGTGGGGTTCGGTAAATCGTTTTGATGGGCAAGTTGCGATTTTCTGGAATGAACACGGCCCTTGCTATAGATGTGTGCACCCAACGCCGCCTCCACCCAACGCTGTCCAAAACTGCGCCGAAGCTGGCGTGCTTGGTGTTTTGTGCGCAACAGTGGCTTCAATGCAGGTTAATGAAGCGATAAAAGCAATCATCGGTATTGGTGATGTTCAAATTGGTCAAATGATTATCTATGACGCTCTTGAGGCTCAATATTCCAAGGTTGAGGTCCGCAAGAACCCACGGTGCGCTATTTGCAGTATTGATCCTGCGCAGGTGACTCTGCTTGATGATTATGAAGTTTTCTGTGGTTCCTCCAATGAAATATCAGCTGATGAATTAAGAATAAAACAAGAGAAAAATGAAGATTTTCTCTTAATTGATGTTCGCGAAGCTGAAGAGTTTGCACATTCTAGAATCCCTGGTTCAGTTTTAATTCCCAAGAATTTTTTCTTAGATTTGAGCGTGCTTGCCCAGTTACCAACCGATAAAGAGATTATTCTTCACTGTCACTCAGGAATCAGATCTGCTCATTGCCTTGAAATAATTCAGAACAATGGTTTTACCAACTCGCGTCACTTGCGCGGGGGGATAGTTGCATGGGAGAAGTTATGAAAAATTCATATGTGGGTTATCGAATACTCCTTGTACATGCTCATCCAGATGATGAAACTATAAATAATGGGGCAACCATGGCGCTTTATTCATCCTTAGGCGCTTCTGTAACGCTTGTGACCTGCACCCGCGGCGAAGAGGGCGAAGTATTGGTTCCCGGTCTCATTCACTTATCAAGTGCGCAATCAGACATGCTTGGAGCCCACCGCGAAGTTGAACTAGCAAATGCCATGAAGGCATTGGGAATTAGTGACTTTAGATTTCTGGGAGATTTTCGCGATAGCGGAATGATGGGGACCGAGCCCAATAATCGTCCAGATGTTTTTTGGCAGGCAGATCTTGACATCGCCGCAAATAAATTAGTTGAAATAATTGAGGAAATTAAGCCGCACATTCTAATTACCTACGATGAGTTTGGCGGATATGGACATCCTGACCACATCCAAGCTCATCGTGTGGCGATGCGGGCTGCAGAATTATCTGAATGGAATATCCAAAAGATTTATTGGAACACAATGCCAAAGTCAGTACTTGCCCAAGGTATTGCAAAGATGAAGGAGATTGGCTCTGATTTCTTTGGGGCAGATAGCGTAGATGATCTTCCATTTGCAAAAGATGATGCTTTCGTGACAACACTTATCGACGGCAGCGATTTTGTAGACGCGAAAATGGAAGCAATGAAAGCTCACGAGACGCAGATAAGTCTTGATGGACCATTCTTCGCACTCTCAAATAACTTAGGTCTTCAAGTGTGGGGACATGAGTACTACACCCTTGTTAAAGGCCAGAAGTCTGCTCCTCTTGATGAGCAAGGACGCGAAAGCGATCTAACCGCAGGCATTGAGCTTTAATGCGTTATCTCTATTCAGTAATAATCGGTGCAGGCCTTGGAGCTGGCTCGGTCTTTATGCATGCATCCTTAGTTCCTTTTGGCTTGATCTTCGTATTGATGTCAACTGTTGCTGGAATATGGAGCATTGGTCGAATGTGGGGAGGGAAAACTCTACGGATTATTGCTTCAGCGGCTTGGACGGTTGTCGTACTTCGCGCAGGTTTTCCCGGCATTAACGATGAGTACTTAATCGAAGGAACTGCAGTTGGGATTTCCCTCATTAATTGTGGCTTTTTAGCTCTTGTAATTGCGATATTGCTACCTGCTTAGCGCCAGCTCCACTCTTGCCCATCTTTTGTATCTTTAATCTCTAAACCCATTTCCTCGAGTTTGATTCTTAACTCATCACTATCTACCCAACGTTTATCTTCTCTAGCTTGTAATCTCAGATTTAGAAGTTGAGTTTGTTCGTCACTAAGTTGCTCAATTTCTTCGCTCCTACTTAATTCAAGTCCTAACAATTGATCGGCAAATAAAAATTGAGAGGCACGATTGTTAAGCGTTTCATCTTTTTCAACTGCGCGCAGGTATTGAAGAGCCCGAGGCGTATCAAGGTCTATATCAACTATCTCCAGGAAATCAGAATCGATAGTGATTTCGCTAATGCCCCAACTTATTATTTTCTTTCTCCAACGTTTAATCGTTGTGTCGGCAGCCTCAATCGCTGCCCAAGTCAGATCCATCTGCGATCGATACCTATTTTCTAAGAAGCATAAACGAACAGCTAGTGGATCAAATCCGCGATCAATCACCTCTTGCAAAAGTACAACATTTCCAGCGCTCTTAGACATTTTGCGACCTTCAAATAGCAGATGCTCCCCGTGAAGCCATAAATCTACGCTCTCATTTCCAGTGGTGGCATTTGATTGAGCCCGCTCATTTTCATGATGGGGAAAACGCAAATCGATTCCGCCAACATGAACATTCACATGGCCCCGTAAAAAATGTAATGACATTGCAGAACATTCAATATGCCACCCTGGAAAACCTGGCCCCCATGGAGAATCCCAGATCATTTCGCTGCGAGCACCTGCGTTTTTCCATAGTGCCCAGTCGGCATGAAAACGCTTTGCGCCATCTTCGGTGTATTCGTAACGATGTCCAGGTTTAAGAGCGTCGAGTCGATTGCCACTTATTGCACCATAGGATTCAAATGATTGAGCAGCAAAGTAGACACTCTTATCCTCACCAACATAAGCAAAACCTTTTTCGATGAGCCCAGCGATCATTTCTTGCATTAAATCAATTGATTCACTCGCTCGGGGATATTTTTCTGCAGTTTTTATATTTAATCGCAACAAATCACTATGAAAACCGGCTTCATACTTTCGGGCAATTTCAAATGGATCCGTGTTTTCAGCACTTGCTTGTGCAAGCATCTTGTCTTGAGTCTCAAGATCTTCTGACATGTGCCCAACGTCGGTTATATTCTGGATTAGCTCCACTTCATTGCCATGCATTTCAAGAACCCGGCGTACTAAATCAGAAAGCAAGAAAGTCCGCATATTTCCGACGTGTGCATCTCTGTAAACCGTCGGCCCGCAGCAATACATCGTCACTTTGCGATCTTCGGAAGTGACAGTCTGCACTTTTCGACTGGCAGTGTCATAGAGCGAAAGGCTCACTTGTTGTCCACCACTTCTTTCCATAGGGCAATTTGGTCACTAGAAAAATCGATGAGCACTCCATGCCGATTGCGAAGTGTGACGGGGGACTCTAGGTAGCCCACGATGTCACGAAAGCCACCCTCTGGGTCATGCAAGCGGATAGTGACGCGCTTACCAATGAGGGTGGCAAATCTGGCTTCGAGTCCATGGACCATGCCTTAACGATAATCGCTAACATCAAATATCGCCTTGGGAGAGAAGATGCGATTACAATCTGCACGTTGGTTTCTAATATTTCTTACGGAGGCAAGTCGTGACTTATGTGATCGCCGAACCATGTGTCGATGTAAAAGATAAATCCTGCATCGCCGAATGTCCTGTGGACTGCATCTATGAAGGTGATCGCATGCTCTATATCCAAGCCGATGAGTGCGTCGATTGCGGGGCGTGCGAGCCGGTTTGCCCAGTAGAAGCTATTTATTATGAAGATGATGTTCCCCCACAATGGAAAGAGTTCGGGAAAGTAAACACTGAGTTTTTCGTTGAAATTGGTTCACCAGGTGGAGCCAGCAAAGTCGGAGCCACAGGCACCGACCACGATTTTGTAAAAGCACTTCCACCTAAGAGCGAGTAACGCTTCTTGCGCTCATCACTCCCAGATTTCCCCTGGGATGCGCTTGCTCCCTATGGTGACAAGGCGCGCTCGCATCCGGATGGGATTATCGATCTCTCGGTCGGCACGCCCGTAGATCCGACTCCAGATTTTATTCAACTAGCTTTGCGTGAAGCCTCGAATTCGCCGAGTTATCCATTAACAGCCGGCACGCCACAACTTCGTGAAGCAATACGAAGCTGGGCGATTTCACGCTTAGGTGCAACTGGAGATTTTGATGTCTTGCCATTGATTGGTTCAAAAGAGTTAGTGGCATGGCTTCCAACAATCCTTGAATCGGAAAAAGTGTTGATCCCTGAGATCGCTTATCCGACTTATCACGTAGGTGCCTTAATTGCTAAAGCCCAATCAATTCCAGTTGCCATAGATGCAAAACTTTGGCCAGCTGCTGATTTAGCTTGGATGAACTCGCCATCAAATCCAACTGGGCGAGTGCATAGCACTGATGAGATTAAATCCTGCATCGAATGGTCAAGAAAAAATAACGCAGTGCTGATTTCCGATGAGTGCTATTTAGAGTTCGATCACACTGCCATATCTACTTCGATTTTATCTCTTACTGAGGGAGATAATAAAAACATTCTTGCTGTGCATTCACTTTCTAAACGCTCATCAATGGCGGGATATCGTGCAGCCTTCTTAATCGGTGATTCCGCCCTTATCGCAAAGATCCGTGAGCTTAGAAAGCATGCGGGAATGATGGTTGCACTTCCTGTTCAAAAGGCTATGACAGTTGCACTTGCCGATGATGATCACGTTGCTGCTCAACGAACACGTTATAACGCCCGCAGAGATGCACTTCGTCCTGCGCTTGAAGCCTGCGGATTTCGCATCGAATTTAGTAACTCAGGTTTATATATCTGGTGTACACGCGATGAAGATGCATGGACAAGTGTTGATTGGCTGGCTTCACGCGGAATTCTTGCTACTCCAGGAAGCTTTTATGGTGACAAAGGTAAAAATCACATTCGAATTGCAATGACAGTAACGGATGCTCAAATTGCTGAAGCAGTTATGCGTTTAAAGGGTTAAGAAATGGCCGTAGGAATTCTGCTAGTTGGCGGCTTTGGAACGCGTTTGATGCCTCTTACCAAAAATACTCCAAAGCCGATGCTCACAGTTGCTGGGCTGCCAGTAACTGAACACCAGTTAGCGATGGCGAAGCAAGCAGGAATCACCACAGTTGTATTAGCTACTTCTTACCTTTCAGAGGTTTTTATTCCATATTTTGGTGATGGATCCAAGTGGGGGATGAACTTACTTTATGCAGTTGAGAAAGAACCTCTTGGAACGGGCGGAGCAATACGCAACGCAGCAAAACTTATAACAGGTGATGAATCAATAGTTGTCTTTAATGGAGATGTTTTAAGTTCACATAACTTAGTTCAGCAGATTCGCGAACATGAGGAAAATGATGCGGATGTGACTTTGCATCTCACTGCTGTTGAGGATGCCCGTGCATATGGTTGCGTGCCCACCGACGCCGATGGGCGAGTAACTGCATTTTTAGAAAAGATGGAAAATCCAATTACTAATACAATAAATGCTGGCTGTTATGTATTCAAAGCCAACGTTGTTAACTCGATTCCAGAGGATTTAGTTGTAAGTGTTGAACGTCAGGTTTTTCCAGATCTAGTAGCCAACCATGGAAAAGTATTTGGTTTCATCGATGATTCCTACTGGTTAGATATCGGCACTCCAAAGGCGCTGCTAAAAGGCTCAAAAGATTTAGTGACTGGGCTAGCAAATTCTTGGGCTTTAACAACTCAACTTGTGCAGAGCCGCACGCAGCAATCTTTGATTATGAAAGGCGCAGAAGTTGATCCGACTGCCACAATAAATGGGGGAAGTTGCATCTCTTCAGGTGCTGTAATCGCTGCGGGTGCCACTGTCTATGGATCGATTATTGAGGCCGGGGCCAAGATTGGCATCGACTGCGAAGTTAAAAACTCCTTTATCGCTACTGGTGCCCACGTGCAAAATCTCGCCCAGATATCCTCTTCTTTTGTAACAAATAATGAAATTATTGAAATTCCGCAATAAATTACGCTTGATTTTGCTGCTATCGGGGAACCCGCACTTGACTTATGGGACTTACAAGCGTGTAATTCACTCTTAAGTAAGTCTTTTCCATGAGGGACGAGACCATAAAGCTATTCAAGGAGAATCGACTATGCCGATTAAACCTGAAGCCACGAACTCCCCGACCCCCACGACTGGCCCAAAAGTCACATTAGCCACTGGCGAGAGCGTTGAACTCTCGTGGCAGGAGCGCGCACTGTGTGCTCAAACTGATCCAGAGGCATTCTTTCCAGAAAAAGGCGGCTCAACTCGCGAAGCCAAACGTGTCTGCCTTTCCTGCGATGTTCGTTCAGAGTGTCTTGAATACGCGCTCGCACATGACGAACGTTTTGGAATTTGGGGTGGACTATCAGAACGCGAACGTCGTCGCCTAAAGCGCCGTTCTGCGTAATTCTTAATCCCAACTCTTTTGAAGGGTTAGAGGGTTTGCACTGTGGCACTAGCCGATAGACATTCAGTCACCGCAATTGTTGTTACTCACGACGGTGAAACTTGGCTGCCTGCAGTTGTTGCAGCACTTGCATCTCAAACTCGTTCGATAAATCAAATCATTGCAGTTGATACTGATTCACGCGATGCATCTACAAAATTAATTAAATCCGCTCGTATTCCATTTATCTCAGCCAATCGCGACTGCGGCTTTGGTGATGCAGTTGCACTTGCAGTTGCCACAATGCCAACACAGATCGAAGGCAGCAGCGAATGGATTTGGCTTATTCATGATGATTGCGCTCCTGCACCAACGGCGCTTGAAAAACTTCTAGAAGCAATTGAAGATCGCCCGCAAGTTGCCATGGTTGGACCAAAACTTCTTGGTTGGCATGATCGAACGCACTTACTTGAAGCCGGAATTAGTATCGCTGGCAACGGTGCGCGTTGGACTGGACTTGAAGTTCTCGAGTACGACCAGGGCCAACATGATGGCATTCACGATGTTCTTTCAGTTAGCACGGCAGGGGCATTAATTCGCCGTGATATTTTTGAAGAAATTGGTGGGTTTGATTCCAACCTTTCACTCTTTAGAGATGATGTTGATTTCGGTTGGCGTGCGCGGGTTGCAGGTCATTCAGTAATTGCCACGACAGAAGCTGTTGTTTATCACGCGCAAGCATCGGCAACAGAGAGGCGTGAAGTAGATGTCGAAGGGGCATTTTTACATCGCCCTCTATTACTCGATCGTCACAATGCCGCATATGTTCTTCTCGCCAACTCATCATGGTGGATTCTTCCTTGGCTCACGATCCAACTTCTTGGATCTGCCATGGCGCGTTCAATCGGGTATTTACTTGCAAAGTTGCCTGGATATGCAGCCGATGAACTCTTAGCCGTTGCCACCTTGATTATTCGTCCAGCGACAATTATTAAAGCCAGAAGAGATAGAAAAGCTAAACGTTTAGTATCTGCTCGCGTAATTTCTGCTTATATTCCACCGCGCTGGTCACAAATTCGTTTGTCAACCGGACGCATTGCAGAGGCAATCCGCGCCAAAGTAATTCCAGTTGCGGAGAGCGCTTCAACTTCAGTTTTAGACTCGTTAGATGATGAGGATTTATTAGTACCAACAAGGAAATACCAATGGCGAAATTTGCTGCGCAACCCAGAAGTTATCGGGTATCTATCTATCGCGTTCGTAACTTTGGTTGCATCACGTAATCGTATCGGAGCATTGATTGGCGCGGCATTACCACCATCGCCAAGTGGCGCGCGTGATCTTTGGAAAATTTACTTTGAATCGTGGCACCAAGTGGGAATGGGAAGCTCACACGCTTCGCCACCGTGGATTGCACTATTGGCGATTGCGTCGATTGCAGTGCTCGGTAAAGTTCCATTCCTAATTACGTTCTTATTTTTATCTGCACCATTATTGATGATGTGGTCAGCCCATAGTTACTTGCGTAGCTTTTCTAAAAATAAATACATAACAATCTCGGCAAGCGCCTTGTATGCACTTTCGCCGGTATCAATTGCTTCAATTAACTCTGGTCGCTTGGCCACAGTTGTTGTCTTGATTTTGGCTCCGCAAGTACCAAGAATTCTTAAATCGTGGGCCGACATTGAAAATGAAAGCTGGCGTCGGGTATATGCGCTTTCGATTCTGTTGGCTGTGCTTAACTCATTTACACTGTTAACAGTTTTGGCCACTTCTGTTGTTGTAATAATCTCGGTAGTTAAGGATTACCAACTCAACTTAGCGAAATCTCTCTTTCTAACCCGGGTTTATAAGCGAATCACGCTCGTCATTGCACCTTTTGTCATGGTCGCCCCTTATTCATTTGAGGCACTTGTCAGACCGGCCAGATTCTTTGCAGAGCCAGGTTTATCGATACCAGGTGGCAAAACAAGCTTTGTACTCCTTGGAAATCCAGGCGGAGTGGGAGCTTTACCTTGGTGGATCGTGAGCCCAATTCTTCTTATTCTTGTTGTTGCTCTTTTCTCCTCGAGTAAAGCACGTCAAATTTCGCAATACGGTGTTGGCTTCTTAAGTGGAGCGGTACTAATTTCAGGGTTTTCAATCACAGTCCATGGAAATGGAAGTCAAAGCGTGGTGTGGACGGGATCGCTTTTGGTTGCAGCGACCCTTGCCGCAGCTGCAGCTGGCGTCGTGATTCTTGATCGCCTTCGAAGTATTTTAATTGCCAGCAACATTCATTACCGCCATATTCTTGCAGCGCTTTTACTCCTGATTACCGGGGTGTATTTGGTTATGGGTATTGGCTGGTCGATTGGCTCCGGTGCTAATTCGCCAGTGCAAAGTAATTTAAAAACAGTAATGCCTGCCTTTTTAACTGCTGAAGTTGATACGAAAACTCTAGTGCTTCGAGAAGTTGGAGCAAAGGGCTCGAAAACGATTCAGTATTACATTGCAAGAGGTGGCGATATTTCATTGGGTGAGCCCGATGTTGCTCCAGGACAAGTTCGTGAAATTGAAATCGCTGCGCAGGAACTTATTGATGGATCTGGATTATCGAGTAGTCAAATTTTTGCAACGTATGGAATTAAATATGTTTTTGTTAAGAATCCATTTAGTCGAACTGTTATAAGAACTATCGATGGCCTAGGCGGATTTGCCCGTGCATCGGCTACCTCCGCAGGAGTAGTTTGGCGAGTATCCGGAGTCACGGGACGTTTAATTTTCACTTCAAAAGATGGAACGCGTTCCATTCTTGAAGCTGGTGAAATTGGTGCAAGAACTACAGTCACGGGTCCAGGCACAATTACATTGACCGAAACCTATGATCGATCTTGGCAAATATTAGAAAATGGATATCGCTTAGATCGTGCGATGGATGATCATGGTTTGCCGCAATTTGCAGTAACTGAATCTGGCGAAATATCTTTGATCCACGATGGAACAAATCGCCGTGCTTGGCTTTCTTTGCAGTTGATTTCTTGGATGCTCGTCATAATTCTGGCCCTTCCTGCTGGGCGAAGAAAACGTGAAATATCAGAAAGAGAGTTAGCGTGAAATTTAGAAACTCGCTCGTTCTTCTTTTAGCACTCATACTTTCTTTTTCAACGGCTTCCGTTCTCCATGTTGCTGTTAAAGGAAGTGATTATTCTCAGTCATATCCGGCAGTAGTGTGTCCACCCACGCTCAATGGTTTGAGTTCGCAAATATCTATTTCATCTCGTAAGACTGAGTATCAACGACTAGATAATCACAGTAGTAAAACGATTCCATTTAATTCCCTTCGTTATTCTGTCGTTAAAGACTCCTTGGTAATTTCAGCACAAGGGACAACACCAGTTGTTTGGCAGTCGCGGGCTGGTAGTTGGGCTGGTGGAACGATTTGTTCGGGACCGGCAGCTTCCCAATGGTTTTCTGGCGGAACTGCAAATGTAACAACTAAGGGCCGCCTCATTCTTGCAAACAGTGGTTTAAGTGATGCAATAGTTGATATCCAAACTTATTCCGAAAATGGAAAACAGCCAGTGAAATCATTGAACTTGAAATCGAAGAGTTATATGCAGCTCTCATTAGATTCATTGGCTCCTGGTGATAAGTCACTTGCTGTCCAAGTTGTTCCTCGCTCAGGTCGAGTAAACGCATTTATGATCGACGAACAAGGTGCCGGCCTTAAAGCACTTGGTGGTGACTTTGTTAATCCCGTTGCAGTAGCTTCAAAGGTCCTAGTTATTCCTGCAGTTCCTAATCAAATCTCAAAAAAGGGTGAGAAAGCGTCATCAACACATACCTTGCGAATTGTTGCACCAGGCGATGTCGATACAAGTTTTACTGTTGAACTCTTAACTTCAGATGGACGTTTTGTGCCGGTTGGATTGAATGCTCGGACAATTAATGCTGGGGTAGTCACTGAATTTGCATTAGCACCAAAACTCTCAACAAGTAGTTTTGCAGTTCGGATTACTTCTGCGGAGCCAATAGTTGCCTCGATCTCCTCAACAGTGCAGGTTAAGGGACATAAGGACTTTGTATGGAGTACAGCAACTGCAGCTCTGACTCCATTGACTCTCGCCGTTACGGGGCTTTCACCTCTCATAGTATTTGCAGGAGATTCAATCTCAGTAAGAGTGGAATCCAAACTAGTTAATGGGAAAACGATTTCGGCGGCAATTAAAGGAAGCGATATAGCCACTTGGCGCGTGCCCGATAATTCTCGATCAATCACCATAGTTTCAACCAGCAAAGACACTTTTGCCGCTGCGTTGGTCTCATCAGAGAACGGATATGGATTCATCCCGGTTCAGGCAGGTAGCGTTCTTACCAAAGTTGAGATACCTAACTCAAACATACGTGTCCTTAATCCTTAGTAATCCCGGAAAAACTATGGCATGGCCACTAATCTTCCTGTTATGAAGTCACAGTTACATGTTGGACGCGGGTGCTCGCGTGTGGGCTGCCGATCTACGGCAACTATGACTCTCACATATATTTACGCCGAATCAACTGCCGTTGTTGGGCCGCTGGCTACTTTCTCAGAGCCACATGCTTACGATTTATGTTCTGTTCACGGTGAACGTTTAAAAGTTCCTCATGGCTGGAAAGTAATTAAGCAAGAGTTAACTGGCAACGAGCCCGGGCCATCAGATGATGATTTAATGGCAATTGCCGACGCAGTGCGCGAAGTAGCGCTGCGTCAGGATGATGATTCGCAATCGCAATCGATCGATTCTTCACAAACCCCCATTGGTCGGCGGGGGCACCTACGATCCGTTCCTTCATAAAGGTAAATATATGTCACGAGAGATTGCAGATATTTTTAAAGCTTACGACATTCGTGGTTTAGTTGATTCAGAGATAACACCAGATTTTACATTTGCGACGGGTGTTGCATTTGCGCGATTCTTACAGCAAGAGCGTGAGCCCGCCACGATTGTTATCGGTGAGGATATGCGTCCATCATCGCCGGCTTTAGCTGATGCGTTTTCTGCGGGAGTTACTTCACTGGGCATGGATGTCATTCGAATCGGTTTAGCATCAACAGATATGTTGTATTTTGCATCGGGAAAACTTGGCTTACCTGGTGCAATGTTCACTGCAAGTCATAATCCAGCCGAATACAACGGTATCAAACTCTGTTTGAGCAGTGCCCGACCCATTGGAAAAGAATCGGGACTGCTGACAATCGAAAATTATGTTCGCCAAGGTTCACCACTTGAAATCCGTTCAGTTGGCGTTGAATCTAAGCGAGACATGCTTGAAGAGTATGTCGATCACCTTCTAAGTCTGGTTAATCTCGATGCCATCCGCCCCCTCAAAATAGTCGTAGATGCTGGTAATGGAATGGCTGGGCATACCGCTCCTGCAATCTTTGCAAGATTAAATTGCGAACTTATACCAATGTACTTTGAACTTGACGGAACTTTTCCAAATCATGAAGCAAATCCAATTGATGAAAAGAACTTGCGCGATTTACAAAAGGCGGTACTCAAGCATGGTGCTGATTTGGGTTTGGCCTTTGATGGCGATGCTGATCGATGTTTTATTGTTGACGAGAAAGCCAACGCAATTAATCCATCTGATCTAACAGCCTTAATTGCAGAGCGAGAACTTAAGAAGCATCCGGGGTCAACAATTATTTACAACTTGATCTCCTCCCGTGCAGTGTTAGAAGTTATTGAAGAAAATGGGGGAGTAGGTCTGCGAAGCCGAGTTGGTCACTCGTATATCAAGAAGATGATGGCTGACAGCAAAGCAATCTTCGGCGGCGAACATTCAGGCCATTTCTATTTTGATGAGTTTTGGCGTGCTGACTCTGGGGCACTAGCGGCACTTCACGCAATCGCCGCTCTTGGAGAATCAAAGAAGTCGATGTCGCAGATTCTTAAGCCCTTCCAACGCTACGTTTTAAGCGGTGAAATTAATTCAAAGGTTAGCGACACATCGGTAGCTACTTCATTAGTTGAAGAAAACTATTCTTTGCAAGACGGCATCACGATTGATTATTTAGATGGCCTAACAGTCAGCGGAGATTCATGGTGGTTTAACCTTCGCCCATCAAATACTGAGCCATTACTTCGACTAAATGTGGAGGCCAAGACGGCCGCACGCATGCAGAAGGTGCGTGACGAGGTTCTCGCCTTAATTCGGCGCTGAACTAGCCTCTTCGTTACTCGCTTTTGGCATATGGCCTGTAACCTATGCTTCTGACCGCAGCCGATAAAGGAGCTTTTCGTGAACGCACCAATTACTTCAACTCTTCCAAAGCACGATATTGCAGATGCATCCCTTGCAGCACAGGGGCGCATGCGCATTGAATGGGCAGAGCGCAATATGCCCGTTCTAGCTCAAATCCGTGAGCGCTTTGAGAAGTCACAACCTTTCGCTGGTGTTCGTATTTCTGCTTGCATGCACGTAACAACTGAGACAGCTAACCTCATGCGCGTTCTAAAAGCTGGCGGCGCCGAAATCGCTTTATGTGCATCAAATCCACTCTCAACTCAGGATGACACTGCAGCAGCGTTGGTTCATGAATATGGAATCTCAGTCTTTGCTCGAAATGCCGTTGATCGCGATGGCTACTACAAGCACATCAATGCTTCACTTGATATCGAACCGCATCAAGTTTTCGACGACGGTTGCGACCTCGTCAATACGCTTCATACAACACGTAAAGAATTAATTCCAAATATTGCTGGAGGTTGTGAAGAAACAACAACTGGCGTCATTCGTCTTAATCAGATGGCAAAAGATGGCGCACTTCAGTTCCCGATGATTGCCGTTAATGACACAGACACCAAGCACATGTTTGATAACCGTTACGGAACAGGTCAGTCAACACTCGATGCAGTCTTTCGCTCAACAAACTTCTTACTTGCAGGGCGAATTCTTGTAGTTGCCGGTTTTGGTTACTGCGGTAAAGGTGTTGCAGAGCGCGCAAAGGGTATGGGCGCAGATGTAATCGTTACTGAAATCGATCCAACTAAGGCGCTCGATGCAATGATGCAAGGCTTCCGCGTTATGCCTATGGCAGATGCTGCCAAGGTCGGAGATGTTTTCATTACAGTTACAGGCAACCGTGATGTATTGCGTGATGAACACTTTGCTGTAATGAAGGATGGCGCAATCATGGCCAACTCAGGACACTTCGATATTGAAATCGATGTTGCATGGCTCGAGCAGCACTCAGTGAAGAAGAACGCGAAAATGCGTCACCAGACAGATGAGTACGTAATGGCCGACGGTCGACGTTTGCTTCTACTTGCTGAAGGCCGACTAGTAAATCTCGGTGCAGCCGAAGGTCACCCAGCATCAGTTATGGATATGTCTTTTTCTGATCAAGCACTTACTGCCGAATATTTAGTTAAAGAAGCTAAGAACTTGGCCGCTGGCGTTCACAACGTTCCTACATATATCGATAAGGAAGTTGCTAGCCTCAAGCTCATCAGCATGGGTGGACACATCGATGTTCTTACTCCTGCGCAAGATATGTACTTGAACTCTTGGGAGCACGGTAGCTAATGACTTTGGTTATGGTCGTCGATGACGACCAGGACCTTGCCGAAATGCTCGGCATTGTTTTAACCGGTGCAGGTATTGATGTAGACCTCGTAAGTCGCGGGGATGAAGTTCTGGATGTCTTTCGTAATAATCCACCAGATTTAGTTCTGTTGGATGTTATGTTGCCTGGGCTTGATGGAATCGAAGTGTGCAAGTTAATCCGTGCCGAATCAATGGTGCCGATTATCATGCTTACAGCAAAAGGTGATTCCCACGATGTGGTGCGTGGCCTTGAAGCCGGGGCCGATGATTACATGGTGAAGCCCTTTAGGCATCCATCTGAATTGATCGCTCGCATCCGTACACGATTGCGCCGTACAAATGTTGATATCTCTGGTTTGTTAACAATTGGTGACCTAGCAATAGATGTGCAGGCCCACCAAGTGCTTCGCGCAGGTAAGCAAATCGCTCTTACACGCCTTGAGTTTGATTTGTTAGTTGCACTTGCTAAAGAACCCGGACGAGTATTTACTCGCGATGCCTTGCTCAGCGAGGTTTGGGGCTATAGACATTCCACGGATACCCGACTTGTTAATGTTCACGTTCAACGTCTTCGCTCAAAGATCGAACATGATCCAGAGAGACCAGAAATCGTAGTCACCATTCGTGGTGTTGGTTATAAAGCCGGAGTAATGGGCGGTTCCTAAAAATGAATCGAATTTTTCTTCGATTACGCAACTCCCTCGCTCCGAAAGTAATTATTTCAACGGTCATTTTGTCCCTTGGTGTTATTTACTTGACTGGTTCAGCCCTTAATTCTCAACTCTCTGCTGGAATCAAAAAGGTAAATTTAGACTCATCTCGCATCGAGGCACGTTCTACAATCTTTAGTGCTGAGTATCGCTTCCTATTGGCACAAGGTGAAAAAGAAGCTGCAGTTCATAAGGTTATCGATGACATAATTAGCTCAGCGACTTCATTGACTACCAATGAAAATGCTCGTGAAGTCATCTTTATTAGAAGTCCAGGCAATACAAGAGTCCAGGATTATGAGACGACCTCCAACCTTGTAGACCCTTCCTCAATTCCAGAAAATTTAAGTAAACGCGTTAGGAAAAGTACCGATTTAGTTTCTTCAAACATAAATCTTAAATATATTGGCGGCCAAAGTATTCGTGGGCTTGCTTTTGGGCAGAAAGTACAAATTCCTGGTGCTGGCCAATATGAAATGTACATGGTGTTTTCACTTGCAAATCAAAATGCAACCTTGGATCTTATCCAACGTCTACTTCTCTTAACCGGTGGTGCACTTGTCCTCTTGATCGCTCTCATTGTTTGGTTGGTAGTGCGCCAAGTAGTTAAGCCTGTTCGTGAAGCAGCGATAATTGCTGCACAATTTACTTCGGGAGATTTCCGCCAGCGTATGAAGGTTATCTCTGGCGATGAAATTGCAACTCTGGGAAATGCTTTTAATGAGATGGCCGAATCACTTGAGAAGCAGATTGCCCGTCTAGAAAACCTCTCCCGTGTTCAGCAACGCTTTGTTTCTGATGTTTCACATGAACTTCGCACTCCATTGACCACTTTGCGCATGGCATCTGAAGTTATCAATGCTTCACGCGAAAACTTCGACCCAGTTGTAGCCCGAAGTAGTGAATTGCTTGTGGCACAACTCGACCGATTCGAGCGATTGCTTGAAGATCTACTTGAAGTTAGCCGATTTGATGCCGAAGTAGCTGTAATTGAAGCGGTGGATTTCGATATCGTGCAACTTGCTACTCGCTGCGTTGAGGATCTCTCCCTTGTTGCAAGTCAACGCTCAACAGAACTTAGAATTTATTCGATCGTTGAAAGTATTAACATAAAGGCAGATATTCGCAGAGTTGAAAGAATCCTTCGTAACCTTTTTTCAAATGCCATAGATCACGCAGAAGAAAAACCTATAACTATCACGATTCTTGCATCCGATCATGATGTGGCAGTTGGTGTTCGGGATCACGGTATTGGTCTGGATGAAAACTCATTAACTCGAGTTTTTGATCGTTTCTGGCGCGCTGATCCTTCACGAGCACGTACACGCGGCGGAACAGGGTTAGGTCTCTCAATTGCACTAGAGGATGCACGCTTACATAATGGTGAACTTGAAGCATGGGGAAGACCTGGAAAAGGTGCACATTTCGTTCTCACCCTTCCACGGGTAACAAGTGCTGGAATCGACTCTCGATTAATTAAATTAACTCCTGATGACTTCCACGAGTAATCTCCACAACCCTTTTATCTGATACAAACTTTTCTTCTATTTTAAGGCGATGAAAACCCTAGAGGAACTCAGTCAACTTTTATTTCCAACTAGATGTTATGGCTGCAATTTAATTGGCTTGTCTATCTGTTCACTCTGCCGTCGCGAGTGGCACCCACATTATTACGTGACACATGTTCAAGACTTAAAAGTTCACTCAGCAATTTTGTACTCCCCAACTGCGAGCAAAATTATTTTGGCAGCAAAGGAAAATGGACTCAAAGGAGCGGAGCAATTAATTGTTGATGCAATAGTCCATGTGCTAAATCGCGCAAATTTCGACTCATTTAATATAAGACTCGTACCTATCCCATCATCAAAAGTTAATTCGCGTCGCAGGGGAAGAGATTTCATAAGCGATTTATGTAGTGAAATCTCAAACCGTACAAATATTCCTGTCGCCCCCGTTTTAGTTTTTGCTCGAACAGTCAAAGATCAAAGTGGACTTTCTGCTCGGGATCGAGCCTTGAATATGAAAGGCGCCTTTGCTCTGGCTCCGGGGGTTTATCCACGAGGTGATTTAATTCTCATCGATGATGTTGTAACCACGGGAGCCACCGTTGCTGAGGCAGCCCGAGCCCTGAATTCTCATGGATTTCACCCACTTAGTTCGGTTACCGCTTGTGTGGCCCAACCTCTACGATAGGAGCCTTGACTAGATGAGTTCGTCAGCTTTGAAAGGTTGCATTGATGCCAGCGTTTTTTGACAGGATTTTGCGTGCAGGTGAGGGTCGCGTTCTTCGTGAACTAAGCAAGATCGTTGTCGTCGTAAATGGCCATGAGGCCCGCATCTCCAACTTAAATGACTCTGAACTTCGTCAACAGACTCAAATCTTTAAAGATCGCTTGGAACAAGGTGAAACCTTGGACGATCTGATGCCAGAAGCATTTGCGGTCGTTCGCGAAGCAGCAAAGCGAACACTTGGACAGCGTCATTACGATGTTCAATTGATGGGTGGAGCCGCCCTTCATAAAGGCAATATTGCTGAGATGCGCACAGGTGAAGGAAAGACTCTAGTTGCAACACTGCCTTCATATTTGAATGCACTTGCAGGTCGCGGAGTGCACGTTGTTACTACGAATGATTATTTAGCAGAACGCGATAGCGAGTGGATGGGACGTATTCATCGCTTCCTCGGACTTAATGTCGGCGTAATTCTAGCCAACATGAATCCAGCTGAGCGTCGAGAGGCATACAGCGCAGACATTACTTATGGAACCAACAATGAATTTGGTTTTGATTATCTACGTGACAATATGGCTTGGACTCTTGAAGAATGCGTTCAACGCGATCATTTTTTTGCTGTAGTCGATGAAGTTGACTCAATTTTGATTGATGAGGCTCGTACCCCATTAATTATTAGTGGACCAGCCGACAAGGCAACTAAATGGTACGTCGAATTCGCTAACTTGGTTGGCAAACTTCAACGCGATCTTCACTATGAAATTGATGAGAAGAAGCGCACAGTTGGAATCCTTGAAGAGGGTGTGACTAAAGTCGAAGAACTTCTTCAGATTGGCAATTTATACGAAGCAGCAAATACTCCGATGATTGGTTATCTCAATAACGCTGTTCGCGCAAAGGAGCTTTTTAAGCGCGATAAAGATTATGTTGTTATGAATGGCGAACTATTAATCGTTGACGAACACACTGGTCGCATGTTGGCCGGTCGTCGATATAGCGAAGGTCTCCATCAGGCCTTAGAAGCTAAAGAACGTATTGAAATCAAGGATGAAAACCAGACTCTTGCCACAATCACTTTGCAGAACTATTTCCGCTTGTACGAAAAACTTTCAGGTATGACCGGTACTGCAATGACTGAAGCCTCCGAATTTCACCAGATTTATAAGCTTGGTGTTGTCCCGATTCCTACAAATCGCTCAATGGTCCGTATCGATCAAGCTGATCTTGTATACAAATCTGAGGCCGGCAAATTTCTTGCAGTGACTGCAGATATTGTAGAAAAGCATCGCAAGGGACAACCAGTTCTTGTCGGAACTGTCAGTGTTGAAAAATCTGAAGAGCTTTCAGGATTTCTTCGTAAAGCTGGTGTAGCTCACGAAGTTCTCAACGCAAAGCACCACGAACGCGAAGCGGCAATCATTGCCCGCGCAGGTGTTAAAGGCGCTGTAACTGTTGCTACAAATATGGCTGGTCGTGGAACTGACATTATGTTGGGCGGAAACCCAGAGTTCATGGCTGATTATGAACTACAGCGCAAAGGTATTTCTCCGGTTGATAACGCTGAAGAGTATGAAGAACAATGGCCAGAGGAAATCGCTCGACAAAAGGCAGCGGTTGCAATGGGACATGAAGAAGTAATTTCTTTAGGTGGTTTGTATGTTCTTGGTACTGAACGTCACGAGTCGCGACGTATCGATAACCAGTTGCGTGGACGTTCAGGCCGTCAAGGCGATCCAGGTGAGTCACGTTTTTATCTATCTCTTCAAGATGAGTTAATGCGTCGCTTCAATTCCGGAATGGTTGAACGATTCTTAACTGCCGCGGGAATTCCCGAAGATGCTCCTATTGAATCCAAGATGGTTAGCAACGCGATTCGTTCGGCCCAAACTCAAGTTGAATCTCAAAACTTTGAAATGCGTAAGAATGTCTTGAAGTATGACGATGTTATGAATCGCCAACGCCAAGTTGTTTACGGTGAGCGCCGTATGGTGCTTGAAGGTGCAGATATCAAGGATCAAGTTGCTACTTTTGTCAGTGACACTTTGAGCGCGTATGTGGGCATGGCAACATCACAAGGCTATTCCGAAGACTGGGATTTAGATACTTTGTGGAATGCGCTTAAAACTATTTATCCAATCTCTTTTACTATCGATGAGCTTGTTTCCCGCGTTGGTTCGCGCAATGGCTTAGATGCCGACTTCATAACGGCTGCAATTATTGAAGATTGCAAAGATGCATATGCAAAGCGCGAAGAGTCTTTGGGATCAGAAGTTATGCGCGAGTTAGAGCGTAAAGTCTTACTCTCAGTTCTAGATCGTAAATGGCGTGAACATTTATATGAGATGGATTATCTCCAAGAGGGTATTGGTCTTCGGGCCATGGCCCAGAGAGATCCACTAGTTGAATATCAGCGTGAGGGTTTTGATCTGTTCTCGGCAATGATGGATGCAATTAAGGAAGAAATCGCAGGATTCCTATTCAACATCGAAGTAACTGTTGAAGCTTCTAGTGATGAAGTTACCGGGGCAGGACTTGAAGCTAAGGCTCTCCCAACATCGGGGCTGCAATACACGGCTGCCGATGAAAATGGAGTCAAGACCACAGGGGATGTTTCTAGAAATGCACCTTGCCCATGTGGGTCTGGGAAGAAGTACAAGCGTTGCCACGGTGCCTCTTAAAGCAAAGTCAGAGTCGTACAAAGCCAACGCTTATCTAATCCTTCAAAGCGAACCAGTATCGCCCTTAACCGATCCTCAAATCGAACTGTGATTGTCGCTTCGCAGATTCCATCTAACGGTTCTTGAATATGAATTTTGCGGATGTGTCCCACCTGCTTTTGCGATCCGGATTTCCTAACTAGCTCTGAAAATATTCTGTGGTGACATTGCGAGGCAAGTTGGTTGGGAGAGCGTCGCCCAGCCCATACCTCTACGACGTTAAGGGCAAAACGCTCAGTCCACTGTGCAAGATCGGGAAGATCCAGGGCCGAGCTTGGTTCTGGAGCAAAGTCAGGATCGAACTCTCCATCGAACTGCGTAGGTACTAAATAAAGCTTTCCCCTTTGTTTTTCAGGTACGAGGGGCTGAGGTCGAAAGATTTCTAAGAATGGATGTTTCCAGTCATTCATAGCCGATGTGGCAATCTCTTCGATTCGAAAGCTTGCGATTAATAACTCTTCATCGTGTATTTGGTTTGTTGTCATGGAGTGAGATTGCTACTTAGCGGCTATTTTGCTCTCAACCAATAGGTTGGATTTTTTCTCATCACAAAGGATGACTGTGGATAAGCAAATAAGGGCATTTGTCGTATCGAATTAAGTGCCCTCATGAAAATTAGAAAATTAGGGAGCCGATCACGGACCCCACTTGCAATCACTTTAATAGCAGCCTCTTTCATCTCTGCATTTATTTTGGCTAGCTTCTCCCATTCAACATCGCAGTATTGGATCGCAGCCACTGACTTAACCGTTGGTCATCAAATTTCAACAGGGGATATGACGCTAGCGGAGATGAATTTGGGATCCTCATCCTCTCTTTATCTTTCCAAGAGTTTGGACCCCTTCGGACAAATAGTGATAGAGCCGATAATGATTGGGGCTCTTGTTGGTGTTCAGAGCGTGAGTTCAACCCAAAATGCTCTCGCTAGTAGTGGCGTACCTCTTAGTATCCGTTCGGTTGATGTAGCAACCGGAGTTCAAGCCGGCGTTCTGGTTGATATCTATTGGGTATTGGATAGTCAGAATGGCGAGCTGCCAGAAGATCCGATTCTTATTTTGGGCGGGGTTACGGTTTTAAGTGCTGACGGCAATAGCAAGAATTTTGGTACCGATTCAGCATTAACTGTTTCAGTTGAACAGACGCAGGTCTTACGCCTTCTAACCTCTACAACGCGTGGTCGACTGGTGGTGATTTGTTCCCATGTCTAGTCAAGAGCTTCCTGTAGTTATAACAGCTATCGCCGATGCCCAGTTTGAGAGTTTTGTGGCAGGAACTCTCTTTGCACAAGGTTGGAGCGTCGTTTTTAGGGCAATTGATTTCGAGGCACTCCAAAACTATTGCACAAATAACCCCGAAGCAGCTTCAGCTGCCTTACTAATTTTTGCCCCAGATCTGGCAGGAATTACGAAGGAATTCATTTCATGTATAGAACCAAAAGTAAAACAGATTGTCGGATTCTCTGATAACGCGGCCGATGATGATTTATTTGAAGGGTTACATAAAATCCCAACTTCGATTACGGATTTAGTGAGCGTCGTGCGCGGTTTTGTACGAGCACCATTGTTGCGACAACCTAATCAGATTTCGAGAAGTAGTCGAAAATCCCATGTTATGGCCCTCGGTTCAGCCGGCAGTGACACTGGTTGCACAACTATTGCATTGAATTTGGCGATGGAGCTAAGTATTTTGGGTAAGTCAACTTTGCTAGTCGATGCCAATTTTCGGGCACCATCGATTGCGGCACTGATCGCTATTCGAAATGTACAGAGTGAATCAGGGTGGCGAAATATCGCTGCCAATTTAGCAATCGCAGAGATTACACAGGAAGAGGCAGCTTCAATAGATACCTTTATGGAAAAAGCAACTGCACACTTTGACAATATCGTTATCGATCTAGGTTCAATCTCTGGTCTATCTAATCGCCTTACTGATAGACGTTGGACTTCTACAATGACGACGTGGAGTTGTGATCAAGGCGATGAGTTGATGATAATCGCCCGACCAGATCTGCTCGGCATTCATCGATTAGAACAGGTATCCAACCTTCTCGATAAGACATCAATTAGAAGTGCGCTCAGCTTCACCCTCAACATGAGATCACCCGGCAAAAAAGGTGAGGAGGAAGAGGCAAAATTCCTAACGATTGCCACACGTTTACGGCCGTTATGTATGCGTGTTATAGGCCGGGATTCTCGGGCGGCAGCGACGGCCCTTGAGCAAAAGGCAACGCTGATTGAGGTGAATCAACGCTCATCACTGCGTAAATCCATCGCGAAGATTGCAAGTGAGATTCATCATTAATTTCTAATACTATTAAGGCATGCGAGCCTATCTTCCAATTAATCATGAAGAGCTAGCCATCTTCCTTAATTCTGCAAGCAAGGAAGTCGAATCAATTCTTGCGACCACCCCATTTTATGTTGGTGATAATTCAGAGTTGGATGAAGAAGAAATTGAGTATTTATTGTCACTGGAAGCCGCCAAAGAATCCTTGGAATTGCGGACCACTAAACATGCGCCTGGAATCACCTTGGCAATCGAATTAGAGCCATCACAGGTCAATCAAGTTCAAGAGAAGTCCGTAACTTTAAACTCACCCATTAAGTGGGAACAAGTTCAATGTGCACTTTTATTATTTCCTGATGACGAAGAAGAAGAATTAGTTTGGTTTGCAACTCAAGAAATATCACTCACAATGGGGGAGTGGAAGTAGCGTGCCGCAGTTTGAAACTTTGCTTCACGGTCGAAGTTCTGTATCGATAGATCAAGCACACAAACTCCGAGAGTTAGTCGCTGATTGGCAACTTTTGTCCGATCTATCTTTTGCAGACTTGATTCTTTGGGTACCGATTAGAAAAGATATTAAAATGTGGCCGACCGGTCACGTAGCTGTTGCCCATATTCGGCCAACAACGGCTGCAACTGTCTTTACAAATGATGTCATTGGAAATGAAGTGACATGGGGCAGCAAAGGACGAATCGACCAGGCGCTTTCAAGTGGCGAGATTGTAAGAGACTCTGAATCTGAAAAAGTTGGCGAGTTGCTTATTAAGGAAGAGGCAGTACCGGTTGTTTTTGAAGGACAAGTAATTGCCGTTATAACTCGCCATCGCAACGCAGAACTAATGCGTTCTCCCAGTCGCCTTGAACTCAACTATCGAGAAATTGCCCACTGCTTGTATCGGATGGTGGCTGAAGGATCTTTTCCATATAAAGATGCCGGATCACTATTCGAGCCTGTTCCCCGAGTTGGAGATGGCCTTATTCGTCTCGATGTAAATGGTGTTATTTCATATGCCAGTCCAAATGCTCGCTCGGCATTTAGTCGAATGGGCTGGAAGAATGAAATTGAAAATCATAAATTGGGTGAAGTAGCTGAAGAAGTTGCTAAGAATTCACCAAATCCCCATGAAGAGGGGATCCGTACGCGCCTTAACGGAAAAGTATCTCGCAGGGTGGAGATTGATAACCAAGGTGCGACGATTGATTTATTAGTTCTGCCATTACTTCAAAGTGAAGATCGAATTGGTGCAATTGTCTTACTCCAAAATGTTACTGAACTTCGACGCCGTGAACGTGAACTCGTGACTAAAGATGCGACAATTCGCGAAATCCATCACCGCGTTAAGAATAATCTACAGACAGTTTCGGCGTTGCTTCGATTACAGGCCCGCCGAATAGAGGACCCAAGTGCAGCTTCGGCCTTGAATGAGGCCGTGCGTCGAATTGCATCGATTGCTTTGGTGCACGAAACGTTATCTAGTAGTAGCGAAAATACGGTTGCATTTGATGATGTACTAACAAATTTGATTACCCACGCACTTGAATTAAGTCCGCGAATGGGAGAGTTGCGAATTGAACGCAAAGGCGAGCTTGGCTCACTTGAATCGCGTTTAGCAACTCCGCTTTCGTTGGTTGTAACAGAGTTAATGCATAACGCACTTGAACACGGCTTGGCACAGCAGGGTTCCGTACTCTCAATTGAACTCGCCCGTTACAGTAATGAATGCGTGATAAATATTGTTGATGATGGAATTGGCTTACCAAATGGATTTGATCTAACAACGTCATCAAATTTAGGTTTACAAATTGTGCGAACCCTTACTGAAAACGAACTAAAAGGTGTTTTGAAATTACAGTCAACAGAATCGGGAACGCAAGCAAACCTACGGTTCCCTATTTAGAACTGGTTCTGCTGCTCTAGCAGGCGGGCTCGATTGCGTGCTGCGCGACGCTTGAGTGCACGGCGTTCATCCTCTGACAGACCGCCCCAAACGCCAGCATCCTGGCCGCTTTCCAATGCCCATGCTAAGCAAGGCTCTTTCACAATGCAGCGATTGCAGACCTTTTTCGCTTCTTCAATTTGAGTAATTGCCGGCCCAGTATTTCCGACTGGAAAGAAGAGCTCTGGATCTTCGTCGCGGCAAGCCGATTGATGTCGCCAATCCATAAGTAGTCTCCTTTAGACAAGAAATTTGGGCGTACCCAAATCCGGTAAAAATCAAAAGTGGTTATACGCACATCGATGTTGCGCAAGGAGTTAATTCTCCCTGCTTATGCAGTGATGCACAAGGATGAATGGAAAGAGATTTCCCGATTCAGGGTGATATAAATCAAGTGTGCCCCCGACAGGATTCGAACCTGTGCACCCGCCTCCGGAGGGCGGTGCTCTATCCCCTGAGCTACGGGGGCTCATGAACACTGGCAAGGTTATCAGCGGGTGCGCATCTGGCGTGATACTGCCAGAATTACGGGCATGAATTCAATCGCATATTTCGCAACGGGATGTTTTTGGGGCGCAGAGCGTCGATTTTGGCAGATGGATGGCGTCAAAGAAACATCAGTTGGCTACATGGGTGGCACCCGAGCCAACCCTTCATATGAGCAAGTTTGCACTGGGGTTACTGGCCATGCGGAAATGGTGAAAGTTATTTTTGATGAATCGAAAGTTACTTACCAGCGCTTGCTTGAGGAGTTTTGGACAATGCATGATCCAACATCACTCAATCAACAGGGCGGTGATATTGGAAGTCAATACCGTAGTTCCATCTACACGAGCACCCCAGAGCAATATGTAACGGCAGTTAATTCGCGCAATGTATATCAAAGCGTTTTAACACACGCAGGTTTAAATGAAATTGTTACGGAAATTATTAGTGCCGAAGGTGTCGAGTACTACTTGGCAGAGGAGTACCACCAAAAATATTTGCAAAAGAACCCAAATGGCTATGACTGCCACTCAAGTACTGGTGTCGCTTATCCAATAGAAAGTGCAAACGCATGAGCGAGAAGGAATATCCGGTAACTATTGATGAAGCTGAATTGAAAGCAAAGCTAGATCCACTTTCTTATGAAGTGTTGCGCAATGCTGCCACTGAACGTCCATTTACTGGTGAATATACCGACACCGACAAGGTGGGAGTTTATAAATGTAAGGCCTGCAACGCCGAACTATTTAGAAGTGAAACTAAGTTCCATTCAGGTTGTGGGTGGCCATCTTTTTATGCGCCAACAACCGACGATGCAGTTGAATTGATTGAAGATCATTCGCTGTTTCCACGTGTTCGCACCGAAGTTCGATGTGCAGGTTGTGGGTCCCACCTTGGTCATATTTTTAAAGGCGAAGGTTATGACGTACCAACGGATGAACGTTGGTGCATTAACTCCGTTTCATTAATCCTCGAGGATATTTAGTAATCCAATCCACGGCTTTCATGAACTGCCTGGTAGCAATACCAGGCAACAACACTGCGATAGGGATGTAGTTTTTCACCTTTAAGGTCTAGGGCCTTTGCCAAAGTTTCCTCTTTATTCTTATGAACAATGTCCCAACCGCGGCGAACTGCAAGATCTCCAGTTGGCCAAATGTCCAGGCGGCCAAGTTGAAACATCATGAACATCTCTACTGTCCATCGACCGATGCCCCATAAAGCAGTTAACTTGTCATAAATCTCTTGGTCATCGTGGATCTCATCGATTGTGTCAATGGGGATTGTTTTCTCTACGACTGCTGCGGCTAGACCCTTAATAGTTCTTGATTTAGCTCCTGAAACACCAATTTCACGGAGAGCAAGATCATCGAGTCGAATTAATTTCTTTGCGCTTATGGATCCTTTGCAAAGTACAACTAAACGGTTGTGAATTGTTTCTGCCGCTTTTGTTGCCAGTTGTTGGGAAATAACTGAACTAACGAGAGATTCAAAGTGCGACTCAGTAGGAGAATTTCGACCAATCGTGCAGAGAGGGCGCCGTTCGATAAGAGGTGCAAATTTGCGATCTAACTGGCCAACCTCTGCGACGATGCGTCGCATCTTTTGAGCCGAGTGTGTAGCCATTAATTAGAGCGAGAAAGTTGGATATTCATCCGTAACCATGAGAAGTGCGTAACCGGCGAGGCGGTTCCAGTAAGCGATCGTTCCAACTACTCCTTCGGCACACCATTCAGGATAGTTGCCAGTTAAGACCACACTGGCCCATGCAAATACGGTAAGAAAAAATGCGTACACACCATAAATAATTCCGACAATGAATAAAGGGATCGCCAAGAACCATTTAACAAGAGGCAGGTATCGATTGAGAGTTTTTGGATCTACTTCAGGAAAAGTCACACTAACAACATCATTTTCTTCTAACGATGGATATTCATCGGTAAGCACAAGTACATAAGCATCAACGCGAGTAGAGAGTGACATGAAAGCTTCATTAAAAGCTAATAAATAGGATGGATAAGCCTGTCGAAAAACAATTGATAGAGCTACTGGAAGAATGAAAAACCCCATCGCCCATGCAGTGTTGTTTGAATCAATTTGCGTTGGAGTAAAAGATGCGATGAAGATGGCCATAGGCACGACAAGAATGATGCGAAATAAGGCGCTCACGCGATTTCGTTCGGTGAGAGATACATCGATCTGGGTTTCAATTTGATTGCTCATAGCGCTCAATTTACCCGCACTTTCTCTGGACTATTGCTTATTACAGCGAACATGCCGTATTTTGCAGTCTATTGCAGAGGAATTTGCAGGTTTTGCAGTCTATGGAGGAGTCAGATGGCGGGAATTAAGGAAGTTGCAGAAGAAGCAGGAGTTTCTACGGCAACGGTTTCACGCGCCCTTCGCGGCCTGCACCATGTAAATGCCGCTACTCGTTCACGAATTATGGCAGCGGCGGAGAAACTTGAATATCCATTAACGCCAGTAAAAAACGCTTCTCAATCAGGACGTACAAATAGCGTAGGAGTCGTAGCGCCTTACATCTCTCGCTGGTATTTCTCACAAGTTATCAGTGGTGCTGAACAAGCGTTGCGAGAAGCAGGTCTGGATTTATTACTTTATAACTTCAGTCAGATGAAGGGTCGAGAAAGACTTTTTCAGCATCAATTGTTAAAAGGGCGAGTGGATGCATTAATTGTTATTAGTTTGCCACCAACCATTGAAGAGTTTGATTCCATGCTCAGCTTAGGAATTCCTATTGCACTTGTGGGCATGGAAAATCCTAAGTGTGCTTCAATAAAAATCGATGATATTGCTGGTGCTAGATCTGCAACACAGCATTTAGTGAATCAAGGGCACAAAAAAATTGGTCTCATGTCTGGTCGCCCGGACGATCCATTTAACTTTAGTGTTCCTCAAGATCGGCGCAAAGGTTTTATGCAGGTTTTAGCTGAAAATGGATTGGAGTGGTTGCCGCAACGCGAAGTCCATGGTGATTTTACAATGCATACCGCTGCCCGTGCTATGGATGATTTATTAGCGCGCCCAAATAGGCCCACTGCGATTTTTTGTGAATCGGATGAAATGGCAATGGGTGCGATGCAAGCATTACGACGACATGGACTTAAGGCACCAGATGACATTTCTATCGTTGGTTTTGATGGACACGAGATGGCAGAGTTTTCCGAATTAACTACTATTGAACAGCCAGTGCAGTTAATGGGTGAGATGGCAGCATGGTCGATTATGGAACGTTTACGTAAACCAAATATCGAACCGCCTTCATTAGTTCTACCAACAACTTTAGTAGTTCGAAATTCCACTCGCCGATTAGCTGCCGACGAGGCCTAGTCATCACCTCTTTCACAATATGAGTGGCTCAGGGTAACCTTGCAGCCATGCCTGATAACAATGTTGTTGCTCCAGCTTTAAGTGAATTGCTTACTCATCACTCCGAAAAATGGCGTGGATTTTCCGCCGATGTATTGCCATTACCCGTGATGGAGATGGACTTTCCGATCGCCCAACCTATTAAAGATGTGCTCATAGAGATGGTCTCTCACTCAGATCTTGGATACATAAGCACGGTTCCTGAGCTGGCTGATGGTTTCGCCTCATTTTGTCAGGAGCGTTGGGGTTGGGTTATTGATAAAACTCAACTTCATGTTGCCGCCGATGTTGGTGTTGGCGTGGTTGAAACTTTGCGGGTATTTACTCATCCTGGGGACCGCATTCTTATTAACTCTCCGGTTTATCACAATTTCTATAACTGGATTAATGAAACTGGCCTGGAAAAAGTCGATGTTCCTTTCGTGAACACGGGATCAGATAGTGATGAAATTAATCCGTGGACAATTGATTTAGATGAAGTAGAGAAAGTTTATGCATCTGGAATTAAAGTCCATTTACTGTGCTCTCCGCATAATCCTTTAGGTCGCGTTTACTCAAGCTCTGAACTCACTCGAATTGCGGAAATGGCTAAGAAATATGGAGTTATTATAGTTAGCGATGAGATTCACTCTCCACTTACCTATAAGCAACATCAATTTATCCCCTTCTTAAATTTAAATGAAACAGCCCGCCAGGTCGGGGTGACAGTAACTTCTGCCTCAAAAGGTTGGAATATCGCTGGATTAAAATCGGCAATAATAATTTCACAAGATGAAGCAATCAACGAGAAACTTAAATTAATCCCGCCAGCAGTCCACTTCCGTTCATCTATTCTCGGTGCTTTTGCTTCAGCTGCCGCCTTCAAAGATGGAGGAATTTGGCTCGACTCAGTAATTAATCATCTAGATCAAAATCGATATTTAATTAAAGATTTATTAGCTGCCAAACTTCCTTCGGTAAAATACCACCTTCCGCACAGCAGTTATGTTGCTTGGTTGGATCTAACTGAATTAAAGCTTGGTGAAAATCCTTCTCAAAAACTTCTCGAACATGGGAAAGTGGCATTTAACGCGGGGCACACATACGGCGCTCAGTGCCATCAATTTATCCGTTTAAATTTTGCTACTAGTCCTGCAATCATCACTGAAGCAATTGATCGAATTGTGAAATGCCTTTAGTGGCTGATTCAACTTTCGACGTAGCGATTATTGGTGGAGGCCACAATGGTTTGGTGGCAGCGACCTACTTAGCCAAAGCAGGCAAATCAGTAGTAATTCTTGAAGCCAATGCCGAAGTTGGCGGAGCAACTACAAGTGTTAGGGCTTTTCCCGAGTATGAGGCTCACTTATCGCGATATGCGTATCTGGTATCACTATTACCAGATCAAATTGTTAGTGACCTTGGGCTTAATTTTGAAACTCTATCTCGCAAAGTTTCGAGCTATACACCGTACTCGCGCGAAGGCAAAGAATTAGGTCTCTACGTTGCCAGACAATGGGATCAAGAGACTGAAGATTCTTTTCTTCAGATAGATCCAACAGGTGCTGAGTGGCGAGCATGGCAGGATTTCTATAATGAGATTGCAATATTTGCCCAAAAAATTGCTCCAACAATGCTCGAACCGTTACAAACGCGCAGCGAACTCAAAGCTTTAATAAATATGCCAGAAGTTTGGGATTATTTAATGGAGCGACCTATTGGCGAAGTTATCGAAAAACGCTTTAAAGATGACATTGTTCGAGGAGTTATTCTTACCGATGCACTTGTTGGAACTTTTGCTTCAGCCTTCGACCTACAGGCAAACATATGTTTTCTCTATCATTTAATAGGAAATGGCACTGGAGAATGGAAAGTTCCTCGCGGGGGAATGGGCGCACTCGTTAAAGAGCTTGAACGCGTTGCAAAAGCTGCAGGTGTAACAATCAGAGTTAATTCAAGAGTAATTGCAGTTAAGTCAACGCAAACCAACGCCGCCATTGATCTTGAAGACGGCACCGAAATCACTTCCAAATATCTCTTGAGCAACGCTGCTCCTCAAACTCTTGCAAAACTTCGCGGGAAACCAGCTCCCGATAGTCTTGAAGGCGCACAAATCAAGATTAATATTTTGCTCAAAGCATTGCCAAAATTGAAATCTGGAATTGACCCGCGCCTTGCATTTGCAGGAACATTCCATGCAAATGAGTCTTTTTCAGTTTTCGAGTCAACATTTGCAGAAGCTCAAGCCGGTAAATTGGCTGGAAAACTTCCCATTGAAATGTATTGCCACACATTGACCGATCCGTCGATATTAAGCCCCGAACTTCAGGCAGCTGGTTATCAAACACTTACGCTTTTTGGTTTTCATACCCCTGCTTCACTTTTTGAATCTGACAACGAGGGCGCAAAGGCAGCGGCATTAAAAGCTGCCTTGGCATCATTAAATGAGCTCCTTGTCGAACCGATTGAAACTGTTATAGCTGCCGTCGAGGTCAAATCTCCACTAGATATTGAGGGAGATGTTGGATTGCCGCGTGGAAATATCTTCCATAAGGATTTGAGTTTCCCATTTCGCGAAGATTCAGATGCGCTAAGTTGGGGTGTTGAAACCGATGACCCACGAATCTTTATTTGTGGTGCAGGGGCAATCCGAGGTGGGGGAGTCAGTGGAATCCCAGGCCACAACGCTGCGATGGCAGTAATACAAGCTTTACAAATAGAATAATGCAATGAACAAAAATCCTGAGACCACGGCGATCACTGCAGGCCGTCCACCTGTCGAACCTGATGCACCACTAAACCCATCAGTTGTTCTCACATCTACTTTCCATTCAGGCGGCCCGATCGGATATGGTCGGTATGGAAACCAAACATGGAGCGCTCTAGAAGAGGCAATAAGTGAATTAGAAGGTGGTCAGACTCTAGCCTTTTCATCAGGGATGGCAGCGATTAGTGCTGTCTTTTCAATCCTGCCAATTGGTGCACCAATAGTTGCATCTAATCAAGGCTATAGCGGAGTTATGAGTTTACTGAACTCATTTCACGCAAGTGGTCGATTAGAAGTTAGATTTGTTGATGTTGTAAATACCAAAGAAGTTATAGATGCAATGTCGGGCGCAGCGTTAGTGTGGCTTGAATCTCCAACGAACCCATGTCTAGATGTTGCAGATTTGCCTGCGTTAATCTCGGCAGCAAAAAGATTAGGAATCGGTGTTGCAGTCGACAACACATTTGCAACTCCACTTGTGCAAAATCCATTGGCAATGGGAGCAGACATTGTTATGCACTCTGTTACTAAGTTTTTATCAGGTCACAGCGATGTATTAATGGGCTCACTTTCAACCAATGATCCAGCACTTTTTAAACGCCTTCAGGATTCGCGTAGTTTCAATGGCTCAATTCCTGGCCCACTGGAAGCTTGGCTGGCACTTCGTGGTTTACGAACTTTCCCATTGCGGTTCAATAAATCTCAGGAAAGCGCCAAAGAATTGGTAGTTCGACTTCAGGCCCATCCAAAGATTACACGTGTGCGTTATCCGGGTTTCGGTGCCATTGTCTCTTTTGAGGTAGATGGAACACCTGAGCAAACTCAAAAAGTATGCGACTCATCAACAATGATTGCTCATGCAACTAGCTTGGGCGGGGTTGAATCTCTATGGGAGCGCAGACGTCGCTGGCCGATTGAGAGTCCATCTGTACCCGAACAGTTGATTCGCCTGTCAGTCGGATGCGAACATGTTGATGATATTTGGAACGACATCACATCGGCTTTGGCTTCTATCTAAAGCGCAATCGACCAATAGAGAGTATTTTTATCTCATGGTTAAAGCATTTCGTCGAGTCATCGCAGCAGTAACTGTTGCTGTTTTGGCTTTCCGGGCCGTTGGTTCATTTTTGTCATGGATCGAACATCAAGAAGATTCCGCGGCAGATACATGGATTGACGAAGATGAATTTGAAGATGCCTGATTCAACCTATATTGCCGGAACCTGCAACATTGGTGAGAAAGAAATTCGCCGAAGGCAGTCTGCTGCGATTATTGGATTATTTTTCTCAATCATTACTTTAGCGGCATTGATTATAGTTAATGCTCCAAGAGCGGCTCGATTTGGTATTTTCATTCCACTCATGATCGCCGCTGTTGGTTATGTTCAGGCTCGCAGTAAATTTTGTCTTGCATTTGGATTTGCAGGAACATTTAACTTTGGAAAACTTGGCCAATTGTCACGAGTCAGCGATCCAGCAAGCAAGGCTGCAGATCGTGCAACGGCGCTAAAAATTCTTGCAAAATCATTAGTCCTTGCAATCATAGCGACAGCGGTGGTTTTAGTACTACCCTTATAAACATGAAGATACATGTTCATACTCGCAATTCAGTTTTAGCCGAAGATTTCAGAGAAATCGTAGAAGAGAAATTAAATACTATGGAGCGCTTTGGTGTTGTCATAGACCGAGTTGAAGTTGAAGTTCTCCATGAAAATAACCCAAGACAAGGAAAACATTCGCACCGTGTAATTCTCACATCACACGGAGCTGGACCCTTACTTCGCGCAGACGCCTCAGAGTCTAATGATGTCGCAGCATTTGACACTGCGATGCAAACCTTTGAATTGCAGATACGAAAACTTCACGAGAAAAGTAAGGATCACGATCGCGAAACTTTGCGAAATAAAGAAGTTATTTAGATTATTTCGCTTCCATCTTTACGGGTGGCAGTAAGGCTGGCAACCGTTGTAATAATTAAGCTGGCGATTATTACCCCGAGACTGACCTCTAGGCTCACTTCCGGGATATGCATGCCAGCGATGTCATCGATACCAATGCCGTGGAAAGCTTCCATGATCATTTTGATGCCGATAAACCCAAGGATAAACGAGAGGCCCTTTGATAGATACACCAAGCGTGCGAGCAAAGCTTCAAGTAAGAAATAAAGTTGGCGTAAACCCATAAGCGCAAATACGTTTGCAGTTGTGACAATATAAGGATCTTTTGTTAAACCAAAGATTGCAGGTATTGAATCCAGTGAAAATACTAAATTTGTTAAGCCCAATGCAACAAGTGCAATTGCAAACGTACCAAATCCTCGTCTCTTAAGAAGAGCGACAACCTTTCCTTCCTTCCATTCGTCATCTTCACTCTCTTTTGCGAGCTGCCAAGCCGTATAGATCAAGAAGATGCCGAACAGGAAAAATATGCTTGCAAATCGAGAAATCAAGGCGGCGCCAAGAGGAATTAATAGTCCGCGAATAGCAATTGTCAGCATGATGCCTAGCAGCAGAACTAACTGCTGCATCTCTTTTTGAACTTTTAGACTTGCCAAAATAATGATGAAAACAAAGATGTTGTCGACTGAAAGTGCATATTCAGTGAGCCAACCTGCGAAGAATTCTTTTTGGCCTTGTTCACTTGCCCAATGTGGAAGCAAAGTTCCGAAGACAATGGCTGTTCCAATATAGAAAACAGTCCAAAAAGATGCCTCAAACATCGAAGTCACTTTGTTGCGCCGAATAACCGCTATTCCTAAATCAAAAAGAATGATTCCAGCAAGTACCGCAATAGTGATGATCCATGTTGACGTAGATTCCATGGCCGTAGTCTGCCATTTATGCGATGAACCAAGCACAAGACCGTGCTGGAATTACCTTTTTCCCGCTATGCGCATCAACTGTTCCAGAACTTACAACAATGGGCCTGCCGACTACATCACACTCCTGGGACTCATTACTTAAATTCATGACGACTGTAATTGGTCCACGCTGATAAGAAAGTAATGAATCAGATTTTGAGCCGTGATGCAGGGATTCTCTCCAACTAATATCACCTTGGCCTGTTAAATGTGTTTGGCGAAGAGCAAGAGCAGTTCTGTAAAGGTGAAGCGAGCTCTTTGGATCCTTTGATTCACTCTCTACAGTCATCTGAGCCCAAGATTGTGAAATTGGCAGCCATGGCTTTCCAGAAGTGAAGCCGAATGGCGCTCTTTCTCCGCTCCATGGAAGAGGTACGCGTGCACCATCACGTCCTTTTATCTCACCATTTGTTCTAAAAAAAGATGGATCTTGGCGATCGGAATCAGCTAATTCGCCATCGGGTAAACCTAGTTCTTGGCCGGCAAATATATATGTTGAACCAGGAAGACCAAAGACGAAAAGTGCTAAAGCACGAGCTTGATCGGAGCCGATTCTTGATGAAACTCTTGGAGAGTCATGATTACTTAATGCCCAAGTGGGAAGTGCATTAACGGTCGCGTTGAGTTTGATTGATCTATCAATGACATCATAGAGAACTGATGCATCGAACTCTGCTGTTAGTAAGTCAAAATTAAAAACCTGGTGAAGCTCATCGGGGCGAACGTAACGCGTTGCATTTACCGGTGGGTGTACCCAAGCTTCGGCAACGGCCATAATTTCGCGATCACCATAAGAGTCAAAAAGTAATCGCCATTTACGATAAATTTCATGCACACCCTGACGATCAAAGTACGGGACACTCTGCAAGAGAGAGTTTCGCTTTTCAGGATCCATATCTACATCAAGGCGCAGTGCATTGCTCAGGCCTTGTGGGTCTGGATGATTTTTTAGCACATCTTCTTTTACTAGCCCGTGTGCCACATCAATGCGGAAACCATCGACACCTAAATCAATCCAAAAACGAAGTGTCTTTTCAAAATCTTCATTTACATCTGGGTTTTCCCAGTTCAAATCTGGCTGTGACGAGTCAAATAAATGCAGGTAGTACTGGCCATCCTCGACTTGAGTCCATGACGGTCCACCAAAAAGTGAAATCCAGTTATTTGGTGGAGTTCCATCTGGGTTGGGATCATAAAAATGAAAGCGTGCTCTCTCTGCAGAGCCGCGGCCAGCTTTTAAAGCAGCTTGAAACCAGATGTGCTGGTCAGAAAAATGGTTAGGAACGATGTCTGCGAGAACTCGCAAACCAAGCTCATGTGCGCAGTCAATTAATTTCTTGGCATCTCCAAGATTTCCAAATCGTGGATCAACATCCCTTGGGTCGGCAACGTCGTATCCTCCATCTTTATTTGGAGATGTATAAAACGGGCTTAACCAAATCGCATCTACACCGAGCTGCTGCACATATTCAAGATTGGCAGTAATTCCAGGTAGGTCGCCTTCACCGTCACCGTTGCTATCGAAAAAGGATCGCGGATAAATCTGGTAGATCGTGGCTTCTTTCCACCAGGGTGAGAATTTCATGATGCGAACCTAGGACAAGGCCCATCCTGAGAGCAATGCAAGAAACCTGAAAGCCGCCACAGGAATGTCTCGCTTTTATAACAATTTAACTATTGAGTTTAGCTTCCACCTCGCGCATTAATTTATGCATATCTTTAGAGAGCTGATGTAGCTCGGCAAGTTCAGTGTGTGCAATTCCGCGTGCTTCCTTCGCTAATTCAAACTCAGCCAGTGAAGCTGTGTGTGTCTCATTAATAGTCTCTTCAACGTTTTGAGACTGAACTTTTTGACCGACCATGATTATTGAAAGTAAAACTAATTGAAGGAAAGTCTGTGCGACCCAGGAAACTATAATGATTGAGTCACCAGAACTAATCGCCTTGGGTAGTGAAATAAGGGCGATAGCGGCAAAAAGATATGCGCACCACATTGTTGCAACACCATCAGTTATTTTTCCTGCTAGCCACAAATTGAACTTCTTCATACCCTAACGATACTCAATGTTCCGATTCACTCGTTGGCGTAGGAGAACTTTTCTTTTCTTTTGATTTAGATCCAGGTTGAGATTCGACCTTTGTTTTACTAATAGGTTGAGGCTCGACCTGCTTAACTGGTTTTACTGGTGGGGTAGGCAAAGCCCCAAGAGTGGCAATTGCAGAATCCCTGGCATCACTTGCGGCGGTAATAGCGATTTTCTGTTTTGAAATGACATCGTTTTTAGCCGATGCGGTTTTCGCTGTTTTCATAGCGCTGCGAGCCTCTTTATTTGCCTTATCTACGGAAGCTACAAAACTGCGATTAATTTGGCTCCTTAATCCATCCCGTGAATCCTGAAGGAAGCGATACAAATCGATAGCAGCTTTATATTGAACAGCCAGCGACTGAGCGTCTAAGTTGGGATTTTGAAGGTTTCGATACTTATCTAGATTTATTTTGTACTGATCCATCATGATTTCAAAATCAGATGATGAAGTAGACGAGGGCGATGGAGTTGGCAAGGGTGTTTGTTCGGCAAATGAAGAGCTGGTAGAGCCCAGAAGCAATGCCGAAATCAATCCCAGCATCGCCATCCCCTTGAATTTCATAGCCAAATAATGCATCTGCCGGTTGTGATTATTCTGTGAAATGCCATTACTTTTCGGGTATTTATTGGAAAAGGGCCAACACCATGAAAGAGTGAGCCCATGGCCGAGCTCATAATGATCGTAGACGACGAGCCAGGCGTGCGCGCACTGGTCAATGACACCCTGCGTATCGCCGGTTTTGAGACCGTCGAGGCGACCGATGGGATGTCAGCATTAACGCTTTTGCGAACACACAAACCCGCACTGCTTGTTATTGATATCAACATGCCATTGATGGATGGTTTTGAACTTGTGGAGCGACTTCGCTCTACGGGGGATTTAACTCCAGTATTAATGCTTACCGCACGTGAAGATAAAGCCGACATTACCAGAGGATTAAAAATCGGTGCCGATGATTATGTTGTGAAACCATTTGGAATTGAAGAGCTAATTCTGCGCATCAAAGCCATCTTGCGCAGATCAACAAAGAATGTAGATATTCCAACACTACTTTCCTGTGGCCCAATCTCAATAGATGATGATCAACATTTGGTAACTTTCAATGGCGACGAAGTTGATTTATCTCCAACTGAATATCGCTTGCTTCAGATACTTATCGAAAAGAAGGGAAGAGTGCTGAGCAAGAATCTCTTGCTTGATGAAGTTTGGGGAATCACATTTGAGTCCGAAAGTACTGTCGTAGACACATACATTTCCTATCTTCGCAAAAAGTTACACAGAGATGGTTTTGAAGGTATAAAAACAGTTCGTGGAGTGGGATTTCAAATCCAGGAGCCTAAGTAAGCTCAATGGGAAATAGGACTAAACAGCTTTTTGCAACGGCCTTAATAACATCAATTCTCTCAATCATCATTGGTGGCTTTGCAATCTGGAGTGCGCACCAAGGTGAGCTTGCAATTATCGATCGCAACCTCAATAAATTCGAGTCAGAGATTCGCAGTAATCCAATTGATGCCGTAAGTATCGCGCTGCTAAGTATCGAACAAAATAATTTTGATTTTACGTTGGCTTTCGCAACACCTAAAGGTGAATTAACCATTTTGCGTGAATCAATCGGAACCCCAATCTCAGGCAAGAATTTAAGGATTCGCCATATTCCTATTCCGGAGGGCGATGAACTCATAGTTTCAAGTTCATTGGTCGATATTAATAACTCGCTCAACCGTAATTTATGGAGATTGCTAATCTTTATAGTTATTGCAAATATTCTGGCATCTGTAGTTTCTGTTTTTGTTTCTCGCTCTGGAGCGTTGGCCCAAGAACGAGCACAGAGGGCGAAGATGCAAGAGTTTCTGGGTGATGCTGCGCACGAACTTCGCACGCCAATGACAGTTGTAAAAGGTTATGCCGAACTACTTAAAGGTAAAAAGTTGGACCCAGAGCGCGAGAGTGCCGCCTTTGATCGTTTGAACAGTGAACTCAAACGAATGGATCTTTTGATTGCAGATTTATTGATGCTTGCGCAGCTAGGTGAAGAAGGAAATATAGATTTTGAAAACATCAATATTTCAAAGATTGTTAAAGATAACATCGCCGACTTTGAGGCAATTGCCACTACTCATACAATTTCTGCCCAAATTGATGATCCAGCTTTATTAATGGGCTCAGAGAAATATTTGCAGCGATTTGTCGCAAATGCATTTACTAATATTCGATTGCATACTCCAGCTGGGACTCAAGTTAAAGTAACCGTAAAAGTTGTAAAAGAGATCTCCATAGTTATTGAGGACAGTGGACCAGGGCTGCCAGTTGATTCATATGGGGAAAAAATCCGTGGATTAAAGCGTTTTGATCGTTCTCGTTCGCGAGATAATGGCGGTACGGGACTTGGTATGAGCATTATGAGCGCAGTTATTGAAAGACATCAAGGCACATTTACTCTGCGTCAGAGTGAATTAGGTGGACTTGCGATTGAAGTTCATCTTCCACGCACTTAGAATTGCGTGATGCAACGGGTATTTACATTAGAAGAGGCGTTGCTTGAAGCCTGTAACCGAATTATTAATACCAAGACCCTCGTTCGAGTCGTGCTTTCAGGGCGCCGTCGTAACATGCAAACTGAGCATCAACGTATTGATATCCGGCCAGTTGAAATTAAAACTTCAATCCTCCTCCAGCTAACTTATAACGATGGTCGTGCAACCACTACCAAAAACATTTCTCCCGAGATTCAAATTATTATGGAGTTGCTTTCTAGCGGTTATTCCAATTTTACAATCGACACTATCGAAGGCTCAATGAGTATTCGAATCACCAAGAGTGGTGATGCACAGCTTCATTTTGTGGAGAAATCTCTTGAGCAGAATTTGAGCCATGATAAGAAAAAGGAGAGATTGTTAGATCCTGCAGATCCATTTCTTCGCGAGGTTGGAATTGCTGATAACAATGGGCAAATAAAGCCATCCAAGAACGATAAATACAAACAAGTTGAAGAGTTTCTGCGCTTGCTCGTGCCCGCACTCAATGCCGCTATAGAAGCGGGCCAAATTGCTCAACCAAGTGAAGAGAAACCATTATCGATTGTTGACTTAGGCTGTGGACACGCATATTTAACATTTGCCGCGCACCAATATTTGCGCAGCATTGGAATGCCTGTGCATGTAACAGGTATCGATATTCGCCCTGCTTCGCGTGATAGAAACAATGCAATTGCAGCCTCACTTGGAATTTCAGAGACTATTGTTTTCACGGCAGAGGAGATTGCGACTGCTTCTACCCAGTCGGCCGATGTAGCGATCGCCCTTCATGCATGTGACACTGCAACCGATGATGCGATTGCCTGGGCAGTTAATGGCGCAGCGGCATTGCTCTTAATCGCACCATGCTGCCACCACGATATTCAAAAGCAGATGGATCAATCACCTGAGCCGTGGGGCGCAATCACCAAGTTCGGAGTTATGAAAGAACGCATGGGTGATCTATTGACCGATGCATTGCGCGCCCAGATTCTTCGAATCGTTGGATACCGTGTTGAAGTTATTGAATTTATCGGGGGAGAGCACACTCCTCGAAACATCATGATTCGTGCGGTAAAGACTGGTGCGCAAGCTGATTCGATAGATATCAATAGATATCGCGAAATAACCACACAATGGGGCATCGTTCCGGCACTTTCGAAGAAAATCTCAACCTTTACAATCAGTTAGACTTAGGCACATGTCTAAGGTCCTTGCATCTCTTCCTATCGGAGAAAAAGTTGGAATCGCATTTTCAGGCGGTCTCGACACATCAGTTGCTGTTGCATGGATGCGCGAAAAGGGTGCGATTCCTTGTACGTACACCGCAGACCTTGGCCAATATGACGAACCGGATATTGATTCAGTGCCAGGCCGAGCAAAAGAATATGGTGCCGAGATCTCACGACTTGTTGATTGCAAAACTGCATTGGTCGAAGAAGGTTTGGCTGCAATTGCTTGCGGTGCTTTCCATATTCGCGCCGGCGGTAAACAATATTTCAACACCACACCACTTGGTCGTGCTGTTACAGGCACGATGCTTGTACGTGCGATGTATGCAGACTCAGTAAATATCTGGGGTGATGGATCAACGTATAAAGGTAATGACATTGAGCGCTTTTATCGTTACGGCTTATTAGCTAATCCAAATTTGAGAATTTATAAGCCATGGCTTGATGCAGATTTTGTGAACGAACTTGGTGGACGCAAAGAGATGTCAGAGTACTTAGTTGCGCATGGTCTTCCATATCGTGATAGCACCGAAAAAGCTTATTCAACCGATGCCAATATATTAGGCGCAACGCATGAAGCTAAATCTTTGGAAAACTTAGATACCTCAGTTGAACTAGTTCAGCCGATTATGGGAGTTCGCTTTTGGGATTCTTCAGTAAAAATTGAAAGTGAAGATGTAACAATTACTTTTGTACAGGGCCGTCCAGTTGCTATAAATGGGAAAACCTTTGACGACGTAGTTGCACTTATGAATGAGGCAAATGCAATTGGCGGACGTCACGGCCTTGGCATTGCCGATCAGATTGAAAATCGCATTATTGAAGCAAAGAGTCGCGGAATTTATGAGGCTCCTGGAATGGCGCTTCTGTTTATTGCGTACGAGCGGTTAATTAGTGCAATTCATAATGAAGACACAATCGCTAATTACCATGCAGAGGGACGCCGTTTAGGTCGATTGCTGTATGAAGGTCGTTGGTTAGATCCTCAATCTTTGATGCTCCGTGAATCTTTACAGCGCTGGGTTGCATCAGCAGTGACCGGCGAAGTTACTTTACGCATGCGTCGTGGTGACGATTACTCAATTATTAACACCACTGGTCCAGCCCTTAGCTATGCCCCTGAAAAACTTTCAATGGAACGCACCGAAAATGCTGCCTTTGGACCAGTTGATCGTATTGGTCAACTAACTATGCGCAATTTAGATATTGCTGATACTCGCGCAAAACTTGAGATGTACCGGGCCCAAGGTCAACTTGGTGATGGAGAATTTAAATTAATAGGAGAGCTCGAATAGTTTTCGGAATTAGGTTTTATTAGAGGAGATATCCCCTCTTTACCCTTTGCTTAGCACGGGATTACTCATGGATTTTCGTGATACTTGGCGTAAATCAAACGGGGAGAATTGCTTTGAATAAGAATTTTGGAAAAATTGTTGCGGGTTTTGCTGGCGTTGGAATCACCCTTCTTTCTCTACAGGGTGCGGCGGCTGGTGAAAACGAAAAGAAATCCGAGAATGATTTCGTCGGATCATCTATTCGTTCGCACGGTCACCCGATTGCAAATTTAGCCGGCGCTCCTTCAGCTGGGACTTCTCAAAATCAAAACTCTTATGTGAACAACGATGATGCCAACGCTGAGCTTGAATGGCAAAAATGGAATAAAGAAAATTCAAAGGCAGCTTTGGTTGCAGTGGGATCAACATCAACTAGCCCAATCCTTTATCACTCAACAGGAGCTCTGCACGTCTATTCCGGTGCGGTTCAAATTATTCCTGTTTGGGTCGGAACTTGGGATGCAACTAGAAAAGCCAATTGGAACAGAGTATTGGGTAATTTAGTCACTTCATTAAATTCAGGAAGCATTAACTCTGTAGGGCATGTTTTAAATACAAATCTTGGCTACTTTCCTTCTAATGCCCCAACTCTAAGTTGGCCGTCTGCAGCTAGTTCAACAATTCCTGCAACTGGAACGTTAAAAAGTGGAATTTATCAAGTCAGTGATGCAAATGTTGCTACATACATCAGCACTGCACTTAAAAATAATGTAGTTATTCCTGGAGTAAAGCCACTTTATGTTTACCTTGGCGCAAATAACACTCGCTTATCCTCTGGCTTTGGCACCGCATATTGCGGTTGGCACTCAATCGGAACATTGACTGTAAATACAACTAAATATGTGAACACTCCATATATTGCAATTCAAGATTTTCAGAGTAACTATCTCTCAGCATGCGCTAAGCAGAGCACATTGAGCCCAAACGGCGATGCGCAATTAGATGCAATGACCTCAGTACTGATACACGAAATCGATGAAGCACTAACAGATCCAGATTTGCGTACCTGGTACGACGCTGCCGGTGCTGAAAATGCTGATAAATGCGCTTGGACTTTTGGGCCTACTTTTACAAATACTTATGGCGGCCTAGCGAATGTGACATTGGGCGGTCTTCAATACCTAATTCAACGCAATTGGTTGGCCAACAATCTAGTCACAGACATTGACGGAAAAGCCTGTTTAACCAAGTTGCCTTAACACAGAGCTATTGAAGCTAATGGCGAATGGTAGATTTCGGAGATGAAATCTAAGACTAGGAATTTAGCTATCGCAGCGATAATTGCCGTTGCGATCACATCACTTTCAGCATGCGGAGGAAAAGACAAAGTGGCCGATACAGCATCAACAGGATTGCCGGCAGTAACAGCCAATGCAGGTGAGGCTCCAACTATTACGGCACCCACTGGAGCCGCTCCAACGACATTGCAAACTAAAGACATCATTGTCGGTACTGGAGCAGAAGTTATGGCAACTTCCACTTTGACAGTTCAGTACACATTGATGACATGGTCTGATGGAAAGATTATTGAATCTTCATGGACCGGCGGACAGCCAGCAACATTTCCACTCTCTGGCGTGATTGCCGGTTGGCAGCAAGGTTTACCCGGTGCAAAAGTCGGCGGACGTCGCCTTCTCGTTATTCCAGCCGATCTTGGTTACGGTCCAAATGGTTCTGGTCCAATCGGCCCAAATGCAACGTTGATCTTCGTTGTAGACATCATCGGCGTTTCGTAAGCAGCCTTAGAAGAAGCCCATCAGCCGAATCGGTTGGTGGGCTACTTCATTTATTCACTAAGCGTTCACCTAGGAGTTGTAGCCTAGAAGGATGAAGAAGGCTTTTGCTGAGTTCCTTGGAACCTGCTTGCTTGTGGCAATCGTTATCGGTTCAGGCATTATGGCAACAAATATTTCATCAGATATTGGAGTCCAGCTTTTAATCAACACAGTTTCAACTGTGATGGGTTTATATGTTCTTATCCAAATCTTGGCACCAATTAGTGGGGCTAATTTCAATCCAGTCGTGACGTTAATTGATTTAATAGAAAATAGAGTTTCTATTTTAGTATTTATTCAATTTGTCATAGCGCAAGTCACTGGAGCGATTACAGGCGCTGCGCTCGCTAACGCAATGTTTAGCCATCCTTTATTAGAATCGGCAACTAAAACCCGTTCGGGTGGCAATCTGTATCTAGGTGAAATCATTGCAACTGCCGGATTAATTCTAATTATTAACTTATTGATTTCGCAGGACAAGTTATCGCTAATTCCAGCAATTGTTGCCTCATGGATTGGAAGTGCATACTTCTTTACTAGCTCAACTTCCTTTGCAAACCCCGCAGTAACAATTGGCAGAATGTTTAGTAACTCCTTTGCCGGAATTGCGCCTGGATGTGTCACCAAATTTATTGCAGCTCAGATACTCGGTGCCCTGATTGGTTTGGGCTTAACAAAGGTGCTAACTCATGACAAATAAACCGACCGTTCTATTTGTATGTGTTCACAATGCAGGACGTTCTCAAATGGCGGCAGGATTTATGAAGACTCTTGGCCAAGATCGAGTTGAAGTGCTGTCGGCAGGTTCTGCACCGAAGGATTCAATCAATCCAATTGCAATTGAAGCCATGGCCGAACTCGGTATCGATATCGCAAACAACGTGCCTAAAGTTCTTACTCCGGAAGCGGTTCAAGCCTCTGATGCTGTTGTGACAATGGGATGCGGAGATGCATGTCCGTTTTACCCGGGTAAGCGCTATGAAGATTGGGTGTTGGAAGATCCTGCAGGACAGGGCATTGAGGCAGTGAGAGTCATTCGTGATGAAATAAAAGCACGTGTAGAAACACTCCTTAACGAGCTTCTTCACCCATAGCCTGAGAATCAGTTGAGAGTGGTTCCGCTCACGTTCAGCGTAGGAGTTTGCTAATTCGAGTCGTACCGTTGCGGCAACGAATTCGAGAGCACTCGAATCAAACGAACGGACACACTTATGACAGGCTGGATTTCAGATTTTATGAATCAACCTGCAACTTATCTCAAATCAGGTTGGCTGCAGATCTCAGTATCAAATTTAATCGTCATTGTGCTGATGCTTTCAATTTTTGCATTGGCAGTCTTTGTTCCATTTCCAAAGGATAAAGAGGAAGACAAATGAGCGAAATGTGGACCGCCAAACTTCGCCATAAATGGCAAAAGAATCTGCCTATAGAAAAACTTCTTCCAGATGATCAACCCGCCTACGTTGTGTCATGGATTTATGTTTTCGGAGTATTAACACTTGCAGCCCTTGCCATGATTATTTTCTCTGGAATTATTTTGGCATTTGAAGGACCGGCTTGGTATCACATTTCAGATGCCGGCCATTTTGTTAATAGCCTTCACTTCTGGTCTGTTCAACTGTTTTTTGTCTTCATGGTCGTTCACCTATGGGGCAAGTACTGGATGGCTGCATGGCGAGGTAACCGCTTTAGGACGTGGGCGACGGGTGCAATCGCATTCGTGGCTTCGATCGCCACAGCATTTACCGGTTATCTTGTTCAGACAAACTTCGATTCACAGTGGATTTCATTTGAAGCTAAAGATGGTTTCAACTCAATGGGAATCGGCGCCTTCTTTAACGTAACAAACTTAGGGCAGATGTTGCTACTTCACGTTGCTTTCTTGCCGTTGATTCTTGGTGTTATAACAGTGATTCACGTACTCATGGTGCGCCGTCGTGGCGTAGTTCCACCTATCGATGCCGAACCATCAGTAAGTGAGGCAGGACGATGAGCGTCTCAAAAGAAGCAAAACATAACTTTGATGCCGCGCCATGGGCCGGCAAGACAAAGCGATATGACATAGTAAAGGAAGGCAGTATTGCAGTTGCCTTTGTTGCCATCGTCGCAATTGTTTTGTCATTACTTATGGGATCACCAGATGATGCCCCGCTGACATTTAAGGGTTGGGCAGTTAGTAATGCCGATAATTTCTATGCCACAGCGGTTCAAGAACTTGCTGGAACAAGTGGAACTGCAACATACGGCGGGCCTTATAACAAAGCCTCAGATGGGCTAAATGTTGGCCCCTTCTGGTTACAAAAATGGGCAGGCGTTACGCATCCCATTGATACCGTCAATGAATTTGTAATCGCGCCATTAAGTACCCAAGTTATGTCAACCGAAATTGCCAGTGCTTTGGCAACTTGGAAGGCAGCAAGTGACACACAAAAGCAAGATTGGGCAACTGCTTACGATGATGCAATCACAAAGGCAGAAGGAAAACTTTCTGCAGTACCAGCCGGTGCTTATGGACCAGTTCCAGCACTAGCTCAAGGTCTAACCGATATGGCCAAGGGTGGAGCACTCGATGCAGCTCTCTTGTCACAAGGCGGTTTCTTCCAGACAGATAACACAAAGCAGATCTTGTTCTTTGGTGACGGGTCATATCTAGATGATGCAGGCACTGCAGCTAATTTGCAGGGCGGCACATGGGGCATGATGAATGAAACTGGTCGCTATCCAGGGCAAGCATGGTTGTGGCTCTATTCATTCTGGTACCAGATTCCTCCATTTAACAATGAAGAGTCAAAGCCAATTGGCGCAAATGCCGATGCGTACATCATGTACATCATGGGTGCGTTGTCATTGGGCTTAATTTTAATCCCTGTAATTCCAGGTATTAAATCATTGCCAATGCGAATTCCGATTCACCGCGGCATCTGGCGTCAGTATTACGACGCAAATGGAATCAAACGCCGTAAGAAGTAGGTAGCTAGAAAATAAACCCTCCCGATTTTCCCGACGGGAGGGTTTATTCATGCAAGAAGAAATTTAGCTCCGGCTATTAATAGAACAAAGCCAAGCGCGCGTTTAACGCCAACGGAGGAAAAACGTGCAATACCAAAGCGAGTACCGATGAAAGCCCCGAGCAAGACTGCAACAAGAAATACTGGCAATTCACTTGGAAGTGATGAAGTTGATTGGAAGTTGCCAAGCAATCCAGCGATTGAATTTACAAAGATAAAAGCAGCAACAGTTCCGCTGGCCTGTTTTACGCTAACCCAGCCCAGCCAAATAATGAGTGGAGAGAGAAAAATTCCGCCGCCAGTACCGGTGATTCCAGAGAGCAATCCGACACAAGCGCCTATGAAAATAGCCAAAGGCTTAATGACTTCACGATGTGCTTTATCTATTTGAAGCGCCTGAAGTAGAAATCTCACGCCAGATAACAGCAGCAAGACGCCGATTATTGGCTTATAAATATGGCTTGGTAGATTTATATGTCCACCTATATATGCAGCCGGTACTGATCCAAGGGATAAGAAAAGAAAGAGTGATTTATTAAATAGGTTGCTTTTGATATAGCGAAAGGATGTGTAAGAGGATACAAAAATATTAAGAGTTAACGCTGTTGGTTTAATAACTAATGGCGGTAAGTCAAACAGAGTCATTACTGCAATGTATGCCGAAGCACCTGCATGACCGACAGAGGTATATAGAATCGCTCCAAGAAATAGACATCCAGCAATAAGTAAAGTGTGAACTTCAAACACTAATTGACAGCTTTCACAATCTGGGCGCTTAGCCACTTACGCAATTCGTAGGCATCGTCGACCATGAATCCATGGCCAAAGAATCCGTGAATCATTCCTGGATACTCCTTGAGAGTTACTGAGATGCCGGCTTTTTCTAATGCGGCTGCATAATTGGCACCATCGTCGCGTAATACGTCGTGTTCAGCCAAGGCGATAATTGCAGGTGCAACATTATTGAAAGATGTTGCTCGGGCAGGAACTGCATATTTATCACCCAAGAAAGCTTCAGGAACATACTGACCCCAGCACCACTGCATCCCCTCTTTTTCGAGCCCAAATCCAGTTTCATGCACTTGGTATGACTGCGAATCAAAATCAGTATCAAGACATGGGTAGATCAACATTTGGTAAGCAAGCTTCACATCACCTGTATCTGCAGCTTTTAATGCAACGGCTGCTGCCAAGTTTCCACCTGCGCTGTCTCCGCCAACACCAATTTTTGTTGGATCAATTCCGAAACGTTCAGAATTCTTAGCAACCCATAACAACCCGGCATAGCAATCATTAAAAGGTGTTGGATATGGATGCTCTGGCGCTTTTTGGTAATTAATACCAATGACCACAAAACCGGTTTCTGCGGCGATGTTTGACATCTGCGCTGCATAGCGAAGCGTCCAACTAAAAACCCAACCACCGCCATGAAAATAGACAAGGGCTGGTGCATTTGGTTTTACATTCTTCGGACGATAAATCACTGCATGCAAATCAGCGGTTGGTGAAGTGAAATAAGTATGCTCAGTTGTCACTTCATCAGATAGTGGTCCGGCATATTTCAAATAATCCGCCGCATCTGCCCGTAGTTCTTCAAGGGTTGCGTCGTCGGGCATAACGTTATTAACTGCGATGAAATCGAGATAGGCACGGGTCTGAGGATGCATAGTCATGTGCGTCAGGATAATCTAAATCACAGGCGCTATCACTCATGCGATTGGGTTTACCCCCTGCGGGGCCGCCTTACTGAAGTAGTTTTAAGCCATGAAACTACGCAGCCTGTTATTCGTATTAGTCGCATCATTTGTCATTGGTGGAAATGTTCCAGTATTTGCTGAAGATGTAGTCCCAACCCGAGCTGAAGAGGTTGCGACATTGCAGATTAAATACAAGGACATGTTCGATATTCAATATGCACGGTTCTTGGCGCTAAAGCCACGCCTTGTAAACGACTCTTCCTCGGCCTCAATTCTAAAGGCAGCAATAGTTGATTTCCTAGATGTGCGCGGAATGATCGAAAGAAGTCTGATCGACCCAGCAACCGAAGTCGCATCAACCAAGGCATACGCATCAGAGGAGCTTGGGGAGTTTGAAGTGACTCTAGGAAAGCTTGAATACGCAGCTAACACGAATAAAACCATCACCTGTATAAAGGGCAAAACCACAAAAAAGATCGCAGCGCTCAAGCCTGTTTGCCCCAAGGGTTATACAAAGAAGAAGTAGCTCAGTTCTTCATCATCCATGAAAGCTAAAGCCGTCCTTGTAGTGGCAATAGCTGGATCAATTGCACTTGGTTTTTCTCCCAATAACGCCCATTCAGCTGCAAAAGTAGCGGCCGGAGTTGAATGCAAGGTTCTCAATCAAAAGATTGTTGTGTCAGGAAAACAATTTACTTGTGTCAAATCTGGCAAAAAATTGCTTTGGAGCAAAGGCGTAAGTGTTAGTAAACCAACTGCAACGCCAACGCCAACGCCAACGCCAACGCCAACGCCAACGCCAACGCCAACGCCAACGCC
>JBAXIC010000003.1:0-63200 GCA_037138575.1 Actinomycetes bacterium
CTGGTGCCGATGGAGCCTTAGGAGCATTTGTTGTAGCGGTTGTTGTAGGTGTTGTTGTAGGTGTTGTAGTTGTTGCTGGGGCAAGTGTTTCCTTACCTGCAGAGTTTGTAGCATGCACAGCTGGAATTGAAGGTACGGGACCAATCGAGAGTTCATCATCAGATCCTTCGCTAGAGAATCCAGCGCTAACTGTCTTTTGTGAAGGTACTGAAGTTGAGGTCGCAGCAGGTTGAGTTGAATCCACAACTGCTGGAGCAACACTTTCAGTTGCATTTGCAATGGGTTCATCCTGTGTCTGGGCGACAACGGAGCCCACACCGAGAATCGCTGCTACGGCAACCATGGCCATAACTGGCAATCCCTTAGAGATTTTGCGTGGGGTTGCAGCTTTGTCTGCATCTGCAATTTGGAACCATTCGGGCTTCTGATCAGGTGTCATGGTGTGGTCCTTTCGTTAAGCAGAAAGTAACCCCTTAGTCTGAGAAGAATCGGAGAACAGTGCACGAGGTTGCTGAGTAATCTAGTTCGGTGAGCACAATTATGCGGGGATACCTCGATCTGATGAAGCTTCGGGTCGTTGAACTGCTCCTTGTTTCGACCCTGCCGGCCATGGTCTTGGCGGCTAAAGGCCTCCCATCGTTCTCACTGGTGGCATCCACAATTCTTGCCGGCACTCTGTCTGCGGGAAGTGCCAATGCTTTCAATATGGTTATTGAAAGCGAAACAGATAAGTTGATGGCCAGAACTTCTAAGCGCCCGATAGTCACCGGCCTAATTAGTAAGAGCAATGCTGCGGTTTTTGCAACAGTAATTGGATTAATTTCGCTAGTGATGTTCTGGTTTCTGACTACTCCGCTTGCAACATTATTAGCATTTATTGCAATTGCATTTTATGTTCTTGTTTACACAATGGCTCTAAAGCGCAGAACTTCACAAAATATTGTTTGGGGCGGCGCCGCGGGTTGCATGCCGGTATTTATCGGATGGGCAGCAGTCACTAACTCACTCTCACTTACTGCACTTGCGTTTTTCATGGTTATCTTTTTTTGGACACCTCCACATTTCTGGGCGCTGGCGATCAAATACAAAGAGGATTACTCAGCTGCAGGAATCCCAATGTTGCCAGTTGTTGCCACTAAGGCACGTGTTCATAAGGAGATGTGGTTCCATACAATTTTGATGATTACTAGTTCTGTGTGGCTAATTATTTCTGCAGGACTTCCCTTGTGGTCAATGATTATCACAGTCTTGCTTGGACTTGTTTTCGCCCGCGAACTAATTGAACTAAAAGAGGGTTCAGATAATTACGGAAAAGTCGCCGGAAAGATTTTCCAATGGTCGATAACTTATTTAAGTTTGTTATCAGTAGTACTTGTTGCTGCTCAGTTAAGTGCTTGATCTAAATCCTTTATTAAATCTATTGAGTGCTCTAAGCCAACAGATAATCTCAATACCGACTCAGTAATACCCATCTCGGCCTGAACCTCAGGAGATAAACGACGGTGAGTGCTTGACGATGGATGAGTAATGAGAGATTTGCTATCACCCAAATTGTTTGAAATATCTATAACTCGCAATTTATTCATGAAAGCAAAAACTGCTTCCTGACCGCCTGCAAACTCAATACCTATAGTCGTTCCACCGCCGGACATCTGCTTCTTTGCCAGTTCGTATCCTGGGTGCGATTTAAGACCTGGGAAACGAACTGATTTAATCTTTGAATGGCCCTCGAGAAACTCTGCTACAGCTTGCGCATTTTCACTCATGCGTTGAACTCGCATCTCCATTGTTTCTAGAGATTTAACAAGCACCCAAGCGTTAAACGCACTGAGGGCAGGTCCAGTGTGGCGAACAAAAGGCATTAGTTTTTCATAGATGTACGCGCGTGATCCAAGCAATGCTCCCGCAAGGACGCGACCCTGACCGTCAATATGCTTTGTTGCTGAATACATAACCACATCTGCACCTAACTGCAATGGTTTCTGCAAAATCGGCGAAGCCATTACATTGTCAACGATTACAGTAGCGCCAACTTTGTGAGCCAAATCGCTGACCATTTGAATGTCAACAATTTCAAGAAGCGGATTACTTGGAGTTTCAATAAAGACGGCCTTGGTTGGCTTGCTTAATGCTTTTGCCCAATCCTTAGGATCATTTCCTTTTACGAGTTCGTATGTAACTCCCCATTTAGGTAAAAACTCGGTAATGACAACATGGCACGATGAAAACATTGCAGTAGATGCAACCACATGGTCGCCTTGTTCAACGATGCAAGCAAGGGATGCAAACATTGCCGACATGCCCGAACCAGTAGCTACACAAAACTCCGCACCTTCAATCGCTGCAAGTCTTTGTTCGAACATGGCGATAGTTGGATTATGGAAACGGCTATAAAGAAAATGATCTGTTTCTTCAGCAAAGGAGGTAAATGCCTCTTCGGCAGATGAATACGTAAATCCACTATTTAAGTAGAGAGCTTCAGATGTCTCGCCAAAGCCAGATCGAGCAAGACCAGCGCGAACTGCATCAGTCTGTGGCTGAACTTTCCACTGCGGCTCTTCGCGCTCATTTAACGGGCGATGGCCCCAAGGTCGTCTGCTCATGGCTTAATTGTGGCAGAGTTACACCTATGTCTAACACTGCAATATCAGTAACGGATTTGAGCAAGAAATATGGGGATCAAGTAGCGGTTTCTCACGCCACATTTGATGTCCCACTCGGAACTATCTGCGGTTTTGTTGGCCCTAATGGCTCGGGCAAAACAACCACCATGCGCATGCTTTTAGGTTTAATAACTCCTACTGGCGGCACCGGTGAAATCTTGGGTGAATCGATTAAGCACCCCGAGAAATACTTACCTCGTGTTGGAGCAATGATTGAAGGCCCGGCCTTTTATCCAGCTTTGAGCGGAAAAGAAAACCTCAACGTGTTAGCAACTCTAGGTGGTTTTTCTACCGATCGTGTTCAAGGATTATTAGAGCAAGTTGGATTAGGCGACCGTGGAAAATCAAAGTTTAAGACGTACTCATTAGGAATGAAGCAGCGTTTAGGAATTGCCGCAGCGCTTTTACCGAACCCTAAATTATTAATGCTGGATGAACCTACAAATGGTTTAGATCCCGAAGGTATTCAAGAAGTTCGCGCGCTTCTTCGATCACTTGCAAATAGTGGAACATCAGTCTTTGTTTCATCGCACCTTTTATCTGAGCTCGAACTTATAAGTGATTATCTGGTGATGCTTCGAAAAGGTGAAGTTGTATTCACAGGAAAGATGACAGACCTGATGCTCGCGCAACAGCCAGTGATTATTGCAAAGAGCAATAGTGAAGGTGATTTAGTAAAACTTCTGGCAATCGCAGAAGGTGCTGGGCATCTTGCAAATATTCGAGATGGTGCAGTTCATGTTCAAGGACCCGCCGACTGGGCGCAGGTATTTAACCAAGCAGCCTTCGATGCAGGTATCACGTTGTCACAATTGACCCCGCAACTACCAAATCTTGAAGAAACCTTCTTCGAAATGACAGGTGACAAATAATGTGGAATGTAGCTTTTGCCGAACTTCGCAAACTCCGCCGTCCAACTTTATTCTTTGGAACAATGGGAGCAGTCGTATTCTTTAGTGCGCTTTTTTCTTCACTGTTATTTATTTTGATTGATTCACCACAAGGAAACTCTGATCGTGGCCGCATGGTTGGGCGTGAAGTTCTTGGTCTTGCAACTGGTGGAGTGCAGGGATTTACCAGTGTTGGCGGCTTCCTAGGAATAATTGCGCTCTGTGTTTTTGCTGCACAAACTGCCCAGGAATACACATATGGAACGCTTCGCAATTTGCTGGTTCGCCAGCCCGGACGCCTTCGCATTTTGTTGGGTAAGTTCATTGCGATGAAGTTATTTGCAATAGTGATGATCGTATTATCGGCAATTGTCAGCATCAGTGCATCGGTGATTCTGGCACCAGGGGCAAAAGTTAATACTGATCTTTGGTTCGGTGCAGATGGCCGGCATGCAATCTTTACTTCATTAGTAAATATCACAATATCTGTAATTGGCTTTGGGACGATAGGGATGGTTCTTGGGCTACTTCTTCGCTCACCGATAAGCGCGATTTCACTAGGTGTTTTGTGGCTACTAATAGTAGAAAATTTATTGATCGCGGTTAAGAACTCTTGGCAAAATTGGCTTCCTGGTTCGCAACTTTCAGCAATCGCTTCAGGTGGAACGCCAAGCGGACCAGTTTCTGGCACTATCGAATATTCACACGCACTTCTTGTTGGTGGAATCTATGTTGCTATCGGTGCTGCAGTTGCATCATTTTTATTCGTGCGTCGTGATGTAGCTAATTAAGGACACTTGCCCCCAAACCCACAGTTTTCTAAGGATTGCCATTTATTCTTAAGCCCTTCCCCCGGAGGTCTACTGTTGAATAAATTCCGAGCGATTTCACTCGCTCTCACCTTGGCTCTGACGCTGACAACAGCGCCGGCTCTGGCAAAGACCCCAAAACCAACACTTGCTCAAATTGAAGCGGCTAAAAAAGTCGAAGCAGCGAAAAAGAAAGCCGCGGATGCTCAGGCTGCAAAGTTAGCGGCAGCCAATCAAACACTTCGTGCATTAACTTCAAAAGCAAATGCTGCAACTGCACTTTATGTAAAAGCACAAAAAGAGTTAGTGGTTGCTGTAACTGCAGCCCGTGCCGCGGCGCAGTATGCCGCAGAAACTGCAGCGGCAGTTGAAGAGGCTCATAAAGTTATTGGCCGCCTTGCATCCAATGCTTACATTATGGGTGGAAGCATGACTGATATCGAACCTTTGCTCAGTGCAAATGGCCCGCAGGACTTAATGGATCAACTCAGCACGTTAAGTACTTTAGGAACGAAAAATTCAATTGCACTTGAAAGATTTAAAGCAGCTGAAGTTGTTGCGCGCGCTGCAAAAAAGGCTGCAGACGATGCAAAAATTGCGCAGCAAAAAGCAACAGATAAAGTTGCAGCAGCTAAGAAAGTTGCTGATGACGCAAAAGCCGAGCAAGCTAAAGAAGTTGCGAAGTTGCAAAAGATTCAAGATGCACTGATGCGCGAATTATTGAGTGCCAGAAAAGTTCGAACAACATTAGAACAACAACGCCAGTTAGCTCTTCTTGAAGAAAGCCAGGCGAATCAAGCCGAGCAAACTCCCGGACAAAAAAGCATTTGGCCAGACCTTGGATTCAAGGGTCGCTCAACAGTCCGAACAACTCAAGCTCAGCGCGATAAGGCCGTTGCCTACGCCAAGAAGCAAGTTCTTGCTCGAAAGCCATATGTATGGGGAACACAAGGGCCTAATACTTTCGATTGTTCTGGATTGGTTTTCGCTGCGTATCGTGCTGCGGGATTAAATTGGCCTGATTGGGATCGCCTCAACTCAGCGCTGTATTCAGGCTATACCAAGCATGTTTCGCTCAATGATCTAGTACCCGGGGATCTTCTCTTCTATTCATATAAGGGCACAATTTCAACAATTCACCACATCTCGATTTATGCAGGAAATGGCATGATGTGGGAAGCCAATTCAAGAAATACCGGACTCATATTCTCAAGTATCTACAGCGTTAAGGGCTTAATGCCATTCGGTGGTCGGGTCTAGTCTTATCGCATGAGTACCGACCTGCTTGCCATTCGCAGTGCAGTCCGCCCTTTTCTAGAAAAATTAGAAGCAGGCGATCAAGTAGTTGTCGCTGTTTCTGGTGGTGCAGATTCACTTGCACTTGCTTATGCACTTTCAATGGAAGTAAAGAAGTTAGCTTTACAACTCTTCGCAGTAACTATTGATCATCAACTTCAAGATCTCTCTGGCCCGCAAGCATCGATAGTTGTTGAGCAGATGAATACTTTAGGTATTACCTGCAATGTTATGAAGGTCAATGTAGAAATTACAGAGGGCCTTGAAGCATCAGCGCGCAAAGCCCGCTACGAAGCGTTTAACGAATTAAATGCAGATGCGATTTTTTTAGGACATACGCACAACGATCAAGCTGAAAACGTTTTACTTGGGCTAGCTCGCGGATCGGGAACCCGGTCGCTTTCGGGAATGGCACCTATTAATGGAAAATATTTTCGTCCGTTCCTTTCAATTAAACGTGAACAAACCGAAAATGCTTGCAAAGAAATTGGTTTAACTCCGTGGCACGATCCACACAATAATGATTCCCAGTTTGCTCGAGTTCGGGTGCGAATGGAAGCAATTCCAAATTTGGAAAAAACAATTGGTCCAGGGATTTCCGAAGCCTTAGTACGAAGTGCCCAACTGCTTCGCGATGATGCTGATGCTCTTGATCAGTGGAGCGAACAAGAGATTCTGGCTTTAGATCTAAAGGATTTGGAGTGCACTTACTTACTTGGTCTACCCAGGGCGATCCGTACAAGAATCCTGCGCCGGGCTATCTATGCCGCTGGTGCTCCGGCCGGATCAGTGAGCGCGGAGCATGTTGGGGCTGTTGAGGCGCTAATTTCGGCCTGGAACGGCCAAGGTCCCGCTCATTTGCCGGGCGGTGTGAAGGTTGAGCGTTTTTCGGGCAGACTTTCGCTCTCACGTCACCAACCATAGGGAGCACCGTGGATTTAGCAGCAGTCTCAGGCGATATCGAACGCGTCATAGTTACCGAAGAAGCTTTGCAAGCACGCATTAAAGAACTTGCTGCGCAGATCGATAAAGATTACGAAGGGCAAGATCTTTTATTGATTGGTGTATTAAAAGGTGCAGTAATGGCCGTTGCCGATCTTTCCCGTGCGCTGCAGCGCCATGTTGAAATGGATTGGATGGCGGTTTCTTCATATGGTTCAGGAACAAAATCAAGTGGAGTTGTACGAATCCTTAAAGATCTTGACCGTGACATCACCGGACGCAATGTATTGATCGTTGAAGATATTGTGGATTCAGGTTTAACACTTTCATGGCTAAAATCAAATCTCGAATCACGCGGAGTTGGTAGCGTCGAAATTCTTTCCATCTTGCGCAAGCCAGAGGCTGCAAAAGTTCATGTCGATGTTAAATACGTTGGCTTTGAAATACCAAGTGATTTCGTCATTGGCTACGGCCTAGATTTCGATGAAAAATACCGCAACCTTCCATTTATTGCCGTGCTTGCCAAGCACATGTACTCATAAGAATTCATTCCCCAAAGAAACGAGAAAAATAAGTTATGGCCGACGTTAAGAATCCAAAAAAGAAGAGTCCAATTAAAAAGAGTTTTTCTGGCAAAACACCTTCTAAAAAGCCAACAACTCGTTCTGGCCGGATTTTTCGTGGCCCTCTATTCTGGATTCTTGTTGCAATCTTCGGTGTTTCCATCTTTGGGCAAATCACTGCCGCCGGTAACCGCTACACACAGATTGAAACGTCGCAAGCACTTGATGCAATCGCGCAATCCAATGTTGAATCTGCAGAGATTGTTGATAAAGACCAAAAGATTCGATTGATTCTAAAATCAGGTTCAACAATCAAGGGTGCTACAAAAGTTGAAGCCTCATACGTTGCCCGACAGGAACCCACTCTGGTCGATGCGTTAACGGGAAATCCGCCTTCAAAAGGCTGGAATGTAAGGGTTCCATCGCAGTCATTACTAGTTTCATTTTTACTTTCGATCGTCCCCTTCTTGCTTATCGGCTTCCTATTTTTCTGGATGATGGGGCAAGCGCAAGGCGGGAATAAGGTATTTCAATTTGGTCGATCACGCGCCAAGCTGCAAAGTAACGACGTCCCAAAGACAACTTTTAAAGATGTTGCTGGTGCCGATGAGGCAATAGCCGAACTTGACGAGATTAAAGATTTCCTCGCCAACCCTGATAAGTACGGAGTATTAGGTGCGAAGATTCCAAAGGGTGTATTGCTCTTTGGTCCTCCCGGAACAGGTAAGACTTTGCTAGCTCGCGCCGTTGCGGGAGAAGCAAATGTTCCTTTCTACTCAATCTCAGGCTCTGACTTTGTTGAAATGTTTGTAGGAGTTGGCGCTGCACGCGTACGCGATCTTTTCAATCAAGCAAAAGAAAATGCTCCTGCGATTGTTTTCGTTGATGAAATCGATGCAGTTGGTCGTCAACGCGGTGCGGGTATGGGCGGCGGACATGATGAACGCGAGCAAACTCTTAATCAACTATTAGTTGAAATGGATGGTTTTGAAGAGAACACCAAAGTAATTCTAATTGCCGCTACAAACCGTCCAGATGTTTTGGATCCAGCGTTATTGCGTCCTGGTCGTTTTGATCGTCAAATTGCAGTTGATCGACCAGATCTCAAAGGACGTGAAGCCATTCTTGCAGTTCATGCAAAAAATAAACCACTTAGTGATGATGTAAAGCTTGTTGATTATGCACGTCGCACCCCAGGCTTTACGGGTGCAGATCTTGCAAATGTTTTAAATGAGGCAGCTCTACTTACTGCACGTGAAGAGAAGAAAGTTATTGGCAACAAAGAACTTGATGAATCAATTGATCGCGTAATGGCTGGACCACAGCGTAAATCAAGGATTATGAGCGATTCTGAGCGTCGAGTAACGGCTTATCACGAAGCTGGTCACGCACTTGTGGCTCATGCATTGCCACATACTGATCCAGTTCACAAAATTACAATCATGCCGCGCGGTCGTGCCCTTGGGTACACCATGGTTTTGCCGGATGAGGATAAATATTCAACCACGCGTAACGAACTTCTTGATCAATTATCTTATTCATTAGGTGGACGCGCAGCTGAAGAGTTGATTTTCCATGATCCCTCTACTGGGGCATCAAATGATATTGAAAAGGCAACTTCACTTGCCCGCGCGATGGTTACCCAGTACGGAATGACTGAAGCTATCGGTGCTATCAAATTAGGCGGAGCAAGCTCAGAACCATTCCTCGGTCGTGACTACGGACATCAACGTGACTACTCAGAAAATATCGCAGCAGTTGTTGATCGTGAGATTCGCACATTGATTGAAAATGCACACCAAGAAGCATTTGATATTTTGGTCGCAAATCGTAAGATTCTTGATGAGATGGTAATCGAACTTCTTGAGAAGGAAACTCTCAACAAAGAAGAGATTGAAGTAATCTTTAAAAAGGTTCGTGCAGTAACTCCGCGACCAGCTTGGACAGGTTCTCCAACTCGAATTCCATCAGAGCAGCCACCAGTAGATGTACCTGATAGAGCTGTTGAAGCAGTTGTCGAAGTTAAAAAGCCAGCACGTCGGAAGAAGGCAACAAGTGACGATAAGTAAAGTTTCTGTCACCGATGGACGCGCATCTGGTCCATACGATCAGGAACGTGCCGAAAAAGCGGTACGCGAATTACTTTTGGCTCTTGGAGAAGATCCCGATCGTGAGGGGTTAAAAGCAACTCCTGCTCGTGTTGCACGTGCCATGAAAGAAAACTTTGAAGGACTGTGGCAATCACCTGAAGATGTTTTGACAACAACTTTTGATATTGGCCATGAAGAGCTTGTTATTGTGCGTGATATCGAGGTTTTCTCGCACTGCGAGCATCACTTAACGCCTTTCCATGGCGTAGCACACGTTGGTTATATTCCAAGTGGAAAGATTACGGGGCTTTCAAAGATTGCTCGCTTAGTTGATATGTACTCGCGACGTCCTCAGGTACAAGAGCGGCTCACTACTCAAATCGCTGATGCCATGGTTGATATCTTGAATCCTCTCGGGGTTATTGTGATTATTGATTGTGAGCATCTTTGTATGTCAATGCGCGGTGTTAAGAAATCACACGCCCGAACTACTACTAGCGCAGTTCGTGGAGTTCTACAAAATACCGCTACACGCGCCGAAGCTGTCAGTTTAATTACAAATCGGTAACCACCATGATTGTCATGGGTATTTTGAATGTCACCCCCGATTCATTTGCCGATGGAGGACGTCACAATAGTTTTGATGCCGCAGTTATTCGCGGGCAAGAAATGTTAGCGCAAGGTGTTGACATCATTGATATAGGCGGAGAGTCAACTAAACCCGGCGCCGAACGTGTGCCCGAAGCAGAAGAACTAACACGTGTAATTCCAGTTATAGAAGCGTTAGCCAAACTTGGTGCGCGAATTAGTATTGACACAATGCGTGCAAGTACTGCTAAAGCTGCCATCGAGGCAGGTGCGCAGATTATTAATGATGTTAGTGGGGGTTTAGCAGACCCTGAGATGTTAATTACCGCCGCACAATTAAATCTTCCCTACATTGCCATGCACTGGCGAGGTCATTCCAAAGATATGAATTCGCGTGCGGTTTATGGTGATGTTGTAGTTGATGTTATCTCTGAATTACAAGAACGAATAAGTGCGGCGTTGTCGGCTGGAATCACAAAAGAAAATTTGATAATCGATCCGGGACTAGGTTTTGCTAAAGAATCTCACCACAACTGGGAAATCATTGAATCTATTGATCAATTTGTTGCCATGGGTTACCCGGTTCTAGTTGGCGGATCACGCAAACGTTTCTTAGGCGGAGATAACCCCGATTCACGCGAAGCGGCAACTATTGAACTCACTAAGCGTCTTGCTCACTCAGGCATCTGGGGAGTTAGAGTTCACTCCGTGAAGCCACACAAGGAAGTATTAGGTTTATGAGCGATCAGATAATTTTGTCAGCGATTCATGGCTTTGGATATCACGGATTATTTGAGCACGAACGCCGCGATGGACAGGATTTCTTTGTTGATGTCGTCATGTCAATAGATTTAGCGGCAGCATCACAAAGCGATTCAATTGATGACACCGTAAATTATGCCGAGATTACCGATTTAGTTGTTTCCGAGATCACTTCTCATCCTGTTAACCTCATTGAAAAACTTGCCGGTCGAATTGCGGAACGAATTCTTATCTCGCATGTGAAAGTTTCCAACGTGACAGTAACTGTTCATAAACCACAGGCTCCAGTTGCTGCACAATTAAAAGATATTGCAGTGCAGGTGACACGGCAACGATGAAGGCAGTAATTGCACTTGGGGCAAATATTGGCCAACCAATAGAGAATTTAGATCTAGCTGTATCGCTCTTGAAGGAAGCAACGGATTTTCAAAAAGTTTCTTCGTATTATTCAACCGAGCCAGTGGGTGGACCAGAACAACCAGATTATTTGAATGCAGTGTGCATAATTGAAAGCGAACTACCAGCTATTGACTTGCTCTCTTTGTTACATGGAATTGAAAAAACTATGGGCCGCGAGCGGATTGAACATTGGGGACCACGCACCATTGATCTGGACTTGATTCAATATGGATCCTTACTGAGTACGAGCGACGAACTTCAACTTCCGCATCCGCGGGCACATGAAAGACGCTTTGTTTTAGAGCCTTGGTTTGAGATTGATCCTGAGGCGATTCTGTTAACCCACGGGAAAATCTCTCATCTTTTGGAGCAATTGCCCAAGTAGACGTAAACTTAGCCAAATCTTGCCCGGTACCTGAAAGGACTGGAGCCACACGATGACTGTATTAGTTCCGACTATGGGCGCCCTTCATAAAGGCCACCAAGCGTTAATTAAGCGCGCCCGAACTTTAAGCAAAGAGGTTGTTGTCAGCATCTTTGTTAATCCACTTCAATTTGAAAATAGCGATGATCTTGAGAAATATCCGCGCAGTCCAGAAAAAGATATTCAATTGGCAACTTTGGCTGGGGCGACAGAAGTGTGGATGCCTGATTATGAAGAGATCTATCCAGGTGAAATCAAAAGATTAAGTGCAGGTGCATTGGGCAAGAAATTTGAAGGCCAATCACGACCTGAACATTTTGATGGAGTAGTCACCGTTGTTAACCGTCTCTTTGAAATTGTGAAACCCACAACGGCAGTATTTGGTGAGAAGGATTTTCAGCAGTTAACGATTATTAAAGCGATGGATAGCAAGGTCGAAATTATCGGTGTTCCAACAGTGCGTGAATTTGATGGCTTGGCACTTTCATCTCGAAATGTGCGGTTAACCGAACATGGCCGCATATCGGCAAATGTTATTCATCGCGCATTAGCCGCTGCACATTTAGCTCCAACAGTTTCAATCGCGCAGGAGATTATTGATACAACTCTTGCTACCGAAGTTGGATTTAAGCGCGATTACGCTGCGATAGTTGATGAGGATTCATTTGAAATTGCCACCAATGACACACGCCATAAACGCGCGATTATTGCCGGTTGGATTGATGGAGTCCGTTTAATCGACAACATGAAAATGGGAGGTTAAATGTTATTAACTATCGATGTAGGTAATACCAATACCGTGCTCGGAGTATTTAATGGCACCGAACTTGTCCGTTCTTGGCGCGTAAAAACCGATCCACGTAGTACGGCCGATGAACTGTGGCTTCAATTCCGATCACTCGTCGATGGATACAAAATCACTGGGCTCTCCGTATGTTCTACGGTTCCTGCAACTTTGCGCGAGCTTCGATCGATGATCGATGACTATTTTTCAGATATCCGTGTAACTATCGTTGAACCAGGTATTAAGACTGGTGTTCCGCTTTTGGTCGATAATCCCAAAGAGATTGGCGCTGACCGCATCGTTAACACGTTGGCCGCACACACTCTTTTCGGAGGCCCTGCGATAGTTGTTGATTTCGGAACTTCAACGAACTTGGATGTTGTTTCTCCCAAAGGTGAATTCCTTGGCGGTGCACTTGCCCCAGGTATTGAAATCTCTGTCGATGCTTTGGCTGCACGGGCGGCGCAACTGCGTAAAGTTGAATTAGTGAGACCAAAAAATGTAATTGGAAAGAATACGGTTGAAGCTTTGCAGTCTGGAACAATTTATGGATTTGCTGGTCAAGTCGATGGATTAGTTGATCGCATCACCGCCGAACTGCTTGAAACATATACGGAGGCGCCAACTGTCATCGCTACTGGCGGATTAGCTCCGTTAATTATCGGGGTTTCAGAAACTATCGACCATCACGAGCCGGATTTGACGCTCATTGGCCTTCGCTTGATTCACGAACGAAATGCCTAACTAGGTAGACTTCGGCCCATTATGAGCACAGAAAACACGCCTATCGAAGAAGATTTACCTGAGCAGCTTCGTATCCGTCGCGAAAAGCGGTCTACCTTGCTGGCAAGTGGGGTTGAGCCGTATCCAGTTTCTGTGCCACGTACCAAGTCACTAAAAGAGATTCGCGAAAAATATACGGGCCTTGAAATTGACGTTGCCACGGGCGATATTGAATCTTTAACAGGCCGCATAATTTTTAAGCGAGACACTGGAAAGCTTTGCTTTGCAACTTTGCGCGAAGGTGATGGCACCGAACTTCAGGCCATGTTTTCACTCGACAAGGTTGGCCAAGAATCTATTGACTCTTGGAAATCTGATATCGATCTTGGTGACATCGTTTCTGTTACAGGTGAAATCATTACTTCAAAGCGTGGCGAACTTTCGATTCTTGCTAACTCTTGGAAGCTAGCATCAAAATCACTTCGCCCACTTCCCAATGATCACAAGCCAATGTCTGAAGAGACGCGGGTTCGCATGCGTTATGTGGATCTAATCGTTCGCCCCGAAGCCCGTTCAAATGCACGTTTGCGCCCACAGGTTATGCGCTCACTTCGTGAAACTTTCCATAATAAGAACTTCACCGAAGTTGAAACTCCCATGCTTCAGGTTATGCACGGTGGCGCAGCTGCCCGTCCCTTCAAATCTTTCTCGAATGCTTACGACATGGATCTCTTCCTACGCATCGCTCCAGAGCTTTTCTTAAAACGTTGCGTTGTAGGTGGTATCGAACGCGTCTTTGAAATTAATCGAAACTTTCGAAATGAAGGCGCTGACTCTTCGCACTCGCCAGAGTTTGCAATGATCGAGAGTTACATGGCTTATGGCGATTGGCGCACTATCGCCGACTTAACCCGAGATCTAGTTCAGAACGCGGCGATGGCCGTTGCAGGTTCACACGTTGTTACACATCACGACGGCCGCCAAGCAGATCTTGGTGGAACTTGGCGCGAAATATCCTTATATGACGCTATCTCTGAAGGCGTTGGTCAAAGCGTTACAGCCTTAACTTCTATTGAAGATTTAAAAACTATTGCAACAAAACTTGGCATGAAGATCGATCCAAAGTGGATTACCGGCAAACTTGCCGAAGAGATCTTCGAGCATGTTGCTAAAGATCAATTGATTGCACCTACATTTGTTATGGGTTTCCCAGTTGATACATCTCCACTTGTTCGTGCTCACCGCGAACTTCCTGGTGTTGCAGAGAAATGGGATCTCTATGTTGATGGCTTTGAACTAGCTACTGGTTATTCAGAGTTGATTGATCCAGTTATTCAACGCGATCGTTTAGTTGAACAAGCAACTCTTGGAGCAAAGGGTGATCTTGAAGCGATGCAAGTTGATGAAGATTTCTTACGTGCGATGGAATTTGGTATGCCGCCAACTGGTGGAATGGGTATGGGTGTGGATCGGCTATTGATGGCGCTTACTGGTCTTGGGATTCGCGAAACAATTTTGTTCCCACTTGTAAAACCCGAGGTTGAATAAGAATGCTTGTAGTTCGTCCTGCAAAAACAGCTGATGTAAAAGCAATCCGCGCGCTTGTAGATTCTTATGCTGCGCCTGGCCAGATGTTGGCAAAAGAGACAGTAACGTTGTACGAAAGCGTTCAAGAGTTTATTGTTGCCGAACTTGATGGAACTATTGTTGGCTGTGGAGCTCTCCATATTCTTTGGGAAGATTTAGCAGAAGTACGTACCGTTGCAGTTAAGAAAGATTTACACCGCCAAGGTGTTGGCCACAAGATCCTTGAGGCGATTGTAAAACGTGCCGCCGAAGTTGGCGTAAACAAGATCTTTTGCCTTACATTTCAAACCGAGTTCTTTGGCTCCCACGGCTTTGAGGTTATTGAAGGCACTCCAGTTGACCCAGAGGTATATGCCGAGCTTTTGCGCTCCTATGACGCCGGTGTGGCCGAGTTCTTAGATCTTGAATCCGTGAAGCCCAATACCCTGGGCAACACCCGAATGCTCAAAAAGCTCGCCTAATTTCGAGCAAAACGGGCATAAATCACCCAGTCATTGGGTTGTAGAAGTCAGTAGCTATCCACCTCGCGAGCGTAAGCCTGTAGGTATTAGGCTAATGAGAAGCCAAAAGAAAGAGAGCCCCGCCCATGTTTGAGCGCTTTACAGATCGAGCCCGCCGCGTCGTTGTGTTGGCCCAAGAAGAAGCACGCATGCTCAATCACAACTACATCGGCACAGAGCACATCTTGCTCGGCTTAATCCACGAAGGCGAAGGTGTCGCGGCTAAAGCACTTGAATCTCTAGGCATCTCACTTGAAGGCGTTCGCGCACAAGTTGAAGAAATTATCGGACAAGGTCAGCAAGCACCAAGTGGTCACATTCCATTTACTCCGCGTGCAAAGAAAGTTCTAGAACTTTCACTTCGCGAAGCGTTGCAACTCGGTCACAACTACATCGGCACCGAACATATTTTGCTTGGACTTATTCGTGAAGGAGAAGGCGTAGCTGCACAAGTTCTTGTAAAGCTTGGCGCAGATCTCAATCGCGTCCGTCAACAGGTTATTCAACTCCTCTCTGGTTACCAGGGTAAAGAAGCAGTTACACAAGGTGGTCCTGCTGAAGGCACTCCATCAACATCTTTGGTTCTTGATCAATTTGGACGCAACCTGACACAGGCTGCCCGCGAGGGAAAGCTTGATCCAGTTATTGGTCGCGAAAATGAAATCGAACGTGTGATGCAGGTTCTCTCACGTCGTACAAAAAATAACCCAGTTCTAATCGGTGAACCAGGTGTGGGTAAGACCGCTGTAGTAGAAGGTCTTGCACAGGCGATTTACAAGAACGATGTTCCAGAGACTTTGAAAGACAAGCAACTTTACTCACTAGATCTTGGTGCACTTGTTGCTGGTAGCCGCTACCGTGGAGATTTCGAAGAGCGCCTGAAGAAAGTATTAAAAGAGATTAAAACTCGCGGTGACATAATTCTTTTCATCGATGAGATTCATACACTCGTTGGTGCCGGAGCAGCAGAAGGTGCAATTGATGCTGCGAGCATCTTGAAGCCAATGCTTGCTCGTGGTGAACTACAGACAATCGGTGCAACAACTCTTGATGAGTATCGCAAGCATGTTGAAAAAGATGCTGCACTTGAGCGTCGCTTCCAACCAATTCAAGTTAAAGAGCCATCGGTTGCTCACACAATCGAAATTTTGAAGGGTCTTCGCGATCGCTACGAAACTCACCACCGTGTTTCAATTACCGATGGCGCGCTCGCTGCAGCTGCAAACCTTGCAGACCGCTATGTTTCAGATCGCTTCTTGCCGGATAAGGCGATCGACCTCATCGATGAAGCAGGCTCACGTTTGCGCATTAAGCGTATGACTGCTCCTGCCGAACTTCGTGCATTTGATGACAAGATTGCAGAAGCCCGTAAGGAAAAAGAATCTGCAATCGACGGTCAGGATTTTGAAAAGGCCGCATCACTTCGCGATAAAGAAAAAACTCTTATCGCCGAAAAACATGAGGCTGAGAAGAATTGGAAAGCAACTGATCTAGATAAGGTCACTGAAGTCGATGAAGAACTCATCGCTCAGGTGCTTTCTGCATCAACTGGAATCCCAGTGTTTAAATTAACTGAGGAAGAAACTGCACGCCTTCTTCGCATGGAAGATGAACTACACAACCGTGTTATTGGACAAGATCAAGCAATCAAGGCCTTGTCACAAGCAATTCGTCGCACACGCGCTGGTCTAAAAGATCCTCGCCGTCCAGGCGGATCATTTATCTTCGCTGGTCCTTCCGGTGTCGGTAAGACCGAACTTTCACGCACACTTGCATCATTTTTATTTGGCGATCAAGATGCGTTGATTCAACTTGATATGTCTGAATACTCAGAGCGCCACACCGCATCACGTTTATTCGGTGCACCTCCAGGATATGTTGGCTATGACGAAGGTGGACAGCTCACTGAAAAGGTTCGCCGCCGCCCATTCTCAGTTGTTCTTTTCGATGAAATCGAAAAAGCACACCCAGATATCTTCAACTCTCTATTGCAGGTTCTTGAAGATGGTCGCCTAACAGATTCACAGGGGCGCACTGTTGACTTCAAAAATACTGTAATCATCATGACCACGAACCTTGGTACTCGCGATATTTCAAAGAGCCTTGGCCTTGGTTTTGCTAATAGTGATGATGATCAGACAAATTATGAGCGCATGAAGGGCAAGGTAAGCGATGAACTTAAGACTCACTTCCGCCCTGAGTTCCTTAACCGCATCGATGACATCATTGTCTTCCACCAGTTGACCAAGGATCAGATTATTCAAATCGTAGATTTGATGATCAAGAATCTTGATGATCGCCTGCAAGCAAAAGATATGGGAATTGAATTAACTCCTGCAGCTAAAGATCTACTTGCTGCCCGAGGTTATGACCCACTTCTTGGTGCACGTCCATTGCGTCGCACAATTCAACGTGAAATTGAAGATGCTCTGTCAGAGCGCATCTTGTTCGGTGAACTAAAAGCCGGCGAAATCATTGTTGTAGATGCAGAGGGCGATGGCGCAGAAGCGATCTTCACATTTAAAGGCGCAGCTAAAGCTGAGATGCCAGATACCCCTGAAGATTTAGCTGAAGCTCCAACTACTTAATTCATTAAATACCGTGAGGTAATTGTGAGTTTAAAACCATTAACTGTGTACTTATTACCCCTTTACCGAAATAAATAGCGAAGAGTACATTCATTCTCTTCGAACAGTAAGGGTAGTGATCATGACACAACTATTGGTTTCTCAAATAATCAACGCTCCAGCAAATGTCATCTGGCCCTGGATCGCAGATATAACAAAGCACTCGCAATGGTCACCTAAGCCATATGAAGCGAAATTAACTTCTGGCGTAACAGGCGCCGTTGGCAGTACATATAGTTCTGTTGGATTCGTTCCGCCTGCAGAAAAAGATCATAAGAACGAAGTCACAATTACTGAGGTTATTCCAGATAGTAGATTCGTATTTAAAGCCCATGATGAAAATGGATACTTCACAAATACCTTTACTTTGCAATCAACTAGCTCAGGAACGATGGTCACATTTCAACATGATTTTCCAAAAATGAAAGGAATGGGACGAATCCTTGTCCCTCTTTTAGTACCCCTTGTCGGAAAGCGCGATACTAAAGTGCGTTTGGGAATGCTTAAAGATAAAGCCGAAGGTAAATAGCCTTTGTCTAACCAATGGCTAAACCAGGAATGAGTTTCCTGCTTAAGGCAAAGCGCGGTGGTGCGATCCCATCTGCAATCTTCTTCACGATTTTCTTTACGTTGCTTTCAATCTTAGGCTCCATCTATCTTTCAATTGGAGTTGGAAACCCAGTTAACAAGGTGATTGATGGGCTGCTTTCAAGTCAATCCTTTAAGCAAAATGCAGGTGATTACTTCGTTTCTAAAACTCTTGAGACGGCTAATGGGGATGCACGCACACTCCTTACAGATAAAGCACCACAAATCTCAACCACGGTGACATCAATTTTAGGTAATCCAGAATTCAAGGTAGCTATTGAGTTGATTTCTGATACTGCTTATAACTATTACATAGACGGGGCAAGGGATCAAAAGAGCATCGATGTAAAACCCATCCTTCAATTAGCCTTGCCAATTTTTGAGTCAGTAGATCCACAATTTTCTAAATTGAGCAAAGAGCTCGACAAAATAAAACCGATTAAATTAAAACCGCAGACTAGTGGCACTGACCCTGCGCAGATTAAGTCATATTTCACTCTTGCACTCTGGTTACTTCTCGGCCTCTCTATTCTTACTCTTATTCTCTATCTACTCTTTGCAAAGTCTTCGCGTTCCGCGCTCAGAGTTCCCGGGATAACTGTTCTAAGTGTTGGAGTATTTCTCATAGCTTTAAATATTACGGCGATGGCTATCGTGAACCACCAGGCAGCTACGGCTACTGACTCATTAGCTCGAGAAGCTATTCCAATTGCGGCCCACACCTTAATTTCTCCCTTGATGATCAATGGCGTGGTGGAACTACTACTTGGTTTAGTATTACTTGCCCTTAGCTATTTAAAGGGGTTGCGCCCAGTAATAGTGGCCCCAGATACAGTTCTTGGTGATTAAGAGTTAGCAGCTAAGTTTTTTAACGCATCTCCGCTAACTCGAAAAATCGTCCATTCATCCATGGCTTCTGCGCCAATGGATTTGTAGAACTCAATTGAAGGTTCGTTCCAATCTAGAACCCACCATTGGAATCTTTCATATCCGCGATCAACGCAGATTTTGGCCAGGGTTTTCAAAAATGCAAGGCCGAAACCTTTGCCGCGAAATACAGGGTCTATGTAAAGATCTTCAAGATACATACCGGGCTTGCCGAGCCACGTTGAATAGTTAAGGAACCAGATTGCAATTCCGATTACCTGCCCATCAACTTCGCAAACATGGCAGTAAGCAGTTGGCTTGTCACCAAAGATTGTTTCTTCAATTTGTTCAAGTGTTGCCTTAGCTTCAAGTGGAGCTTTTTCGTAATCAGCTAAATCTTTAATTAACGCCAGGATGCGCGGTCCATCTTCTATTGTGGCGACGCGGATCATGCGGGAAGTCTATATCGGTTGCGGGGGATAGCTTCAATAAGTAAATCGGCCTGAAGAGTTTTTAGAGCTTTCTCAACTTGAGATTCATCGGGCCACAGTTTCTTAATCGCGTTTTCAGTAAGTGATTCATTATCACGCAGTGCTTGCACGATAGTTCCTCGGCATTTTCTATCAGTACCGTGCCAATCCTGGGACTTGCGTACTAAATCCGTTTTCGGATAACCATTTTTGCGCCAATTACATTGGCCGATAACTGGACACTGCTCACAGATTGGATTCTTTGACGTGCAGACAAGTGCACCTAACTCCATCGTTGCAGCAGCCCAAATATGAGCGTTTTTGGCTGGTTGTAGCGTAAGACGTGATGCTTTTTCTTTAGCAGTCGGTGCAGGCTTTGGATGTTCATTGCCATCAACGATGCGCGTTAACAATCTTCGAATGTTTACATCCATAACAAGGCTTTGTTGTTCGAAAGCAAAGGCTGCGATTGCAGCGGCGGTATATTCACCGATTCCCGGCAGTGTTTGCAAAGTGGCAATATCTTCGGGAACTTGATTATTGAAATCCTGTGCAATTATCTGCGCCGCACCATGTAATCGAAGTGCGCGGCGGGGATATCCGAGACGGCCCCAGGCAGTAATTACTTGGGCCGGAGTTGCTTGTGCAAGGTCGGCCGGAGTTGGCCAACGTTGCATCCATTCGTGCCATTTAGGAAGTACACGATTAACTGGCGTTTGCTGCAACATGTATTCGCTGACCATCACACCCCACGGCGTTGTATTGCGCCATGGCAGATCGCGTTTGTTTTTCTTAAACCAGTTAACTATCGGTTTTTCAAGCTGGTTCATTCGCCAGTGATTTTTACGCGTTTGAGAGCTTGATCAAGCCGTGAAACTTCCACAATCTCCATTCCAGAAATCTTTGTTTCAGATCCTGCTGGCACCAATGCACGTTTGAAACCTAGGCGGAAAGCCTCTTGTAAGCGGCGATCAACTCCACTTACTTTTCGAATTTCTCCAGCTAAACCAACTTCACCGATTGCAACTAAATCTGATGGCAAAGCTAAAGCTTTTGCAGCTGATGCCACTGCTAAGGCCAATGCTAAATCTGCGGCAGGTTCGGACATTTTCATTCCACCAACCGTTGCGGCATAAACATCACGCCCACCCACACGAACCCCGGCGCGAAGTTCGAGCACCGCCAAAGTCATTGATGTACGGGCAGAATCAAGGCCAGAGACAACTCGGCGTGCATTTCCAAAATCATTTTCGCGCCCTTGGCTCACGAGTGCTTGAATTTCTGCGAGCAGTGGGCGGCGTCCTTCGAGTGTGACAGTCACACAAGTTCCAGGTACTGGTTCAGCATGGCGTGAAGTAAATAGACCAGTTGGATCAAGAACTGATTCGATTCCTGTATCACTTAAATCAAAGCAACCAACCTCATCGGATGCACCGAAACGATTTTTGATTGCACGAATTAAGCGAAGACGTGAATGGCGTTCGCCTTCAAACTGCAGAACAACATCAACGATATGTTCTAGCAAGCGGGGACCTGCGATAGATCCATCTTTAGTTACATGGCCAACTAGTAGCAAAGTAATATCGCGATCTTTACAGATTCGGATTAAGGCACCGGCAACTTCGCGGACCTGCGTTACTCCACCGGGTGAACCATCGGCGGTGCTGCTTCCAATTGTTTGGACCGAGTCGATTATTAATAGCTGTGGCTTAACGGCATCGATGTGTGCGATAACTGCGCCTAGATCAGTTTCAGATGCAAGAAATAACTGTGGATCAATTGCCTTAATTCGTTCGGCACGTAGACGAACTTGAGATGCTGATTCTTCGCCACTTACATATAACGCTGGGATTCCTTTAGAAGCAGTTTGCGCAGCAACAGATAAAAGTAGAGTTGATTTACCAACTCCAGGTTCACCGGCCAACAAGATTGCAGCTCCGGGAACTAAACCTCCGCCAAGAACGCGATCGAGTTCGGATACTCCAGTAGGTCGGGCATGCGCAGCTGAAAGATCAACATCGCCAATAGGTGTTGCCTTGCTTGTTACATTTCCGGCGACTAGAGAGAGTTTCTTGGGCGCGGCAATCTCTTCGACAACACCCCAAGCTTGGCATTCACCGCAGCGGCCTACCCATTTTTGTGATGTCCAACCACACTCGGTGCAGCGGAATGGATCTTTTTCAACCTTGGCCATGGGTAGAGCCTAGAACTAAGTACTGACTAATTCTTCTGGGCGGCAAGTGTTGCTGGGTGTTGGATAACAAATAGTGGCAGTGAGCGACTTTGAGCATCTTTGATTCCAGCTACGCGGATATCGCATAGGCGAGCGAGTTCGGCATATGCAGCTTCGCCCATAAGTTTCTGAAGTTCATATTTGTTGGAGAGATACACCGGTTGGCTACCCACATGTGCTTCAGGATTGCTTGTGCAGTACCAATCGAAATCATCTCCGCCATCGCCCCATGCAAGGCGTTCGTATTCGCCAATAACAGTGATTGAATATTCGCGCTCGCCGACTTCACGAGTTTCAAAGCTACGGCGCAATGGCAACTGCCAACAAACATCGGGCTTTGTATCAACGAAGTGTTTATTTTCTTTAATTGCTAAGTGATGAAGTACGCAACCGAACGATCCAGTAAAACCTTCAGCCTCATATCCTTTTCGGTTTAAAAAGATACATCCATCTTCGACTCGGCGAGTTTTGCGATCGCCATCTTCATCTTTTTCTGAAATTCTTAATGGTCCGCCTGGTTTCTTTGCACGAGCCTGCGAATAGAACTGCCACATGTCTGGTGTTAGATAGGCAGCAGCTTTATCTGTGCGCTTCTCATCATCTTCATCGGTGTACATGGCGCCTTCGGTGCAGCAGCCAGAGTTTGGTTGATTCTTAAAAACTCCCTTACAACCATCACCATAAATACAGGTCCAAAATGAGGTCAACCATGTGAGGTCGCACTTGAAGATTTCTTCTGCATCGTTAGGGTCAGTAAATTCAACCCAATCACGTGCAAATCCTGGCTTTAATTCAGACATAGTCACAGAGCCTACAGGCATAAAGGTAGGCTTGTTACATGAATCAAGTTGGAGTTATTGGTGCAGGTGTAATGGGCGAAGCACTAATCGCTGCGCTAATTTCCTATGGCGTTTCGCCACAGTCCATCGTAATTTCGGAAAAACGTAAAGAACGTAGTGATGAATTAGTGGCTCGATATGGAATTAAAACCGCTGAGCTATCTACCAATGTTTCAACTAGCGATGCACTGCTATTAGTTGTTAAGCCACAAGATATGGCCGCGGTACTCGAAGAGATCAAAGGATCCATCAACAAGGGTGCGGTTGTAATAACCTTTGCCGCAGGTAAAAAGATCTCGTTCATAGAGCAAGGCTTGGGCACCGGTAATTCAGTTGTCCGCGTAATGCCGAACACTCCAACATTAGTTGGCGAAGGAATGGCTGCAGTCTCACTCGGTTCAGGCGTTAGTTTGCAGCAAGCAGAGTTTGTTTCGGGATTCTTAGCAGCCACGGGAAAAGTAATTGAGGTTTCAGAGGATTTACAGGATGCAGTAACTGCAACGAGTGGTTCAGGGCCAGCTTACTTCTTTAGATTTGTTGAGGCGATGATCGCAGGAGCTATCGCATTGGGACTATCGGAAGAAGATGCCACAACACTTACCGTTCAGACCATTGTTGGCGCCGCAAAACTGCTTAATGAATCAGGTAAAAGCGCCACAACTTTGCGCGAAAACGTGACAAGCCCCAATGGAACAACTGCCGCCGCTCTTGCAACTTTTGAATCGGAGCACATTGGTGAAGTGGTAGCCAAAGCTATGAAGGCCGCGCGCGATCGCTCGCAGGAATTAGCGTGAAACGTTTTCTTTCACTAGTTGTAATTTCAACGCTCTTAATTACGCCATCTGCTTTTGGTGTAACAAAAAAACCATCAATTAAAGCCCTTAAATTGCTTACAAATGTTGGAAACGTTGATGAGTTTTCTGGTTTAGTTACTAGCGGCAAGACGATCATTGTTTTTGGAAACAAAGGAGAAAGGTCATTTGCTCGCGCCCTTGATACTTCAGGAAATGAGCTTTGGAATATCGCCCTTGATGGCGCTTCACCCTCAGTAGCTTCGGCAGCAACGGTCGATGGCGTTGGCAATATCTGGATTGCGGGTTCAACATCCCTACTTCGCCCTTCAGCAACGCCTTCACCAACAGTTTCCCCTTTGAATCCAGATAAAGTTGTGCCGCCTACAGATATTTTTAGTGCCGATTTAAATGCTTTTTCTTTATGGTCGCTTAACCCCAGTACACAAGCCTTAGTCCAATATTCATTGCAACTCGATAAGCCGATTCTTATCAACGCAATTGCCATCGATAAGGCTGGAATTACTGCAGTAGGAACTTCTGGCGCAGTCATAACCTCAGATTTAAAAGGCAATATTGTTAAACCGCTCTACATCGGTACGGATGCAACCAATTTTGAGTCGGTAGTTAAAAATAGTGATGGATCGGTAACCGTTGTTGGCTCTAGCTCTGAAACTATTGCTGGAAAAAAATTGGCTGGAAAAGTTGATGGAGTAATAGTTAAGGTATCCAAAGCTGGAAAATTGCTTTCCGTTGTACGCAGCTCAGCGCCAAAAGCTGCAAGAAGTTGGAACAATATTACGACTTCAAATTTGATGGCCGGTGAGGTTATTACAGGCAAGAAGATTGAAAGTGCAGTAACTAAATTTTCAAATAGCTTCGTGCCGACATGGACATATCGTTTTCTATCTACTGGAACGACATTTGCTTCTGGATCAACTTATGCAATGTTTCAATCTACTTCAGGGATCACTCAACTAAATAACTGGTTGCCTAAGAATCCCCAGGGATTGCTTTTAACCTTTGATCTCAAAGGTGCAATTACTGGTGGATACAGCGCCCCAATCGACCAGAAACAAACATTAGGGCTCTACGCCTCGAAGGAATTGGGGCTTTTGTGTATCACTTCAAGCGCGGATTCCGTTTCGATTTTTACCCTCAACTAGAGGTAACCTAACACCCTAAGCATTAACGATTAAGAAATGAGAGCGTGACATATGGGTTCCGTAATTAAAAAGCGACGCAAGCGCATGGCGAAGAAGAAGCACAAGAAACTTCTAAAGAAGACTCGCATTCAGCGCCGTAACGCTAAATAGTAATTACGGTTTTAGTAAGGCCAACTTTCCACTGACGGTGGCAAGTACATACTTAACTTTCTTAACAGTCACCCAGGCGCTCTGAGTTGGTTCAGAGCCTTGGGTGCTTCTGATTAAACGTATTGCAGCCTGGCCAAGATCCTTCTTGGTTGTATCTACAGCACATAAACGATCTTGGCAGTTGAAAAGGATGGTCTTTCCATCGGTCGCTAAATGTTCTCCCGGAGTTCCGAAATTTTCAGTCGTGATTTTGGAAATCTCAAGTGGCTTACTCAATAACACCCACCGAATTTGATTTGGCTTAGGAAATGACGCGGTAGAAGTTGAGAGCCAAGTGGCCAATACATCTGCACCAACGCGCGAAAGAGCAACGTCATATCCGAATACCGACGCATCATCAGTTGAAATATCAAGTGTTTGGTAACTCCAGGAATTTGCATCACTACCAACACGGGTAGCTATGCGTATTGCGCCGGCTGTTATTTCTTTCTTTTGATTCATGGATACAACTGAATCGTATGCCAAATAAGTTTTTGAGCCGTCAAATAACGCCTGCACATGGAAACCAACATCTCCAGTTGTATGGCCATTGTCTTTGCTGTCTCCGTCAATCATTTCGTAAGTCCAAGGAGTTGATTTAGTTTTGACTGCCCCTAGCAAGACTCCCTGACTCTCATCACGGTAGAAAACCTGAATTGCCGAAGCAGTTGCTACACATGCATTTGAAACACTGACATCACTTGATGTGCGCACACGTATGGGATCTGAGTAGTCATTTACTGCGACGCCATTGCCATCCACTACATCAAAGGTAAAACTCTTACCGTTGTAGGCTGCGTATCGAAGATCTTTATCAGTTGCATCACTATAGAACAGATGCAGTGTCTGCTTAGTTCCGCTTCCATTGACGCACATTGAAATCTGTCCAGAAATCGGGTTATTTGTTCGGCCGTTAGTGCCGCCAGCTCCATCGACAGTTACTTTATTCCAAACACTGCCATTAAAAGTCGCGAGCTTTAAATCACCGCTCTTTGTATCTGTGTATGCAACAGCTGGTTGCCCATTGAATGTAGTGCTTGAAACTGATTTTCCATCGGCAGTTGCATCTAGGACTGTGCTCTTCCACCCAGCCTGCGGAATTATTGCTTTAGTAGCCGCGGACTCTGAAAGCCCAAGTGAGTTTTTAGCAACTATAGAAAAAGAGTATGAAGTGCCATTTTTCAACCCACTGACAACGACCGGACTTGAAAGCGCCTTCTTCTCAACACCAGTTTTTAAGTTCTTAACGATGTACTCGCTCACCTGTGCCGTGCGGATATTCACCGGCGGATCAAAGGAAACAAGGGCTGCTGAGTCAGCGATAAACGCTTGAACATTTCGAGGTGCTTCTGGCAGCCCCGTTGCAATGCCGGCTGGAGGTTTGTTGCGCATATCTTCCATCATCGCTAACAACAATGGTCCGGGCTCTTTAAATATTTCACCCGGATCAAGATTAGGGGTCATAACAGAATTCAAACCTGTCTTTGAAAAAGTTGCCTCATCTAAGTGACTAGTTGAGGAACCAGATTCATAACGAGATGGCGTGTATAACTTTGGCTTCACTCCATTATTAGCCGCGATTCCTAAAGGACCAGACCAAACGAGAGATGTTGTTAATGCTTGTCCAAGTTCAAGTGATGGTGATGGCAGGTCAGCTAAGCGGCGACCATCGGCTGTTTGCGCATAAGCATCGTATGGAGTTGGTTGATCCAAACTAGCTACTCCGTAGAAAGAGTCATATGAATCATTTGAAAGAAATCCAAGTCCATGAGCGATTTCATGCATGAAGACTGATTCCAAATCATATTCAGTATTACTTGGTGCACCATCACCGCGTGTGTTCCATGCCGCACCTGAGTTAACTTGAATAATTATTTCAGGATTTGCTTTATCTAAATCTTTTCCTGCAAGTGAATTAGCTAAGGCAGATGTGTACCAAAGTGTTGGATCTGGCGCACCAGCAAAGCCTGAGTAAAAATTTGTTGGACGGGCGCTTCCGAGAATTCCCCACGAACTTGACCGGCCCCAAGAAGCATCAACTGTAATCGTCACTGGAGAAGAGAAATTTGCTGCCCAGACATCAACGGCAGCCTGTACTTCCTTTTTTGCCCAATCGGGAAAGTTGTTGTACTTAACATCAAATTTTGATTTTGCCACCGCATTTGTGGTTTTGCCGCGCGCTTCTGGCTTTGCATCCGTTGTTGTGCCGGCATAGATATTGCCCCATTGTGTTGCGGGGATAACTTTGTAAAGGGCTTGGGCAGTAGGTGCGGAAATTATTGATGCAACGAGGGCTATGACAACTGCGCTTGCACGAAGCCGTTTCGAGAGGATTTTCCGCATGGGCGCACACTATCAAGATGAGATGATTGGCTACTAGCGCCAGCGTTAGGACCAGCAATTCTCTAAGCAAATTGACAGGAAGGGGCAACAAAATGGAGTTGGTAACCGTATTTGGAAGACATGGTTGTCACTTATGTGATGTTGCAACTGATGTTCTCGAATCAATGAAGAGTGAATTGAATTTTGAGATTGAAAAGATTTACATTGATGGCGATGCTGAGCTTGAAAATCTATATGGCGAACAGATTCCAGTTATACATATCGATGGGATTCACCACGATTTCTTTAAGGTAGATCCGGAACGTTTTAGATCTTCCCTTGAAAAACATCGTCAGCGTCGATAATTTTGTAAGAGTAACCCTGTTCTGCCAAGAAACGTTGACGATTCTGCGCAAAATCTTGGTCGATAGTGTCTCTAGAAACAACAGAATAAAACTTTGCTCCGCGTCCATCTGATTTCGGACGCAAAATACGACCTAAACGTTGCGCTTCTTCTTGGCGACTACCAAAGGCGCCACTTACTTGAATCGCGATAGTTGCATCAGGTAAATCGATGGAAAAATTTGCAACCTTTGAAACAACAAGTGTCGTAATCTCGCCACTTCTAAATTTATTAAAGAGGATTTCGCGCTCTTTAACTGGAGTCTCACCTTTAATTACCGGGACACCGAGAACTTCGGAAAGTTCATCTAACTGATCAATATATTGACCGATTACTAAAATCTGTTCGCCCTGGTGTTTCTTGACTAATGCTTCGACCACGTCACGCTTGGTGCGAGTGGTTGCACAAAAACGGTAACGGTTTTCAACTTCAGCCGTTGCATAAGAAAGACGTTCAGTCTCGGTGAGATTTACTCGCACTTCAATACATTCAGCCGGAGCAATATAGCCTTGTGACTCAATCTCTTTCCAAGGAACATCAAAGCGCTTGGGTCCGATGAGTGAAAAAACCTCACCTTCCATTCCATCTTCGCGAACCAAAGTCGCAGTTAAACCCAATCGACGACGAGATTGGATATCAGCCGTGAAGCGGAATATTGGTGCAGGAAGTAGATGTACTTCGTCATAGATAATTAATCCCCAGTCATATGAATCAAAGAGATCCAAGTGCGCGTAAACACCATTCTTTTTCTTTGTCATAACTTGGTAAGTCGCGATAGTTACAGGTCTAATCTCTTTTTTTGCACCTGAATACTCGCCAATTTCATCTTCATTCAACGTTGTTCGTTTCAATAATTCTTCGCGCCACTGACGAGCAGCAACAGTATTTGTTACCAAAATTAAAGTAGTGGCTTTGGCATGGGCCATTGCCGCAGCGCCCACAATTGTCTTTCCGGCACCACATGGCAAAACGACTACACCGGATCCACCATGCCAAAATCCTTCGGCAGCTAGCTCTTGATAAGGACGAATCTTCCAATCCTCTTGTTTTAATGCGATTTCATGGGCCTGACCATCGACGTAGCCAGCAAAATCTTCAGCGGGCCACCCCAAACGTAATAGTGATTGTTTAATCTGACCGCGCTGGCTTGGAAGAACAGCGATAGTTTCTTTATCAATACGCGCACCGAGAAGAGGTTGAATCTTCTTTGCCCGAATAACTTCTTCAAGAACTGCAGAATCAGTTGTAACAAGAATTAATCCATGTACTGGATCAGCTTCAAGTCGAAGTCGTCCATAGCGAGACATAGTCTCGGCAACGTCAATCAAAATTGAATGTGGAACTGCATATCGCGAATACTTAATTAAAGTATCGATTACCTGTTCAGCATCATGTCCAGCAGCACGGGCGTTCCAAAGTCCAAGAGGAGTTAAACGATATGTATGAATATGTTCGGGGGAGCGCTCGAGTTCGGCAAATGGAGCGATCGCACGGCGACATTCAGTTGAAAGAGGATGATCGATATCTAATAGCAGCGTTTTATCGCTTTGAACGATTAACGGTCCATCAGTCATTGAGGAGATCCTTAATTAATGCATGTAAGAGATTGCTTCGAACTTCAAGGGTACTGATGTCTACCCATTCATGCGCGGCGTGTGCGCCATCGCCAACTGCCCCTAATCCATCAAGAACTTGTGCGCCAGCTGCTGCGGCAAAATTTCCATCACTTGCGCCACCAACGGATGCGTGGCCCAAAGGCGCCATACCTAGCTCTTTAGCTACTTTTTCAGCGCGTTCATAAAGAGCCATTGTTGACGATGTTTCTAACGGCGGGCGATTAAATCCCCCAGTAATTTCATAACGTGTTTCTGGATTAACTGACTTCAAATTTCGAATCGCAGAATCAACGCGCTTAAGATCATCCATAGAGTACGAACGGATATCGATATCTAGAACAGCTAAATCCGGAACTGTATTTGTGGTGTTGCCAGCTCGAAGCATTGTTGGAACAACTGTTGTTCCGTGATCACTATCTGCAAGAGCGGCAACGGCGATAATTGCATGTGCCATTTCAATGGTGGAGTTAACGCCTTTTTCAGGTTCAAGTCCTGCATGTGATGCTTTACCGTGAATTTTGACTTGGTACATGGCTGTACCTTTGCGACCAGTCTTTACTTTTCCATTGAGAGTCGCTTCAAGAACTAAAACAGCCTTAGCAGTTGACGAAATCTGCTTAATAAACTCTTTACTTGTTGCGCTGCCTGTTTCTTCATCAGTGGTTGCAATTAAAGCTGCAGATCCATCAATGCCTTTCATTGCATATAGGGCTTGAATAAATCCAGCTTTCATATCAAAGATTCCAGGCCCAGTGGCTTTGTTTCCATCAACTTCCCAAAGGGGAGTAAATGAACCTTTTGGCCAGACCGTATCTAAATGCGCAAGAACAACAACATCTGGATTATTTGGACCCCACCAAAAGACTGGGCGACCATTTACTTCTCGAATTTCTGCAGGCGTTCCAAGGATTCGGGTAGCAATATCACTAGCTAATCGCACGACTTCGTTACATGCCTCTAAATCATCGGTCGGTGATTCCAATTTAACTAACGCTTCTAGGGCTGCCAACATGGGTTAATCCTATAGTGGGGCTACGCCGGTGATACGAGGAATTCTAAAAGATTGGAGTTCGCCAGTAGCGTGATCACGCGCAATTAACGCTCCAGCACTGACACGGATTGGATCGATGATGCGGTGTGAAACTGCGCCATTGTTATCTGCGTATCCAATGGAAAGCGATTTTTCTTCAAGAATATATTTATTAACAAGATCCATGGTTTCATTTGCAGTTGTACGTGGAAGTGCACCGAGGGCCTCATTTGCTGCTTGGCGTAAATGCGTCTGCTTGTGAGTTGATTTTTCTCCAGTGCGTATCGCTCTAATTGCTGCACTTAGAATATCTTGAGTTGGAATTTCAATCTCACCTATTACGCGGGGTGGTCGAGGTCTGGTCTGTGCACGATTTGATCGAGGGCCAGTCAACATAATTCCAGTCGCTGATTCACCTGCAGGCAGGTAGCCCGCTTCACGCAAAATGCGCATAGTGTCAGTTGCATCATGATTACAGATCACAACTTCTGGAGCGATCCTTCGCAGAGCAAGAATCTCTAACTTCTTATCATTCATTATCTGCGAAATTAAGGCTGTGTCTTCACAACGAATGAATGCAGATGTATTGCCAACACGCAGTTTGCCGTGCTTTTTCGAAACATCAGTAATGAGATATTCCAAAGGCTGAGGCATCGGAGTCTTAGAAGTTTTAACCAAGAAGCTTTTAATTTCGTCGCCGGTTTTACCGTGATCTAAGGCGCGACGTATCGTTGCCTCGCTAAAGCGATAGACCGTGGCTCCTCCGCGACTTTCAATTTCAGCCATCATGGCAAGCTGTTGGGAAATCTCATGTTCTAGCGGTCCAGGTGCGATTGCTGTGTTGTCACTTTGAATCAAGATGTGATCCACAGTTTTCGGTAAATCTTGATTGATAATAGAAAGATCTGCACCTGTTAAGAATTCAACACCGTATTTAGAGATTGCACCTTGGCCAGTGATTCCAAGCCATTCGGCTTCTCGTAGCGTCCAAGCTGCCAACTCTTCCTGCAGGGATGAGTTTCGCCGCACAGGTGCACGCCAAGTAAGAAGTTCACTTAATGAATCAGAGTCAGGTGCAATTGTTGGATTCTCTTTAAGAATTGAAAGTGTGAGTGCTCTAACTTTTGCCGCATTAACGCGATCAAGTTCCGGCCCAAGAGCTGCAACATTTTTTGCTTCTACTCGTCCCACTAATCCGCTAACTCTGGAAGTAATTAACCATTGTGATGCAAGGACTTGCCAGCGATCAGCTGGGGTTTGCATCAACCAGATATCAAATTTATTGCTTGGCATGATTCGGTCATTAGCATCAAAGCTAATTAGCGATGAAAGATAAGCAAGTTCGGTAATAAAGGCGGTGCATGATTCATCAACTCCCAAGTGATTGGAGAGAATTTTTAAATCGCGTACGCCCAAACCTCCAGCACGAAGGGCATCAGAAGGTTCGTCAGCCCAAAAATTAAGAAGTTCTTCAACCCAACGAAGCACCGTCGAGATATTAGCGATTGCTGCCAAATCAACTTGACCTTCGATGCGTTTGGCACCTTTTAACTCAGGTTGAAAAATGAAGTTCTCTTTATGAACTTTTCCACCACGCAGATAAATTGCGACTTCACGCGGCAAAATAACGGTTCGTTGATCTAAAGGGACAAGAAATTTTTGATCAAGTAACCACGCAACACCAGGTCCTGGATTCTTAATATCTCCAACACTTCCGCGTGGAGGACCCCAAATTAATCGTTCTAAAACTTTCTTGGCTTCGGGTGGAGCCTTATCGACATCAACCAATTTTATTTTGGCGATTGAGGCCGGACCAAGTCCGGCTGGCTCATTTCCAATTACTTCGCGAAGTTGGGAGGGGAGTCGCATTCCATCATCGGATGGATAAACCAGACCAATCGAAATCAAATGTTCAATCGCGCTGCCGGCAGCCTTATCGGTAATTGCAACGATGCTCTTTAAGGTAAAGGGTTCATTGAGCGCAGCTGCTGCCTCGAGCACTTGGAACTGCCATTGGTTGAGTGAATCTATGGCCCGGGCCAGGCTTGGTGCAGAACATGCACGAACTGCGAGAGATGCAATATCTGGGGGGACTGGTGTTACCAGATCTGGACGTGAAGCAAATAGTTTTAGAAAGGCATCATCGTCAACACTACGCAAGTAGTCGGAGAAGGAGCGCATTTCCATAACTTGCTTACATTACTGGCATTTACTGTTTAAGGGTTAATCAACGTTGCTTTCTGCGCGGAGTCAGCCACGTTCCAAGGGCGGCCACGCGCACAACTATCGGGGAAAGGATTTTTGCTAAGTGGCGAGCTCGCCGAAAATCATGGATGGGCCAACCCTCTGCCATTGCACGTAAAGAAAGGATCGCATCTGGGTTAATCGCTGAGGGATGACCGACGCATTGAAGAAGCGGAAAATCATTGTGGCTATCTGAGTATGAATAACAATCCTCTAAATTAAATCCTTTTTCCTCAGCCAATCTATAAATTGCAGTTGCTTTTTCTTTTCCATGTAACAACGCTCCCTGCATTGCGCCTGTGTACTTACCATCTTTAGTTTCGGCTTTACTTCCAAGTGCTCCGGTGAAACCTAAGCGATTTGCAATTAACACAGCCATGTCTTCTGGAGCAGCGGTTACTAACCAAACTTCTTCGCCAGCAGTTAAGTGTTTCTGAGCAATATCTATCGTTCCCTGCCAAAGAGCCGGCGAGACATATTGGTCATAAATTTCCTGCGCAATCTGAGCAATATCGGCAACAGAATGTCCGCCTATAAATTCAGTTGCAGAATCCTGAAAGCGTTGAATCTCTTCTTTGTTTTCTTTACCAGTAAGCCGAAACCTTAAATTTGCCAAAACAAAACGGGAAATATCCTTCTTTGTGAAGTAACCCCTTTGATACATGCCTTTTCCCAGGAAGTAGAGGGTTGAGCCACGAATCAGGGTGTTATCTACATCAAAAAAGGCCGCTCGCTTCGCCGTGAGTGCCATGTCACTACCTTAACGAACTTGATGCATTTGGGACGCTTTATGCTTTGCCAATGAGTTCAACGGTGCATGTCGTACGTCACGGTGAAGTAGAAAACCCCAACAAAATTCTCTATGGGCGCCAACCTGGCTGGAGCCTTTCTCTTCGCGGACAAGAGATGGCGAAGGTATTAGGTGATTGGTCACGGACAGTTGATTTAGGGGCACTCCATGTTTCACCATTGCAGCGAGCACAAGAAACTGCAGCTCCCATTGCCGCTGCGCACAATATTTCTATAACTACTGATGAGCGCTTAATTGAAGCTGCGAATGTTTTTGAAGGCAAACCCTTTGGTGTTGGTGATGGCGTCTTAAAACACCCATCGTCGTGGCGCCATTTATGGAATCCGTGGAAGCCATCATGGGGTGAACCGTACGACGAGCAAATTAATCGGATGCTCGCTGCAATCTTTGCAGCACGTGATGCAGCAAGGGGTAAAGATGCAATAGTTGTCTCGCATCAACTACCAATTTGGATTCTTAGAAGCGCAATCGAAAATCGAAGATTGCTTCACGATCCACGCCGTCGCGAATGTTCATTGGCATCTGTGACAAGTGTGCACTTTGATGATGATGGATTTATATCTGGGCTGACTTATTCTGAACCTGCACGTCACTTGCTTCCTAAGAAGATGTAATGAGATTTAGATTTAAGGCTATAGCCGCTTTAATTATGGGTGTTTTACTTTCTTCATGTGGCGGTGGAGGAACCTCTAGTACGCAGGAAAGCTTCGTCGCTGGTAATGGTTCGGTTACATTTATAAATCCAGATAAGAGAGTTGAAGCACCAACATTGTCTGGAATGACCCTGTCGGGAATAAATTATAAATTCGATATTGGGCAAGTTGCAGTAATAAATGTCTGGGCATCTTGGTGCTCGCCATGTCGAGCCGAGGCTCCCACCCTTGCAGCTCTTGCGAAGAAGTACACAGATGTTGCCTTCATGGGAATATTAACGCGTGACAATCCTGCAACCGCTGAAGCCTTTCAACGTCGCTTTGCGCTGCCTTATCCAACCTTAATTGATGATTCGTTATTGATTGGTTTTAAAGGATCTCTACAAGCCAATGCAATCCCATCCACGGTTGTCATTGATAGAAAAGGAAGAGTTGCAGCGCGAATATCTGGAGAAATCACCGTAGCTTCACTTACCGATTTAATTGAACGTGTGAGCGCAGAATGAGAGATTTCTTTGTAGAACAAATCATGAGTGGATTTTTAATTACTGCACTGCCAGTTGCATTTATTGCTGGAGTAATTTCTTTTTTATCACCATGCGTGCTCCCACTTGTACCTGGCTATCTTTCATTTGCTGCAGGGTTTTCAGTTAACCGCGGGAAAGTATTGTTAGGCTCAATTCTATTTGTTTTAGGTTTTAGCGCGGTTTTCATTTCATATGGAGCCATCTTCGGCGGAGTTGGTAATCACTTAGCAGCCAACGAGGATTTAATTTCAAGGATTCTCGGAGTCTTAACTATTTTTCTTGGATTTGTTTTTCTTGGAAAGTTTCCATTCGCACCAACATTTCGCCCGACAATCAAAACTACTGGCGGTTTGATTGGTGCTCCAGTTCTTGGTTTTCTCTTCGGTGTCGGTTGGACTCCATGCATAGGACCTGCATTGGCTGCCGTTGAGACTTTAGCTTTCCAAGAGTCAAGCGCTCTAAGAGGAGCATTACTTTCATTGGGTTACTGTTTTGGTTTAGGCCTGCCATTTATCGCTTCGGGTATTTTTCTTGATCGCTCAGAGGGACTACGTAGATATCTAGTCAGACGGGGAGATTTAATCTCTAAGATCGGCGGAGTTTTCCTAATCGTTATAGGAGTCCTAGAAGTCACTGGCCTGTGGGGTCAGATGATGAATTCAATCCGCGCGCTTATCTCTGATTTTATTCCGGTGGTTTAGATGAGCAAAGATATTCAAATCCCAGAGTTGGGTAGCGTTGGATTGCTGCGTTATAGCTGGCGACAACTAACAAGTATGCGCACCGCTTTGATTCTTCTATTGATGCTTGGAATCGCAGCTATTCCCGGTTCAATTATTCCGCAGCGCACTCAGAACCCAATGAAAGTAAGTGAGTACTTTAAGAATTCACCAGATCTTTCACGTTGGATGGATCGATTCTCACTTTTTGATGTGTACGGCTCTCCTTGGTTTAGCGCAATATATATATTGCTATTTATCTCTCTAATCGGCTGCGTACTACCCCGAACAATTGAGCATTTTCATGGAGCACGGGCACTGCCTCCGGCTACTCCTAAAAATCTAGAACGGATGGAACATCACTCGACATGGAGTGCAACAGGGGATGAGCTGGAAAAAGCCCGCACTTGGTTTAAAGAAAAGCGATTTAGAGTTTTAGAAAAGGATGGCTCCATCTCGGCAGAGAAGGGTTTCATGCGCGAAACCGGAAATCTTCTCTTCCACCTTGCTTTAATTTTAATTTTGCTAGGAATCTCATTTAGTTCACTCTTTGGAATGCGCGGTGAAGCAATTCTTAATGTGGGTGAACGCTTTGTAAACACGCCAACTAGTTATGACTCATTACAGTTTGGAAAACTCTTCAATCAATCCAATCTCTCTGATTTCACAATTACAGTTGATAAATTCATAGCAAAGTACAACGTAGAAACAAATGCACCCGAGGATTACACGCTTAATGTAACTTTTAGCAAAGGTGACTTAAAAAAATCTGAAAAACGCATTATTAAAGTTAACTCACCACTAGCCCTTGGCAATACAAATATTTACTTACAAGCAAACGGGTATTCGCCTGTGGTAACTGTCCGTGATTCAAAAGGCAATGTTGCAATGCAAGGCCCAGTTCCGTTCTTGCCACAGGATGCAAATCTGCGATCAATCGGCGCAATTAAGGTTCCTGACGCTGATCCACAAATCGGTTTTGTTGGTTCATTTGTTCCCACGTATGCACGAAGTAATGGAAATGGCGCAATTAGCGTTTTTCCAGAAGCACTTGATCCACGGCTTTTACTTTCTGCATGGATTGGTGATTTGGGTCTCGATAGTGGTGTTCCACAATCTGTTTATCGCATTGATACATCAAAGATGAAACAGATTGGACTTAAATCCTTAAAGCCAGGTGAGACATTTATTTATCCAGAAGGCTCAATTACTTTCGAGGGTTATCAGCAGTGGGTCAATCTTCAAATCGTAAACGATCCTGGCAAGAACTTTGCTCTGCTCGGCGGTATTGTTGCCATCCTTGGCTTGCTTGCCTCACTATTTACACGTCGCCGACGCATCTGGATTCGCGTAGGAAAGTCAGTAGAAGTCGCTGGTTTAGCTAAGAATGCAGCGCCTGGCTTAGAGATTGAAATGACGCAATTTGTATCGATGCTTAAGGGAGAGAAATAAATGTCACGTAACTGGGCCTATCTCTCCAACTACCTCATTTATTCTTCGATGGCGGTGTATACGTTGTCATTTTTTGCGCATGCAATCGAAACCGCTTGGGCCGTTCGCATAACCACAGAGGATTCAAAACAAACTTTGGATTACAAACGGACAGAAAAAGTTGCACGTATCGCAACTGCAATGATGATTTTGGGTTTCCTATTGTTAGTTGCCGGCGTTGTTGCCCGTGGAATCTCGGCAGGGCGTGTGCCATGGGGAAACATGTATGAGTTCTCAATAACTGGAGCGATGGCTTTTTCTGGGGCATATCTAGCGGCGCTGCGTAAATATGATCTGCGTTGGTTAGGCCTAATTGTTTCAATCGCGGTATTACTTACGCTTGGCACTGCGGTCGCAGTTCTTTATCGTCCAAGTGCTCCACTAGTTCCGGCACTTAAATCAACGTGGTTAGTGATTCATGTTTCTGCTGCCATCATTTCGGGCGGTGTATTTTTATTAGCAAATGCCATCGCTGCGGCATATCTGTATTTAGATGCAATGGAATCTCGGGGTGAAAGAACTGCCTGGGCTAAGCGATTGCCATCACTTGAAGATTTAGATCAACTCTCATATCGACTTGTTGCATTTGTATTTCCTTTATGGACCTTCGCAGTTATTGCCGGAGCCATCTGGGCAGAAAGTGCATGGGGTCGTTATTGGGGCTGGGATCCAAAAGAGACGTGGGCTTTTATTACGTGGGTTGCATATGCAGCGTATTTACATGCCCGAGTAACAATCGGTTGGCGCGGTCGTAAAGCTGCATGGTTATGTCTTTTTGCAGGTTCAACTTTCTTATTTAATTACGTTTATGTAAATATCTGGGGAACCGGAAAACATACTTATTCAGGACTTTAATAACTAAATCTTTCGTAGGAAATCCGGATCATCATCGGGCGGCAAGATACGGCGCTTTGAGCCGCCACCTAAGCGTGGGTTTCGTGGGCGACCGGCAATCCAATATGCAATTGGTCCGATAGTTCCAAGAAGAATGATAATTAATATCCAGGCCCACTTTGGAAGATTTCTTACTTGGCTTTCATCGGTACGCGCGCAATCGATTAACGTATAAATAGTAAAACCCGTTAAAAGAAGAATTGGAAGTATGCGTGACATGGATTTAGTGTATCGCTAAGCCGATTGCAAAGAGAGTTGCAAAGATCATCTGCAGTTTTCCGGTCTTTCCAAGTAAAGGAATAAGTGCAGGTCCAGATGTGCCAGCCATAACCGAACGGGATATTGAGAAAGTTAATGGGAGCGCTGCCAGAGTTAGCAAAGCCCATGGGAGCAAAGTTGCAAGAGCAGCAAGGTGAGCTAAAACTAAGAGGGAAACAAAACCAAGCCGGGCTCGCTTATCACCAAGTCGCACCGCGAGTGTGTTTTTTCCAACGAGTTCATCTTGTGCACGATCTCGAATGTTATTAACAGCCAAGATAGAACATGCAAGCGCGCCCATTGGAATTGCGCAGAGAATACTTAATGCAGTCACGTGACCAGTTTGCGTGTAAAAGGTTCCAACTGTTGCAGTGAGTCCGAAGAAAATGAAAACAGATGCTTCACCAAGGCCGCTATATCCATAAGGATTCTTTCCACCGGTATATCCCCAAGCAGCGGCAATTGCAGCGATTCCAACGATAAGTAATAAAGGTGAAGATAGAAGCGATAACCAGATACCGGCCACCGAAGCGATTGCAAATGAAATAAATGCAGCCATCTTTACTTGCGTGGCAGTTGCCAATCCACTTGCAACTAAGCGGGTTGGGCCAATGCGGTTTGCATCAGTGCCCTTGACTCCATCTGAGTAATCGTTGGCGTAATTAACAGCTATTTGTAGCCAGACTCCGACTTTTAGAGCCAATGCAGCTCGAAACCAGTTCCAATCTGAACCAGCCAAGGCAGTGGCAACCACTACGGGCGCGATGGCTGCGGGAAGTGTTCGAGGCCTAGCCCCAAGAATCCATTTATTCATGTTCCACCATCTTCGCTAGCGCTCTGCGATCGACTTTGCCGATTCCGAGCAAGGGAAGTGATTCTAAATGATGGATTCCTTTTGGTTTCGATGCTGCGCCAAGTGCAGCCTCTAAATAATGTGAAATTTCGCTTTCATTAACTTCACCGACGATTGCAAGATGTAATGCCTGTCCCCACTGGATGTCATTTAAAGAGAAAGCCGCAAACTCAATTTCAGGAAAACGGATTGAAAGAGTTGCTTCGACGCCGGTCAGTGAAATATTTTCGCCACCACTTATGATGACATCATCTGCACGACCAAGAATGTGTAACTTTCCATTTATAACTTCGCCAATGTCATTTGTCACAAACCAGCCATCATTGAGTTTATAAAGCTCTGGAGCGTTTAAATAAGATTGCGACATTACAGAACCACGGATCTGAACTAATCCTTTTTCGTTGAGCGAGAATTCAACACCATTAATAGCTTGGCCATTGTAAATACAGCCACCAGAAGTTTCAGTCATTCCATAAGTCTCAACAACGTTAATTGCAGATGCCTCAGCCTGTTGTCGAAGAGTTGCAGATAATGCGGCTCCGCCTACTAGTACGGCTTTCGTATTTTGAAGGTGACGAAGTAATCGATCATCACCATTGAGCGCTCGAAATAACTGAGTCGGCACGATTGAGGTGTAATCGACTTTCGGATATTCACCTTGATGTTCACGTAAATCAACGGGAAGAGTTCCGAGCTCCATAGAACGGATAATCACATTAACTGCGGCTATATGTGTCAAAGGTAAAAATAGTGACCACTGTTGTCCAGGTTTTGCATTCAGATATAAATTTGATGCACGGGCCGATGCAAGTAGGGCGGCGGCAGTGAAAGTAACTTCTTTGCTTAACCCAGTTGTTCCGCTGGTTCCAATAACGAGGGCGATATTTGAAGGCGCGCTCTCGGAGCGAATTTCTCCAAGCCCCAAGGCTGGACCTTTGCCGACCAAGGCATCGCTGATTTGTGCGGCTAATTCAGAGATTTTGCAGGCAGGGCTGACCCGTTGAATACCTCGTTGTGACTTCATCTCCATTGCCCCCGTAGGGTATCCCTTGTTAAGACAATGGAGGAAATGTGAGCAAGCCCTTTAAGCGTGATTTTGGTAGCCGTGAGATTCCTACGTGGGTAACTGCACCTGGTGGTGAAGATTTCACTGACATTAAATATCAGATGGGTGATGGCATAGCCAAGATCACCATTAATCGTCCGCAAGTTCGAAACGCATTTCGTCCCCAAACCATCATTGAATTAATAGAAGCCTTTCATTGTGCACGTGACAATGAAGATGTTGGCGTAATTATTCTTACTGGTGAAGGCACTGAAGCTTTTTGTTCAGGTGGCGACATAAGCGTTCGTGGTGATGATGGATACCTAGGCGATGACAAGTTAGCTAAAAAAGGTATTGGCCGACTAAATGTTTTAGATTTACAGGTCCAAATTCGTCGCACTCCAAAACCAGTAGTTGCAATGGTTGCAGGTTGGGCAGTTGGCGGCGGACATGTTTTACATGTTGTTTGTGATTTAACAATCGCTGCCGACAATGCAAAGTTTGGTCAGACCGGACCAATGGTCGGCTCATTTGATGGTGGTTACGGTGCAGGCTTGCTTGCCGCCCATGTTGGCCAGAAGAAAGCCCGCGAGATCTGGTTCATGACCCGTCAATACGATGCACAAGAAGCGTTGAATATGGGACTTGTAAATACAGTTGTACCAATTGCCGAACTTGAAGCTGAAACTGTTTCTTGGTGCCGCGAAATGCTACGTAATTCACCTCTCGCACTTCGTCTTCTTAAATCAAGTATGAACGCCGCCGATGATGGATTAGCTGGTGTGCAACAGTTAGCTGGAGATGCAACGCTGTTGTTTTATATGTCTGAAGAAGGCCAAGAAGGAAGAGATGCATATAAAGAAAAGCGTGACCCTGATTTCGGAAAATTTCCAAAGCGCCCTTAACACATGCTTGATCAGATCCTTAGCTCACTTCGAGTTATAAGCCTTCCAACGAAGACGAATTTTCGTGGAATTAATCTTCGCGAAGTAGCTTTATTTGAAGGACCACAAGGCTGGGCGGAGTTTTCACCCTTTCTTGAATACTCAGATGCAGAATGCGCGCCTTGGCTAGCTTGTGCAATAGAGGCGGCAAATGAAGAAAAACCTAAGCTCTATCGCTCATCTATTGCCATCAACGGAACTATTCCTGCATTAAACGATAAGAGACAAATTGAAGAGTTAGTAAAATCATTTCCAGGCGTAGAAACATTTAAAGTAAAAGTTGGGGAAAATCTTCAAGAAGATATTGTTCGTCTAGCATGGGTTCGATCTCTGAGGCCAAAGGCAAAGATAAGAGTCGATGTAAATGGTTTATGGAACGTTGAAACGGCTTTACGAAATCTTTACTCTTATTATGAAAATATTGGTCCTCTAGAATATGTTGAACAACCTTGCGCGACTGTTGCGGAATTACGTGAACTAAAGGCAAAAATTCGAATCCCACTCAAAATTGTTGGAGATGAAGTTTTGCGAAAAGCAACTGATCCATTTGCAATCGACCTTTCCGATGCAGTTGACTATTTAATGTTAAAAGTCCAACCACTTGGGGGAATCAAACGTGCACATGCATTGGCACTTCAGCACAAATTGCCAATAATTGTCTCCAGTGCGCTAGAAAGTGCCGTTGGAATTAACTATGGGTCTGTGTTGGCGGCATCATTTGAAGAGCTTAGTTTTGATTGCGGCTTAGGTACGGGTTCGCTATTTTCTAATAATGTTGCCGAAATTCCCATCGTGGATGGAAAAATTGAGATTCACCACATTGAACCCAACTTTGAAGGCAAAGAAGTCTCTGCAGATCGCTATGAATGGTGGAAGAATCGAATCATGAGAACTGCGCAGCTCTTAGGATGAATAACTCAACAAGCCTTGCTCGAGTGATTGTTCGCCAAATAGTTGAGGCGGGGATTACCGATGTGGTTGTTTCTCCCGGATCACGAAATGCCCCGCTATCTCTTGCCTTCTTTTCCGCTGCAGAACGCGGACTTATTAAGTTGCATGTGCGAATCGATGAACGCACCGCTGCTTTTTTTGCTTTAGGAGTAATCAAAGCGACGGGGCGCCCAGTTCCTATCGTTTGTACCAGTGGTACCGCCGTCGCTAATTATCATCCTGCGGTATTAGAGGCCAGTCATACCAATGCCCCGCTTTTGGTATTAACGGCAGATCGCCCAGCGATTTTGCGTAAAACTGGTGCAAATCAAACAACGGAACAGGCACGGATCTTTGGAAAAGCGGTTCGTTACTTTGCAGATGTTGATGGTCCGGTTTTTCCAATGGAACTACCATTCGATAGTTTACGTAGCGGTCCAGTACATCTCAATATTCAATTTGATGAACCGATGTTGCCAAACGATTCAACTCAGTGGCTGGATGAAATCAATATTGCACCGAAAGTATTTATTTCTCGGACCAAAGCCGGAACTTTAAAGAGCGATGCCAACCGTGGAGTCTTAGTTATTGGTCATGACCGTGGAGGTTTAAGCGCAAAAAATGTCAATGATTTTGCCAATGAATTATGTTGGCCAGTCATAGCTGAAGATCCACTCTCGTTTCCTCAGGCAATCTCTCACGCATCTATATTTTTAACATCTACTGAAATACGTGCGGCGTTGATTCCACAAACCATAATCGTGATTGGCAGAACAACTTTGTCTCGTTCGATTAATGCCTTCGTAAAATTAGCTCCAACGCAAATAGCAATCGACCCTCGAATCGCAACGGTTGACAGTGATAGACATGCCGACAAGCGCTTCACTGAGTTACCAATTCTCAACACACATGCAGCTAGCGATGAGTGGTTGGCTCAATGGAAGAAATATGCACTTCGCTGCTCGAAAAATATTGATGAGCTAACTGGATTTACAGAAGCGACAATTGCGAAAGAGTTAGCAGCAGCATTACCCAAGGATGCTTCGCTTTTTGTTTCATCCTCAAGGCCCATCCGCGATCTTGAAGGATTTGCTACGCCACGCTCCGGGGTCACCACTTATGCCAATCGTGGATTAGCTGGCATTGATGGAAATATCTCAACGGCACTGGGAATTGCATCGGTAAGTAAGCAAACTTTTGCCGTGCTAGGTGATCTATCTTTCCTGCATGATTTAACGGGTTTAATTCACCGTGAAGAGATTAACTGCTGCTTTATTGTCATCAATAATGATGGCGGAGGCATTTTTTCAACGCTTCCACAGCGCGGAGTTGCAGGCTTTGAAACAGTATTTGGAACGCCTCATGGTTTGGATCCAGCCGCGATTGCGGCTGCCATGGGCATTAAAACTTCGACAATTACTTCTATTGATGGCTTAAAGAAAGTTCTTTCCGCAAAAGTCGAAGGAATATCAGTTGTCGTGGCCAATGTTCCATCACGCGATGCAAATGCAGACTCACTTAAAGCAATCTATGAATCGATGAAATCTATTTAATTCAATGCACTGCGCATCGGTACGAACTTAGCGTCACTTTCAGCCAACTCTTTCACAGGATCAGAACCTGCCACGATTCCACAACCTGCAAAGATTCGGATTGAATCTCCATTGATCTGTCCGCAACGCAACGCAATTCCTAGTTCGCCATCACCAGCGGCATCGATCCAACCGACAGGTCCGGCGTAACGTCCCCGCGAAATTCCTTCTATCTCTGAAATTAATGCAGAGGCTTTCGGCCTTGGAGTCCCACAAACAGCAGCTGAAGGATGAAGTTGCTCGAGAATTGTAAATGCGTCAACGTGGGAAAGAGTTTCTGCGAGTGCGCCAGTTACGTCAGTAGCTAAATGCATAACGTTTGCTAGGTGTAAAACAAATGGAGATTCAGGAACATTTATTGAAGTGCAAAATGGTTCGATAGCATCAGCAACCGAGCGAACTGCATATTCGTGTTCCTCTAAATCTTTTGATGAACGCGCTAGTGATCCAGCTAACGCTAAATCTCTTTCGTCGTCACCTGTCTTACTAATTGTTCCGGCTAAAACGCGAGAAGTAATCATGCCTCGAGTTAAGCGAAGCAATAGCTCAGGTGTTGCACCGACTAATCCTGAGATAGAAAACTTCCACGTTGATGGATATTCAGCCGATAAAGTATGAAGAATTGAGCGCGCGTCAATTGTTGATTGGGCAATACCTACTGTATCTCGAGCTAAAACCACCTTGTCTAGCGCATCGGCCTGAATACGATCTACCGCGATTTGAACGCTTGATTTCCATGCTTGATCACTTATTTCATTGACTTGCCACTGCACAGTTGTTTTTGGAAGTTGCGGTGCCTTTGCGTTGAGCACCGGTTGTGGCTCAGATCCAATCCAAGTGATCCATGATTTTTCACCTTTTTTGCCAACAATAATTTTAGGAATAACCAATACCGAAACATCTTCTGGTGAAAAAGAAAATGAAGTAAATAGAACTGGACCCGTTCCATTTCCATGCACGGTGTTGGTTACTGCAAAAGTTTCTAACTGTTTTTGCCACCAATGCCGTGCATCGGCAAATCGATGCGGGCCACTAACCGTGGTAGTTGCATGAACTCCCCAGCCAACAATTCCTTCTCCGCCACGTACCCAGGCAAATGGTTGAGCATCTGGTAATAAATCAAGCAGAGGCAGGTGATCACCAAGTCGAGTAGTGGTTACAGGAATAAGGGGAGTCATAATTTATTGAACTACTTAGGCGTTCTTTCGATTTACTAGACGCCAGATAATTGGAAGTGAAGTGCCAGCGACTATGATTTTCAAAGTTTCACCGATAATAAATGGAGTTAATCCCGCTTGAATTGTCCAAGACCAATCTTTTCCAGTGAACTGGTGCAGCCAAATTAAACCAAATGCAAAAGTTATCACCGTACCGATTAACATTGATGGCAATGCTGTTGAAAATTTTTGATCTAAGCGTTTGCGTGCAAGTAAACCTAAGACGTAAGTTGAAACTAACATTCCGATTAAATATCCACCAGTAGCTCCAGTTATCTTTTCGATTCCAAAGCTTTGCCCGGCAAAAACAGGCGCGCCTGCAATTCCAGCCAATAAATATGTTGCAAAAGTTGCTAAGCCAATAGGTGCGCCATATGAAACACCAACCAAAAGCATTCCAAGAGTTTGACCAGTAACAGGCACTGGTGATCCCGGCACTGGTATAGCAATTTGTGCCAACGCGGAAATAAAGATAGTTCCGCCAACAACTAGTGCAGCGTTGCTAAGCACACTGGCCCTGGGCATGACACTGGCTCGAAGGGATGTAGCAGGAAATACCATTGACTAACCTTTCACGAGCCTAGAGTTGTGGATGAGCCTACTTCAAGGGAGAATATGGCCATGTCCCGCGCCAATTTGAACAAAGATCCCGATGAAGTAGCGGCGATGTTTGATGGTGTGGCAAAGCGATATGACCTGGTTAACGATCTTTTGAGCTTGGGACGAACCAAAGCCTGGCGCAAAGCGGCGACTAAGATCATCGCCCCGGCCCCTGGAATGAAAATCCTGGATTTAGCCGCTGGGCCCGGATCATCCTCTGAACCTCTCCATAAAGCCGGTGCCACTGTCTTTGCTACTGATTTTTCCGAGGGCATGTTGGCAGTGGGGCGCAAAACACGGCCATATCTGAGCTTTTCAAAGGCCGACGCGCTCAATCTGCCCTTTGAGGCCAATACTTTTGATGTCGTGACCATCTCTTATGGCCTTCGAAACACTGTGGATTACCCGAAAGCGCTCGCAGAAGCCCTTCGCGTGGCCAAACCAGGTGGGCGAATGGTCGTTGTTGAGTTCAGCCACCCCACTTGGCGCCCATTTCGCACCATATATACCGAGTATTTGATGAAGGCACTGCCAATAATCGCCCGAAAGACATCTTCCAACCCCGATGCCTATATCTATTTAGCTGAATCGATCCGGGCATGGCCAGATCAAGCTGGATTAGCGACGGCGATGGAAAAGGCTGGCTGGTCCAATATCACCTGGAAAAACCTGACCGGCGGGGTTGTTGCAGTTCACAGCGGGATAAAGGGCTAGCGGTCAATGGCATCGGCCAACCGGTTCTAAGATTCCATTCGTGATATCCACATCAAATCCATACGTGCCGATTTTGGCGCTAGGAGCAATTGGCTTTGGCTTCGCAGCTATCTCAGTTGTGGCTGGCGCACTTACAGGTCCTGCGCGTTACAACCGAGCTAAAGCCGATGCATATGAGTGTGGAATCGAGCCGTCGCCGCAAGCAGCTGAAGGCGGACGCTTTCCAGTTAAATATTTCTTAACCGCGATGCTCTTCATTATTTTCGATATCGAAATCGTTTTCCTTTATCCATGGGCCGTTTCATTTGATGCACTTGGTGTTTTTGGTTTGGTAGAAATGACAATCTTTATCGCAACTGTTTTCGTCGCATACGCATATGTATGGCGCCGTGGTGGATTGGAATGGGATTAATCAATGGGTCTTGAAGAAAAAATCCCAAGCGGTTTTGTTTTAACAACAGTAGAAAAGCTTGCGGGTTATATGCGCAAGAACTCTTTGTGGCCCGCAACATTTGGCCTTGCATGCTGTGCAATTGAAATGATGGCAGTTGGTTCTGCAGCACGCTATGACATTTCACGTTTTGGAATGGAAGTTTTTCGCGCTTCTCCACGTCAAGCAGATTTGATGATTGTTGCTGGTCGAGTATCAAATAAAATGGCGCCTGTATTACGCCAGATTTACGATCAAATGGCTGCCCCAAAATGGGTAATTGCAATGGGTGCATGTGCATCTTCGGGTGGAATGTTTAACAACTATGCAATTGTGCAAGGTGTCGATCACGTAGTTCCAGTTGATATTTACTTGCCAGGTTGCCCACCGCGCCCAGAGATGTTGCTTGATGCGATCTTGAAACTTCACTCAAAGATTTATGATGAAAAACTTGGATCTAATCGCGCCGAAATCATCAAAGAGGTTGAACTTGCTGCAATGAATGCAAAGCCAACCATTGAGATGAAAGGTTTACTGGCATAAATGAGCGGACAAGGAATGTTTGGTGCTCGTGGCACCGGAGACACATCTGGCTACGGTGGATTGGTTCGCACTGCAGCATCAACAGGCTCTTCTGAGCGTCCATATGGCAGTTACTTTGATGAAGTTGCCGATGATTTAGAACGCGCATATCCATTATTTTCAGAGGCTATCGAACGTGTAGTTGTAGATCGCGGCGAATTAACTCTGCATGTAAAGCGTGAAAAACTTGTAGAAGTTTCTATGATTTTGCGCGATGTATTGAAGTTTGAAATGTGCTTGGGCGTATCGGGAGTTCATTATCCAACTGATGCTGGTCGCGAACTTCACGCTGTATATCCATTACTTTCACTAACAAATAATCGTCGTATCCGTTTGGAGGTATCGGTTCCTGATTCTGATCCTCATCTTCCATCAGTGGTAGAAGTGTGGGCCGGAAACAATTGGCACGAACGCGAAACTTTCGACATGTTTGGAATTATTTTTGATGGCCATCCTGGTCTTACTCGAATTTTGATGCCAGATGATTGGCAAGGACACCCACAACGTAAGGACTACGCACTCGGTGGAATTCCAGTTGAATACAAAGGCGCAACTACTCCTCCGCCAAATGAACGGAGGAACTACAAGTGAGCGATTTTGATCCATATGCACCATCGCGCGACACAACTGAAGGCACCGTCTATTCAGTAACTGGTGGTGATTGGGATTCACTCGTACAAGAAATTGGTTCGACTAAAGAAGAGCGCGTAGTTGTAAACATGGGACCTCAGCATCCATCAACACATGGTGTGCTGCGTTTAGTTCTAGAACTTGAAGGCGAAACTGTTACTGAAGCCCGCTGTGGAATTGGATATCTGCACACTGGTATCGAAAAGAATATGGAATACCGTAGTTGGACTCAGGGCACCACTTTCGTAACTCGAATGGATTATCTAGGGCCACTCTTTAATGAAACTGCCTATTGCTTAGCTATCGAAAAACTTTTGGGAATCACCGAAGATGTTCCAGAGCGCGCAACAGTAATCCGAGTCATGATGATGGAGCTCAATCGAATCTCTTCTCACATGGTGGCTCTTGGAACTGGCGCCCTTGAATTAGGCGCGATTTCCCCTATGTTCTTTGCTTTCCGCGAACGCGAAACTGTTTTGGATATCTTTGAAATGGTTTCTGGCCTTCGTATGAATATGGCCTATGTGCGCCCAGGTGGAGTTCAACAAGATCTTCCAGCAGGTGCTATTCCAAAGATTCGCGAATCTGTCAAAACGCTTCGCAAGAATTTCAAAGACAACACAACTTTGTTAGTTGGAAATTCAATCTGGATGAAACGCACGCAAGGTATTGGCTATTTAGATCTAGCTGGTTGTACAACTCTTGGAATCACTGGTCCTGTCCTGCGTTCGACTGGTCTTCCTTGGGATTTGCGAAAGATGCAACCATATTGTGGATACGAGAACTATGAATTTGATGTAATCACTGCAGATACTTGCGATGTTTACGGTCGCTTCTTAATCCGCATGAATGAACTCGAACAATCACTTCGAATTATTGAACAAGCACTTGATAAGTTGGAAAAACTTGAAGGCGCTCCAGTGATGGTTGCAGATAAAAAGATTGCTTGGCCAGCACAACTTTCAGTAGGTGGAGATGGAATGGGTAACTCCCTTAACCATATTCGCGAAATCATGGGAACCTCAATGGAGTCTCTGATTCATCACTTCAAGTTAGTAACAGAGGGTTTCCGTGTTCCTGCCGGTCAGGTTTATGTACCAATCGAATCACCTCGCGGAGAACTTGGTGCCCATGTTGTTTCTGACGGTGGCACTCATCCATATCGCATGCACTTTCGTGAACCATCGTTTAATAATTTGCAAGCAACATCTGCAATGAGCGAAGGCGGAATGATCGCCGACATCATCGGCGCCGTTGCTTCAATCGATCCAGTTATGGGAGGCGTTGACCGCTAATGGCATTCTCCAATGAAGATCTTGTAATCATGGAAACAATTATTAAGCGTTACCCACGTTCACGCTCGGCAATCATGCCTTTACTGCACTTTGTTCAATCGCGAGCAGGATATGTAACTAATGAAGGCATTGAAGTAATTGCAAAGCTTCTAGACCTTGCAGCTGCTGAAGTAACTGCTGTATCTACCTTTTATACCCAATACAAACCAACTCCAGTGGGCGAATACCACGTAGGTGTTTGCACAAATACTTTATGCGCAATCATGGGCGGCGACGCAATTATGGATGCTCTAAAGGATCATCTCGGAATTGAAAATGATGGCGTTACGCCAGATGGCAAGGTCTCACTCGAACATATCGAGTGCAACGCAGCGTGCGATTACGCACCAGTTGTCATGGCTAACTGGGAGTTCTACGACAACCAAACTGTTCAGTCAGCAAAAGAATTAGTTGACTCGATGCGTGCCGGAAATCCAAAACCTCCAACACGTGGCCCAAATACTTTAGTTACATGGAAACAAGCCTCAGAAGTGCTTGCTGGATTAAATGATGGAAAAGCACATGAAGGCGTACAAGCTGGCGAACCAACACTTCTTGGTTTGAAAATCGCAAAGGGAGAAACTAAGTAAATGACTAAGTTAACTCCAATCCTTTCTGCACATTGGGATGAAAAAGATTCATTTACTATCGAGGCCTACAAGCGCCATGGTGGATACACCGCATCTGCAAAAGCACTTGCAATGGATCCAGATGCAGTAATTCAACTTGTAAAAGATTCAGGTCTTCGCGGTCGCGGTGGTGCAGGTTTTCCAACGGGCATGAAGTGGGGATTTATCCCACAGGGAGACAACAAAGATCACTACTTAGTTGTGAATGCCGATGAGTCAGAGCCAGGAACATGCAAAGACATGCCTTTGCTTATGGCCAATCCCCACGTTCTTATTGAAGGTTGCATCATCGCTTGTCATGCAATTCGTGCAAAGCATGCATTCATTTATATTCGTGGAGAAGTAACTCATGTTGCTCGCCGCCTCAACCAAGCCATTGAAGATGCCTATAAAGCGGGTCTACTTGGAAATGGAATCGATGTAGTTCTTCACATCGGTGCTGGCGCATATATCTGCGGTGAAGAAACTGCACTTCTCGATTCACTTGAAGGTTTCCGCGGTCAGCCTCGTCTAAGGCCACCGTTTCCAGCTATCGCCGGTCTTTATGCCCGTCCAACAGTTGTAAATAATGTTGAATCAATCTCAGCGGTTCCAGCGATTATTAGTAATGGTGCCGAGTGGTACCAGGGGATGGGAACCGAAAAGAGCAAAGGCGCAACGCTTTACTCCCTTTCAGGCCATGTAAATAACCCTGGACAGTTTGAAGCACCATTGGGAATTACATTGCGCGAAATTCTTGAACTTTCCGGTGGAGTTCGCGAAGGACATACATTGAAGTTCTGGACACCGGGTGGTTCATCAACACCAATCTTTACTAACGAACATTTAGATGTCCCGTTGGATTATGAAGGCGTAGCTGCAGCTGGTTCGATGCTCGGAACGAAAGCACTACAGATCTTTGATGAAACAACATGTGTTGTTCGCGCCGTGTTGCGTTGGACCGAGTTTTACAAGCACGAATCATGCGGAAAGTGCACACCATGTCGCGAAGGCACATGGTGGTTGGTCCAGTTACTGCGCGATCTTGAAGCAGGCAAGGGGACTGAAGCAGATCTTGCTAAGTTGCTCGACCTTTGCGACAACATCATGGGCCGTTCTTTCTGCGCACTCGGTGATGGCGCAACTAGCTCAATTACTTCTTCAATTAAATATTTCCGTGATGAATATATTGCGCACATTACAAATGCCGGATGTCCATTTGATCCAGTTGCATCAACTCTTTTCGCAGGGGCAGGTGCATAAATGACTACTGAAGTTGTAGACATGATTACCGTAGTAGTTGATGGATTCGAAGTTACTGTTCCAAAAGGCACCTTGGTTATTCGTGCCGCAGAACAACTTGGAATTCAGATTCCACGTTTCTGCGATCATCCACTTCTAGATCCAGTTGGTGCATGCCGCCAATGTCTAGTTGATATTGAAATCAATGGGCGCGCATTTCCAAAGCCACAAGCATCGTGCACAATTCCTGTTGAACCAGGCATGATCGTAAAGACTCAACTGACTTCACCAGTAGCTGAAAAAGCACAGCGTGGCGTCATGGAGCTCCTGCTTATTAACCACCCACTTGATTGCCCAGTATGTGACAAGGGTGGCGAGTGCCCATTGCAAAATCAGGCAATGAGCAATGGCCAGGGTGAAACTCGTTTTGAGGGCGTAAAGCGCACTTTCCAGAAGCCAATTAATATCTCTTCACAAGTATTACTTGATCGCGAACGCTGCGTTTTATGTGCACGCTGTACACGATTTTCAGCGCAGATTGCATCAGATCCATTTATTACTTTGAATGAACGTGGCGCACTGCAGCAAGTTGGCATCTACGAAAATAAACCATTCGAGTCATATTTTTCTGGTAACGCCGTTCAGATCTGTCCAGTAGGTGCATTGACTGGCGCTACATACCGTTTCCGCGCACGTCCATTTGATTTAGTGTCAACTCCATCCGCATGCGAACACTGTGCATCTGGTTGCGACATGCGTACTGATGTTCGTCGCGGAAAGACGCTTCGACGTTTGGCCGGAGATGATTCAACAGTTAATGAAGAGTGGAACTGTGACAAAGGACGCTGGGCATTTAAATATGTAACCTCTGTGGATCGCCTGACAACACCACTTGTTCGCAACTCAGCAGGTGAATTAGTTGCAGCATCATGGCCAGAGGCATTAGCTGTAGCGGCAAAGGGATTAAAGGCAGCAAAGGCGGCAGTACTTGTTGGTGGCCGTGCAACGTATGAAGATGCATATGGTTACAGCAAATTTGCCCGCGTTGCACTTGGTACAAACGATATTGATTTCCGTTCACGTCTTTCATCAGATGAAGAACGCGAATTTCTTGCAGCTCATGTAGTTGGTTCATCTACAACTTACATAGATATCGATCGCGCAGATCAAATTCTTCTGGTCGGCTTTGAGCCAGAAGAAGAATCACCAATTGTTTTCTTGCGTTTAAATAAACAAGTTCGAAAGCGTGCATTGAAGGTAACTTCAGTAGCAACCAAACTTTCCATCGGCGTTGAAAAGCTCAAAGGTGAATTTGTAAAAGTTGCTCCAGGTCAAGAAGCGGCAGCCGTTGCTTCACAGGCATTAACAGCAAAATCAGTGATTTTAGTTGGCGAACGCGCAGCTGAAAGTGCTGGATTACTAAGCGCCGTAGCAGCGTTAGCTGATTCAAGCAGTGCAAAAATCGCATGGATTCCACGTCGCGCAGGTGAACGCGGAGCACTTGAGGCAGGTGCAATTGGAAATCTCTTGCCAGGTGGACGCCCGGTAAGTGATGCATCTGCACGAGTAGATATTGCCGCTGTATGGAGTACAGAGTCGCTACCAAGTGAAATCGGTAAAAGCACCTCAGAGATTTATGCTGCAATTAACGCCGGAGAAATTGGCGCCTTACTTGTTGGTGGTGTTGATCCTCTTGATGGTGAAAACAGTCAAGCAGCTTTAGCCGCCCTTGAAAAGGCATTTGTTGTCTGCCTTGAAATCGCATCAAGTGCTGTAACGCAGCGAGCGGATGTTGTTTTGCCAGTTGCTGCAATAACTGAAAAGAGTGGGTCATTCCTTAACTGGGAAGGTCGCGCTCGTTCATTTGATGCAGCAGTCAATGATTCACTGAATCGAAGTGACCTTCGCATCCTTTCAATGATTGCCGAAGAAATGGGTGAGGGCGTAAACCTTGCAACTGTGACTTCAGCTATTAAAGAGATTGCATCTCTTGGTAAATGGGAGGGTGCTCGAGCAACCTTGAATAAGGTCTCTCCGGTTTCTAAAAACGCTGTTAGTGGAGATCAATTTGTTTTAACTTCTTGGCGCCGTTTGCTCGATCTTGGAACTTTGCAGCAAGGTGAAGAAAATCTCGCTGGTACTGCACGCAAAACCGTTGCAGTTATCTCACCAAATCGTGCCGAAGCTTTAGGTGTTGTCGATGGTGACCAATTAAAGATTTCTACTTCACTTGGCTCAGTAACTCTGAGCGCACTTGTTGAAGATATTCATGACGATGCAATATGGGCACCACGTAATTCGCGAGGCTCTCAATTACTTATAAACCTAGGCGTTGCACATGGCGCAGTAGTGACGGTGGTGAAGGCATGACAACAGCAGAGCTCATTGGTGCAGATTCTGGCGCCATCATTGCAATCAAGGCGCTATTAGTCTTTATTTTCTGCGTAGTTTTAACACTCATGTCCGTGTGGGGCGAGCGACGTTTAGTTGGTCGTATGCAAGAACGTCCAGGCCCTAACCGAGTCGGACCATTTGGTTTGATCCAGGCATTGGCAGATGGTGTGAAGTTGGCACTTAAGGAAGATCTCATTCCCGCTGCTGCCGACAAAATTGTCTTTGTTATTGCACCGATCATCAGTGCAACAACGTGTTTTATGTCTTTTGCTGTAATTCCAATAACCGGCAAAGTCTCTCTCTTTGGCCATACAACCGCTATGCAGTTAACTGATCTTCCAGTTGGTGTTCTCTATGTATTAGCAATTGCTTCAGTAGGAGTTTATGGAATCGTTCTGGCTGGTTGGTCTTCCGGTTCTACTTATCCACTTCTTGGCGGATTACGTTCAAGCGCACAAGTAATTTCTTATGAAGTTGCAATGGGACTTTCACTTGTTGCGGTCTTTATTTATGCAGGTTCTATGTCAACATCTGACATTGTTGCCGCGCAGTCAACGGCTTGGTACGGCGTTGTGTTGTTCCCATCTTTTGCAATCTATGCAATTTCTATGGTCGGTGAAACAAACCGTGCCCCATTTGACTTGGCTGAAGCTGAAGGCGAACTCGTTGGTGGATTCCACACTGAATACTCATCACTGAAATTCGCACTCTTTTTCCTTGCCGAGTATGTAAATATCATCGCGGTTTCAGCGTTAGCTACGACCTTATTCCTTGGCGGATATCACGCATTGCCTGGCCTTGGATTCACTGAATCATGGCTTGGCGGATGGTTTACTGCATTTTGGTTCTTCTCAAAGGTTCTAGTTTTCTTCTTCGTATTTGTTTGGCTTCGAGGAACATTGCCACGCCTTCGCTATGACCAGTTCATGCAGTTCGGCTGGAAGATTTTAATTCCAGTTTCAATTCTCTGGGTACTGGTCGTTGCAACTCTTCGCACGATGTCACTACAAGGTGCCCCGCGTGTTTACGTTGTTGGCTTTGCAAGCGCAGTGGTCTTGCTCGTTATGGCAGTCAATCTTGGCTTTGATAAGGCTAGGAAAAAGAAGCTTGAGTCTTACGAAGTCGAAGTCTCAGAGCCATCATTTGCAGTTCCAACGATTCCAATGAGTGTTTCAAGCATCAATGTTTCACATGCCGGTAAGGGAGGCGATCATGTCTGAGCAACTCGAACCGCTAAAAAAGAAAGAGATATCTGTAAATGATGTCCCTTTCACTCAAATGGAGACTGGTGAATCCGTTGGATTATTCGGCCACCTCAAAGGTTTTTGGGTTCCGTTTTCAAAGATATTCAAGAAGACACTTACCGTTGAATATCCAGAGGTCAAGGCACCTACTCAAGAGCGTTTCCACGGTCGCCATCAACTCAATCGCCACCCTGATGGCTTAGAAAAATGTATTGGTTGCGAACTCTGTGCATGGGCATGCCCAGCCGATGCGATTTATGTTGAAGGCGCGAATAACACTAAAGACAATCAGATGTCTCCAGGAGAGCGCTACGGCAAGGTCTATCAAATTAACTATCTCCGATGTGTTTTCTGCGGACTTTGCATTGAAGCTTGCCCAACTCGTGCGTTGACAATGACAAATGAGTATGAACTTGCTGATGATTCACGAACCAAGTTAATTTTCGAAAAAGAAGATCTACTGGCGCCGCTTCGTCAGGGAATGTTGATGCCTCCGCATCCCATGTATCCAGATATGGATGACAGTAATTATTACAAGGGTGATGTGAAGGAAGCACACCCATCTCAGGATGTGAAGTAAATGATTGACTTAGCTCTCGCAGTTGGACAAACGCAAACTCCTGAAGCGGTAATGTTTTGGATTTTGGCGCCTCTAACAGTTGTAGCTGCCCTTGGTATGTTGCTTGTTAAGAAAGCAGTTCACTCTGCAATCTTGATGGCATCAGTGATGATCAACTTAGCCTTCTTCTACATTGCCCAGGACGCTCTATTCCTTGGAATTGTTCAGATCGTTGTATACACCGGCGCAGTCATGATGCTATTTCTCTTTATTCTTATGTTAGTTGGTGTTGATTCATCTGATTCGCTTTCAGAAACGATTACTGGCCTCCGACCAATTGCGATAACAGCAGCAGTTGGCTTTGGTGGATTAATGGTTTCACTTATTGGCCGGGCAACTTTAGGTCGAGGTGCTATTGGACTCGATTCAGCAAATTCCAATGGGAACGTTAAGGGTTTAGCTCAGCTCCTATTTTCAACATATGTTTGGCCATTTGAAGTTGTATCTGCGCTTCTAATTACAGCCGCCCTTGGCGCAATGGTTCTTGCACATCACCAACGAATTCAAACCCGTCCTACTCAACGTCAACTTTCAACCCAGCGATTCCGCGGGAAATCACTTGCAAATGCTGCAGGTCTTCCAGGCCCTGGCGTATTTGCTCGACACAATGCAGTTGACGTTCCAGCACTCTTGCCAGATGGAACTCCAGCACAAAACTCAATCAACGCAACATTGGAAGCACGTGGCGACATGTTGAATTCCGGAAGCTTTGAACTCGGCAAAGTTGATACAAGCGCAGGGGAGGAGAAGTAAATGGATGCAGCTAATTATTTATATCTAGCAGCCCTGCTTTTCACTATCGGCGCGGTAGGAGTTGTAGTTCGTCGCAATGCAATCGTTGTCTTCATGTGTATCGAGCTTATGCTTAACGCAGCAAATTTAGCTTTTGTAACTTTCTCCAGAATCAATGGCGATCTCAATGGTCAGGTTGTTGCCTTCTTTACGATGGTGGTAGCTGCTTGCGAAGTAGTGGTGGGTCTGGCAATTATCGTGACGATTTATCGATCACGCCGATCGGCATCAGTTGATGATGCTAGTTTGTTGAAGCGATAAAAATGACGACTTCTAATGGCCTCGTTTACTTAATCGCACTTCCTTTATTAGGTGCAACAATTTTGCTTCTTGCCGGCCGACGAGCTGACAAATGGGGACACATCCTTGGAACCTTGATGTCGGCCTCTGCTTTTGGTGTTGGTCTGTATCAACTCTCGCAGATGCTTGGACGTTCAAATGAAGCTCGCCCGGTAACTCAAAAACTTTTTGAGTGGATTTCAGTTGGAACTTTTAACGTTGATGCAGGTCTACTCCTGGATCAACTTTCAATCTGTTTCGTTCTTCTAATTACCGGTGTCGGAACTCTGATCCATATCTACTCAATTTCTTATATGTCGCATGATCATGACCGTCGACGTTTCTTTGCCTACCTCAACCTCTTTATTGCAGCGATGCTCTTATTAGTTCTGGGCAATAGTTATCTCAATCTCTATGTTGGTTGGGAAGGCGTAGGCCTTGCCTCTTACCTTTTGATTGGTTTCTGGAATCAAAAGCCAGCATATGCAACAGCGTCAAAGAAGGCATTTGTCATGAACCGTATTGGTGACATGGGACTTTCCTTTGCAATCATGATTGCCTTTGCAACTCTTGGAACAGTTTCATTTGAAGGAATCAAAGCAGCTTCCGGTCATGCATCAACCGCTGCATTAACTGCAATCGGCATCATGTTACTTGTTGCAGCTACTGGTAAATCAGCGCAATTCCCGCTGCAAGCATGGCTTGGCGACGCAATGGCCGGCCCAACCCCGGTTTCAGCCCTGATCCACGCGGCGACAATGGTTACTGCCGGTGTCTACTTAATTACTCGCTCAAACTTCATCTTTGATGCCGCCCCTACTGCGCAACTTCTAGTTGTAATCGTTGGAGCAATTACTTTGATGTTCGGTGCCCTTATCGGTACGGCAAAAGATGACATTAAGAAGGCCCTTGCTGCCTCGACAATGTCGCAGATTGGTTACATGATCTTGGGTGCAGGACTTGGCCCAGTTGGTTATGCATTTGCAATCATGCACTTGTTGACTCATGGTTTCTTCAAAGCTGGAATGTTTCTTGGTGCAGGTTCAGTAATGCATGGAATGAATGATGAAGTAAATATGCGCAAGTACGGTGCGCTTCGAAAGTTCATGCCTATTACATTTGCGACATTTGGTCTTGGCTACTTAGCAATTCTTGGAGTTCCTCCATTTGCTGGCTTTTATTCGAAAGACATGATTATTGAAACTGCATTTAACTCTGGCGGCACTAAGGGAATCATCTTGGGAACCGTCACATTGCTAGGTGCAGGAATAACAGCTTTCTATATGACCCGCGTAATGATTCTGACATTTACTGGCAAATCTCGCTGGGATGAAGAAGTTCATCCTCATGAATCTCCATTACTAATGTGGCTACCAATGGCAGTACTTGCAGTTGGATCGGTGACATCTGGATTCTTACTCAGCCGCGGCGATGCTCTTGTTAACTGGCTATCACCGCTCTTTGCTGAACATGGCGAACATTCTGAATTAATGAAACCCATCGTTGTTTCAGCTCTTGCTTTGTTAATGGTTGCAATCGGAGTTGCAATTGCATTCTTGAAGTACTCACGTCAAGAAGTCGCATCAGTTGCCCCCGAAGATGTTTCGGTATTTACCAAGATTGCTCGTCAAGACTTGATGCAAGATCGCTTCAACGAAGCAGTCTTTATGCGCCCCGGCCAGCAGTTGACAACAGTCTTGGTTAAAACCGATGAAGCCGTTATTGATGGCGCGGTCCGAGGTGTTGGTCGATTAGCCCTTGGTTCTGGCTCGATTTTGCGCGGAATGCAAACAGGATTTGTACGTAGCTATGCCGCGCTAATCCTTATCGGAGCAGCCTTACTTATTGCAGCGATTTGGGTGGTGGTTCAATAATGAATTCATTAACGTTGTTAATGTTCTTGCCAATTATCGGCTCAATTGCTGTGGCCGCTACTCCAAAGTCTAAGGAAACGCTTACAAAGCAAGTAGCTCTAGCCACAACTTTGGTGGTAGCAGTGGCAACTATCGCAATGGCTGTTAACTTCCAGCGCGATAACGTAGATCTTCAATTTGTTGAAAAGTATTCATGGATCCCATCCTTTGGAATTAACTTTGCCCTGGGCATCGACGGAATGGCACTTGTGTTGATTTTGATGTCAACTGTTCTGGCGCCAATCGTTGTCTTAGCTGGTTGGAACGAAGCCCATGGTGGTCGTTGGTCGGTTAAAACTTTCTACATTCTTATTCTTGTTCTTGAAACGATGATGATTGGCGTATTTGCGGCAACAGATGTGTTCTTGTTCTACGTGATATTCGAAGCGATGTTGATTCCCGTGTACTTCCTTATTGGAGGTTACGGAACTGGTCAACGTTCAGCTGCTGCAGTTAAGTTTTTGATTTACAGCCTCTTCGGTGGTTTATTGATGCTGGCATCAATCATTGCTCTTTACGTAATGTCAGGCAATCAAGGCGGACATACTTTTGATCTTGCCGCCCTTTCACAACTTCAGATGAGTTCCACAACTCAGAACTTCTTATTCCTTGGCTTCTTCATCGCCTTTGCAATCAAAGCGCCACTCTGGCCTCTACACACATGGCTGCCGGATGCTGCTGAATCTGCAACTCCCGGAACATCTGTTTTGTTATTGGGTGTTCTAGATAAAGTCGGAACATTTGGAATGATCCGCTACTGCTTAACATTATTTCCTGATGCCAGCAAGACATTTACTCCAATGATTTTGGTGCTCGCGGTAATTTCAATTGTTTATGGTGCATTCCTTGCAATTGGCCAACGCGATCTAAAGCGTTTAATCGCATTTACATCAATATCTCACTTTGGTTTTATCACTATGGGAATCTTCGCAATGACCTCTCAGGGCCATAGCGGAGCAGTTCTGTACATGTTTAACCATGGTTTCTCAACCGCGGCTCTCTTCTTAGTTGGTGGCTGGATGATTTCACGTCGCGGATCCTCAACGATCGCCGACTTTGGTGGCCTGCAACGAGTAACCCCAGTTATGGCCTGGTCTTTCTTCTTAGCTGGAATGTCATCTCTTGCACTTCCAGGAATGTCCAGCTTCGTTAGCGAATTCTTAGTTCTTGTCGGAACATTTACGCGCTATCCAGTGCATGCAGTTATTGCAACATTTGGAATCGTGTTAGCGGCTTTGTATATCTTGATTCCAGTACAAAAAGCGTTACACGGACCAACCACACCTGGAAATGAAAACCTAAGTGATCTAAACCTTCGCGAAAAAATTGCAATTGCACCAGTTATTGCAATCATCATCGCGCTTGGTTTCTATCCATCGCCACTTCTTAAAGTTATTAATCCAGCATCTGCACATGTGATTGCTCAAATGGGCTTTACAGATCCAGCTCCCACGAATGGTGATAAATAATGGAATTCAGCGCACCAGTCCTTAATTACACCCTTCTTTCACCAATCTTAATTCTGCTAGGTGCAGCGCTCATTGGCGTGCTGGTGGAAGCATTTGTATCTAAAGCGCTACGACCAATAACGCAACTGAGCGTCACACTCGGTTCACTGGTCCTTGCACTAGTTCAGGTTTGGCGAATTCGTAACGAGCAATCAATGACTGCAGCAATGGGATCGGTTGTCATCGATGGCCCTGCAGTGTTGATGCAAGCTTCTATTATTATTATTTCTATCATCTCAGTTTTCCTCATTGCAGATACAGAGCACTTCACCGCTCTTGCAGCTGCCTTGCCAGGTTCTGATGAAGAGCGTCATGCTTTGCAGACCGGCAATCAAGTAACTGAGGTTTATCCACTTACTCTCTTTGCTGTAGCTGGAATGCTTTTGTTCCCAATCTCAAGTGATTTAATTACATTATTTGTAGCCCTTGAAATGCTTTCATTACCGTTGTATTTGATGGCCGGACTTTCACGCCGCCGCCGTTTGGCATCTCAGGAAGCTGCGCTCAAATACTTCCTATTGGGTGCTTTTTCCTCGGCTTTCTTCCTATTTGGTGCGGCTTTTCTTTATGGTTATTCATCGTCAATCACTTTCGCTGGCATCCGCGATGCAGTTGTAGGCGGCGGTGGAAACGACGTCTTCTTACTTATCGGAATTGCATTTCTCTCAGTTGGTCTGCTCTTTAAAGTTGGCGCATTTCCATTCCATGCTTGGTCACCTGATGTATATCAAGGTGCTCCAACTCCGGTAACTGCATTTATGGCTGCAGCTACCAAGGTGGCTGCTTTCGGCGCGATGCTTCGTATTTATTACACTTCATTTGCAAATGCACAATGGTCATGGTCGCCAATGCTTGTCATCATCGCAATTATTACGATGCTTTTTGGATCTCTAGTTGCAATTGCTCAGCGCGACGTAAAGCGCATGTTGGCCTACTCATCTATCGCACATGCAGGTTTCTTACTCTCAGGAGTAATTGCTTTAAATAAGGCAGGTCTTGAAGCTTCAATCTTCTACTTGTTTGCTTATGGTATTGCCACAGTTGGTGGCTTTGCGATTGTGACATTGGTTCGCGATTCCGCTGGTGAGGTTGCTGACCTCAATCGCTGGAAGGGCTTAGGAAAACGCTCACCTTGGGTAGCTACAGCATTTGCCTTCTTCCTACTTTCGTTTGCAGGTATTCCATTAACAAGTGGATTTATTGGAAAGTTTGCAATCTTCTCTGCAGTATATGAAAGCGGAGCAACAGCAGTTGTAATTGCCGGTGTACTTTCAAGTGCAATCGCGGCTTTCTTCTACATTCGCGTTATTGTTTTAATGTTCTTCACTGATCCAGTTGAAGATGGCACAAGCGTTGAAATCCCATCATCTCTTACTTCGATCACAGTCATCTTCGCTCTGGTAGTAACAATTGCCTTGGGTGTATTCCCGGCTCCAGTTCTAAACTTCATCTCAGATCTCGCAACCTTCATTCGCTAATGTCATCATTTGGCATTCCCAACGTTGCGCCAGCGTTAGAGGCGGTTCTTATCGGCCAGATGGCTGAAGTTGAATCCCTGCTACGAAGTCACACTCATAGCGAATATCCATTTGTTGATGAAACCGCCCACCACTTAGTCGCTGCCGGTGGCAAGCGTTTACGCCCACTTTTGACTCTTTTGACCGCTCAATATGGTGACCCAACCGGCCAAGGAGTTATTGCCGCAGCCGTTGCATGCGAAATTACTCACCTTGCGACGTTGTATCACGACGATGTAATGGATGAAGCACCATTACGTCGCGGAGTTGAAAGTGCGAACATGCGATGGGGAAATACCATTGCAATTTTGACTGGTGATTTTCTCTTCGCAAAATCCTCCGATCTTTTAGCAGATCTTGGTCCAGAAGCGGTCCGTTTACAGGCACGTACTTTTGAACGCTTAGTAATCGGTCAGATTATGGAGACTCAGGGACCAAACCCTGGCCAGGATCCACTCGAACATTATTTGCGAGTTGTTGCAGATAAGACTGGCTCATTAATTGCGGCAAGTGCGCGATATGGCGGAATGGTTTCAGGTGCACCGGCAGCAATAACAGACACTGTCACAGTCTTTGGGGAAAAGATTGGTGTGGCTTTTCAATTAGCTGATGATGTTATTGATATCGCCAGCGAATCTAATCAATCAGGAAAGACTCCTGGAACGGATTTACGTGAAGGTGTTCCAACGCTGGTCACACTAAATGTCATGAAATCAACGGATTCATCAGATCTAGAACTGCAACAACTCCTATCTGCACCGATTGAAGATGAAGAAACCGTGCAGCAAGTCTTGGTCGCTCTTCGTAATCACAAAGCCCTCGGTGAATCTCGCGAACAACTTAATCAGATTGCCAAAGAAGCTCGCGGCGCACTTGGACCATTGCCAGTGTGTGATGCAACTGGTGCTTTGATGTCGCTATGCGACGCGGTTATCGACCGTTCGGCTTGATCGCACTAAATCTGTTCCTAGAGTAATTAACGCCACCCAAATAACTAAGAAACCCACCCAGCGCGCAGTTGGCATATCTTCATGACGCACCCATACACCGATTGAAAATTGAAGAGTTGGAGTTATGTACTGCAGCAGACCAATTGTTGTAAAAGGTAGTCGAGTAGTTGATCCATTAAATAAGAGCAATGGAATCGCAGTTATTGCACCTGCGCTGATGAGCAAAATAGTTAATCCAGGGCTATTTCCAAATTGGCCCTTGCCTTGATTACCCAGATAAAGCAGGTATCCAGCGTAGGGAATGAAAGCGATTCCAGTCTCAATCGCTAAACCTTCAAGGGCACCAAGGCCTAACTGCTTCTTAATGAGTCCATAACTTCCCCATGAAATAGCAAGAGTTAAAGCGACCCAAGGAAGTCGGCCGTAATCAATGGTCAGAATTATGACACCAAGTGATGCGACCCCAACCGCTACCCACTGTAATCTGCGCATCTTTTCTTTAAGCAAGAGAACACCGAATGCGATGATGATAAGTGGATTGATGTAATAGCCAAGTGATGCTTCTACAACGTGGCCATTATTTGTTGCCCAAATATAAACCAACCAGTTAATTGATATCAGTGCAGATGCGGCAAAGAGTTTGATTGCAACGTGCGGCCGTTTCAAAGTGGCAAGAGTTGATTTAAGCGATTTAGTAATTGCAAGAAAGATTATGCAGAAAACTAATGTCCACACAGCTCGGTGCGAAACAATTTCCAGTGCACCCGATGGCTCAAGCAGCGGCCAATACAGTGGAAATAATCCCCAGAGTCCATAAGCACTAAAGCCAAAGACAAGGCCTAACTTGTTTTTACTCAATTATCTAAAGTTCGTAAATTGAACAGCGAAATCCCAGCCGCCCTCTTTAATCATGGCCATAGTGTCCTGTAAGTCATCGCGACTTTTTGAAGTCACACGGAGTTCATCGCCCTGAATCTGAGTCTTGACAGATTTAGGACCTTCGTCGCGAACTAACTTTGCAATCTTCTTGGCATTCTCTGTCGAGATGCCTTCTTTTAATGGCGCAGAAATTTTATAAATCTTTCCGCTTAGTTGTGGTGCACCCGCATCTAAGTGTTTAAGCGATACTCCGCGCTTAATCATCTTGTCCTTAACAACATCTAAAGCGGCCTTAGCTCGCTCCTCAGTATCGGCCTCAATTAATATCTTCTCGCCCTCAAGCTCAATCTTTGAACCGGTATTTTTGAAATCAAAGCGTGTATCTATCTCGCGGATCGCCTGGTTAATAGCGTTGTCCAGCTCCATGCGGTCAATCTTGGAGGTTACGTCAAAACTTGCATCTGCTGCCACGGTTGGGCTCCTTCGCTGGCTAAAAACGCGGTTTTTGCGTCTACGAGCCTAAGGTATCCTTTCCCTTCGCACTATCCATAATTGCCGCACTACTTGTTCGACCTTGGCGGGTTGCCCGAGCGGCCAATGGGAGGGGACTGTAAATCCCCCGGCTC
>JBAXIC010000004.1:0-62878 GCA_037138575.1 Actinomycetes bacterium
GTAGAAGCCCTGTTTTTGCACCGAAGGACCCGGGTTCGATTCCCGGCACCTCCACCATGATTGACCGAAAAAACTTACTTATTTCGACAATCGAGTAAATGAATCCTAGAAGCGAATTTTCCCAGCTAAGTTCTCTGTGCTTTGAATGACCACTGATGAACTCATCCAGTCATGGATTGCTCGACGATCATTTCGAAACATCAATCCTGCATCAGCAACGGCATATAACCCATAAGTAAATGAAGAAAGTATTCCGCCAATCACTCCCTTGAAAAGTAACTCTCGAACTGCCATCTGCGCCCAAGAAAGAGGTTGATTAGTTTCAACATTTACAATTTGGTGTTTTAAGAGTTGGTGTCCCGGAGTTGTGCCTTTGCCCCACGCATAGGCTGACCAAATTAGCCATCCGATACCAAGAGTGAGAATGCTGATTGCCAACTCAGCTAGAAAAGCATAAATTCGAGATTGTGGTGTCGCTAGTTTTATAGTTTTTGTAATCATTTGCGCAGATTAGTCAGAGTTAGCTGATGTAAACCGATTACTTTCAAATTGTGGATAACCTATTAATGCGGACTAAACCCAGTCATTCAAAGTGATTCAAAGTGATTCAATGGATTTAAAATAATTACTAGGCTTTGTAAAACTGGTAGTTAATGCTGACCGCCAGGCCCATGTCCATCTCTTCCACTGCTACGTCCACCATTTCTCCATTTAGCCGCTGGTCCAAAAACTGCTTTATTTTCGAGAGTTCTTTTACGAACCGGAATGGTTTTCAAATCTTTTCGTGCAAGCAAGGCATTAATTTTCTCTGTAATAATTGCAAAAACTCTGAACTCTGGAAAGTATTCATTTCGACTTGCGATGTAGCAAAAATAGATTGATCCAACTCCAACTATTCGTGCGAATAGCGGTAATCCTGGAATTAGGATCCACTGTCCGCCAACCATGGTTCCCATCAGAATAAATAAACCGTGCAGAATTCGTTTAAAAATTAATCCTATGAAGCTGCGTGTTTTAATTCGCGAAATTCCAATTGCAATTGGCCCGGAGATTATTGCAATCAGAAATAGTATGGCTACGACAACTGCCAAACTTTCCATTTAAAGACCTTGCCAATCTGCTCGAATTGCTGAGTACAGAGCCATATCTATTTGAGCCCCATCCTCTTTGCGGGATTTCTTTCGCATGATTCCTTCAAGCGTATACCCAGAGTTTTCGAGAAGTCTACGAGATGCAGTATTTTCGACGTTTACAATCGCTTCAATCCGTTCAAAACCAATGGTTTCAAAACCATAGTTCGACAAGATTTTTGTTGCTGCAGTTCCAATACCTTTGCCTCGCATAGGTGCCGCCAGCCAGTAACCAATCTCAGCGACATGCTCGCGTAGATCCATGCTGTGAAAGGAGAACGCTCCGGCAAAACGTGCGTCATCCCCGTTGCCATACTGAACCGCTAATTGAAGCTCAGTTTGATTGGCAAAAGCATTAGGAGATCTTTCGCGCACATAGAACTCGGCGTTAGCTAATGAGTAATTTGAAGGGATGCGGGTGAATTGTGGAATTATTGGATCTTGAACACCCTCAAAGATCTGCGGAATATCACTAGCCTTTGGAGCGCGCAACGTGATTAGACCGTGTGTAAGGGTCGGAACTTCTGTTGGCCACCAAATCATTTGGCAAGTATGCACCAAAGTAATCCCCGATCATGCGGTGAGGGAAAGATCGAGTTTGCGGTGAGGGAAATATTAGACGCTTTCATTAATGGGACGAGCGGGCACAAAATATTTTTTGCCAGCAGGGGAGGTCCACTCACATGAGCCATCGATATTACTAACTAAGCCCCATCGCCCATGGGTTTTCAATCTATGGTGACGTCGACATAAAAGACCAAGGTTTTCGATATTAGTTTCTCCACCTTCTTCCCAGCTTTGGGCATGATCAATATCGCTTCGAGTTGCAGATTGTCGACAACCCGGGAAACGACAACTCCGATCTCTGGCTAAAAGGAAATCAACTAACGCTTGAGGTGGTTCATATTTCTCCCTTCCATAGTCCAAAAGATTTCCAGTTAAAGGATCAGTGATAAATCTTTTCCATGTTGCATCTGAGGCTAATTCACGTGCAACTGATGCAGGAATAGCACCATATCCAGATAGTTGACCGGGATTTTCAGCTAAACCCATCAAAGTTGGAAGATCGATTGTTACATTTACTGTTACCGGGCGACGGTGCGGCGTAACAGTTTTCACTGAGTCAGAGAGTGCAGCTGAGAGAATTGCAGTGAGTGCATCGGCTCGTTTGTTATCTGCTGAAAGCAAAGACCATGTTGCAGTTTCCAAGCGTGCTTCCAACGGTGTTTGGGCACCATTAACTCCGGCACCATTAACTCCGGAAAAGATTTCGCTGTTCTCGCGCTCATCTTTGGCATTCATCTTCAATATGTAAGCTTCGATGGATTTCATCACAATTTGCGCATCCTGGGCGGGCAATATGGCAACCACAGTGGCCATTCCATCGGCATCGTTGTAGCAACTTACTCGACGTGTTTCGCGCGCCCGATCTACTACTTTTTCAAACTCTGCAGGAGCTAACTGCGCAATAGTTGTTCGAACTTTATTTGCTAATTGGCCCGGTGTGTGGAATTCAGCAAAACTCAACGCCTTTTCTTCAACTTGATAAATCGCATACTCACTTAAACCGTCCCGAATAGCAGCGGCTGTTTCCTTAGCGATAACAGTTGCATGCGATGAAGAAATCTCGCCCATCGCTAACGCCGAACATGTATTTGGTAAGTGATTAACAAGAGTGCGCGCTACATCAATTCGTAGCTGTGCGGTATTTGGTGAAAGGCGCAAGGCGGTCGCAATATCTTCGCGCTCTGCCTCATCCACGCCATCCCAGATTTTATCGGTACTGCTTGATTCATTACCTGCCACCGCAACTATCGCCCTTTGCATAATTGCCTGCAACCAAGCGGTTTGACGCTCTAGAGCTGTTAAGTAATCAATGCGAAAAGAGGGCGTGAGTTTGAAGGGATCAATAGCTACCAGCGCAGTGAGGGCGGCAATTCCGGGAGCTGAGGTAAGTAAAGATTGAACATGAAGCTCACCATTTTGATCGGAGATTGCGCAATCTTGTTGCAAGATGGCGCAATCTTGTTGCGAGTCGGCGCTATGTGATCCCTCTTTAAAAGAATAAATCTTGGCGCTTGTCATAAAGATGACTATTTCGATAGCCACTGACAGAAATCTAAGTTATCAACAGGTTTCTAAAACAGACTTAGCCTTCTTGAAGATCAGTTGGCGCACCATGAACATCCAATACGTCCTGGGTACTCTCATCTTTAGCTTTTGAATCTCCACCAAGTTTGGTTCCTGCACCACTGCGATTCAAAGGTTTCTTTGCATCATCCTTATAAATCGCTGGAATTGTGCCCAGTAAACCCTTTTGGAAATCCTCGAATGCTTGTAAAACTTCACGTTTTGTATTCATCACGAAAGGCCCCATCCATGCAACAGGTTCCTTAATTGGTGCGCCACCGAGAATAAATAACTCCATCGCAGGAGAGCGCGACTCTTGTTGATTAGCAGCGCGAACAACAATTGTGTCACCATCGCCAAAGGTTGTTAACTGACCGGTGTGAACTGGTCGTTCTTCTGCTCCAACAAAACCATGACCGGCCATTGTGTAAACCAATGCATTGTAATCACGGCGCCATGGCAAACGAAGTTCGGCACCGGCGGCAACAGTTGCATGAATCAAAGTGATTGGAGTCTGAGTTGTTCCTGGTCCTGCATGGCCATCAACTTCACCTGCAATGACGCGAATCAAAGTTCCACCATCGCTAGAAGAAAGTAGTGCAACATCCTTTGCACGAACATCTTGATAAGCAGGTGCCGACCATTTCTTTGCTGCTGGAAGATTCACCCACAGTTGAAAACCGTGGAACAAGCCACCGCTCATCACTAAATGTTCTGGGGGAGTTTCAATGTGAAGAATTCCAGCACCAGCAGTCATCCATTGCGTATCGCCATTGGAAATTGTTCCGCCACCACCGTTGTTATCTTTGTGGTCAAAGATTCCATCAATAATGTATGTAACTGTTTCAAAACCGCGGTGAGGATGCCAAGGCGTTCCCTTTGGTTCACCCGGTGCATATTCAACTTCACCCATTTGATCTAAGTGAATAAAGGGATCAAGCTCTGCTAAATCAACGCCAGCAAATGCACGGCGAACAGGGAAGCCTTCACCTTCAAAACCTTGCGGCGCAGTTGTAATGCTCTTCACCGAACGCGCACGCGCACCAGGAACTTCGCTAACGCGAGGCAAAACAGTTATATCGGCAACACTTACAGCTGGCATCTCAACTCTCCTTCGTTAATCCCAAGAGTAGTTGAACTTTCAACTACCAGCAAGTTGGATTTCGAAGAACTTCTTAACAAGAAAATCGGGGCCTCCCGAAGGAAACCCCGACTCTTTGTTAACTTCTAGAGAGCTTTAAGCGCAGATACAACCTTTGTCAGTGAAGCCTTGGCATCACCAAACAGGAGCATCGTCTTTGGATCGTAAAGCAGCTCATTTTCAATTCCAGCAAAACCTGGACGCATTGAACGCTTTAGGAAGATGATGTTTGCTGCCTGGTTAACTTCCAAAATTGGCATTCCATAAATTGGGCAACCTGGTGATGTCTGCGCCGCTGGGTTAACAACGTCGTTTGCACCAATAACAATGGCCACATCGGTCTGGCCGAATGTTGGGTTAACTTCATCCATTTCAGCTAGTTGTTCGTAAGGAACATTTGCTTCTGCAAGCAGAACGTTCATGTGTCCTGGCATACGACCTGCAACTGGGTGAATTCCATAAGCAACATCAATGCCTTTTGCAATCATCATGTCGGCAAGTTCGCGAACGGTGTGTTGTGCTTGCGCAACAGCTAAACCAAATCCAGGAACGATAACAACGCGACGTGCATAGTTAAGCAAGATTGCAACGTCATCAGGTGAACCTGAACGAACCGGGCGTTCTTCGCCAGTTCCCGCTGCATCTTGTGGCTTTGCAGTAAAGGCCCCGAAGAGAGTTCCAAATAGCGAACGTCCCATTGCTTCGGCCATTTTGCGAGTCAAGATTGTTCCTGATGCGCCAACTAAAGTACCTGCGATGATCAATAGAACTGAATCGAGCACGTAACCGCTTGCTGCCACAGTTAAACCAGTGAATGCATTCAAAAGTGAGATAACAATTGGAACATCTGCGCCACCAACTGGAAGCACGAAGAGAACACCAAATAGCAGTGACAAACCAGCTAGAACTAATAGCGGGGTAGTTCCAAGAGCTGAAACAACCCAGACGCCAACACCCAAAACGCTCACTAAAGTAGCGGCGATGATGAAACGACCGGCTGGGAAGACCACTGGGCGAGTAGTCATTAACTCTTGAAGCTTCAAGAATGTAATAACCGATCCGCTGAATGAAACACAGCCGACGATGACCGTAAATACTGTGAAGATAACTTCAGCAGTGGTTGCCTTAGGTCCAAGGTGGAGATATTCAACGATTGCTACCAATGCAGCTGCGCCACCACCCACACCATTAAATAGTGCAACAAGTTGTGGCATCTGTGTCATCTGAACTTTGCGAGCTGCTGGAACACCAATAGCTAGACCAACAACCATTGCGCCAAGAATCCAGCCTAAGTTATTGAGTGGAAGTGATGAGCCTGGGTTGGCATAGAAGAAGACAACTAAAGTTGCCAAAGTGGCACCAAAGGCACCAATCAAGTTTCCTCGACGGGCAGTCTTTGGGTGAGATAAACCTTTGAGCGCAAGGATAAATGCCACACCTGCGGCAAGGCCTACGAGGTCATACAGCGTGCGGCTCATTTTTTATTTCCTTTGAACATTTCAAGCATTCGATCGGTAACGACGAAGCCGCCGACCATGTTGATCGTTGCTAGAACAATTGCGGCAACTGCTAGGCCTAGTTCAAGGTTTGTTGAACTGTGATCAGCAACAATGATCGCGCCGACCAAGATGACTCCGTGGATTGCATTAGCACCAGACATAAGAGGTGTGTGCAAAGTAGAGGAAACTTTAGAAACGACTTCGAAACCAACGAAGACCGCTAATACAAAGATTGAAACGATTGCCATCGGCTCCATTTACTTGGCTCCTCTTCGTGATCCACCGTGTGTTACCGCGGCACCATTAATAATTTCATCATCAAAATCAAGGTTAAATCCAACAGCTTCGCCATCTTTTGCCGCCTTTGTAAAGAGCGTTAAGAGATTGACTACGTTGCGTGAATATAAGAAGGAAGCGTGGAATGGAAGTTGGCTAGGAACATCTTTGGCTCCCCAAATCTTTACTCCACCAGATGTCGTAACAATCTCACCAGGCTTTGAACCTTCAACGTTTCCGCCAGTTTCTGCAGCTAAGTCGATGATGATTGTTCCTGGGCCCATTGAGTCAACCATTGCTTGCGTCATCAAGCGAGGTGCTTGGCGACCTGGAACTGCCGCAGTTGTAATAACAACATGAGATTTTGCAATGTAAGGAGTCAAAAGTTCGCGTTGCTTAGCTGCGCGATCCTCTGTCATCTCACGGGCATATCCGCCAGTGCCTTCAAGTGATTCAAGTTCGAGTTCAATAAAGGATGCACCCATTGAACGAACTTCATCGGCAGATGCCGGGCGAACATCGTATGCAGAAACAACTGCACCTAGTCGACGAGCCGTTGCGATTGCTTGCAAACCTGCAACACCTGCACCAAGAACAAGTACTTGTGCTGGTGTAACTGTTCCAGCTGCTGTCATGAGCATTGGGAAAAACCGTGGTGATAATTCAGCGCCAACTAACACTGCGCGATAACCAGCGCACAGCGCCTGTGAAGTAAGTGCATCCATTGATTGTGCACGTGAAATACGTGGAACAAGTTCAAGTGAAAACGCAGTAACTCCGGCAGTTGCTGCAGCATCGATTGAATCAACTGCAGTTACTGGAGAAAGAAACGAAACGGTGATTGCACCGCTCTTTAACTTAGCCATCTGGGCAGGTGTTAAAGGTTGGACCGATAGAACAGCATCAGCAGTGCTGAGTACTTCACTATCGGAGATCGTTGCACCAGCTGCTTTGAATTCTGCATCTGTTGCTTGCGATTGAACTCCGGCACCAGATTCGATAACAACATCAAATCCAAGTCGAGTTAGTTTGTTAATGACATCGGGAACAAGCGCCACGCGCTTTTCACCATCTTTAATTTCTTTCGGGACGACTACACGCATGAATCAAATGCTAGTGGTTTGCGCCTTTCAAGTCACCCTTCGTAAGGTGAAATAAGAGCGATTGAATCGTTGTACGACGATGATATGCCTCACGCCAAATTACTGAACGTGGACCATCAATTACAGATGCTTCAACTTCTTCACCTCTGTGAGCAGGTAAACAATGCATGAATATTGAATCTTTATTTGTTAGTGAGAATAAATTCTCAGTTACTGCGAAAGGCGAGAGTGCTAGCACTTTCTCTGCGCGATCACTTTCAGAATCTCCCATCGACATCCATACATCGGTGTATAAGACCGATGCATCTTTTGATGCAGCTTCTGGATCATGAAGCACTTCAACTTTTCCGCCACTGTATGCAGCAATTTGTTTTGCAGTTTCGACAACAGCTGCATTTGGCGCCCACTTACCTGTTGGAGTTGCAGCAACTACATGTGCACCCATGATCGCACCCATGATTAGCCACGCATGTGACATGTTGTTTCCATCGCCAAGATAAACAAATTTGCGACCGGAAATATCTTTTCCAAAGTTTTCACGAATCGTTAACCAATCTGCAAGTAACTGAGTTGGATGATCATCATCGGTTAATGCATTAATAACTGGAATGCTGGCATTGGCACCAAGTTCATCTACATCGGCTTGTGCAAATGTTCTAATAATCAAAGCACTGCAGTACCCACTAATAATCTTTGCCGTGTCAGCAATTGTTTCCCCGCGGCCAAGTTGGAGCTCATCTCCGCGGATAAAGATGGGAGTTCCGCCTAAGTGTGCAACGGCAGTTTCCGATGACAGACGGGTCCGAGTGGAAGGTTTGGTCATATAGATTGCAACAGTTTTATTTGCCAGTGCGCTTTTGGAGCGGAGCGGATCTTCGGCAAATGCCGCGGAAGTTTCAAGTAAAAGCTCTACATCATCGCGACTGAGATCTTGTGTGCGCAGTAAGTCCTTCATTTGCCAATTCTACTAGGTAGTTTTGCCATCACCAAAGGTATTCTTATCCACCTTATGGGCCTCTTTGGAAAGCGCGGAATTGAGACGGAGTCAGATACCGATCTCTTAACTAGACCTGACCTCCAAGAAGATGATGGCGGGCACGACCGCTTTGCACATTATGTTAAAAAAGAAAAAATTACAGAGTCGGCGGTAACCGGTAAAGCGGTACGTGCTTTGTGTGGCAAGAAATGGATTCCATCGCGCGATCCAGAAAAATATCCAATCTGTCCAACTTGTAAAGAGATTTACGCAGGATTAAAACCCGAACCTGAAGATAAGTAATTATGAGGCGAAGTTCTTACATCGCTCTTGTAAGTGTTTTATTGGCAGCGTTTGTCTCTAATGCCTGGGCAATCGATAACCCACCCCGCAAATTAGTAAGTGGCTGGATTCCTTATTACTCAGTCAAAACCGTGATGCCCTTCATTAAGAAGTTACCAACCCTTCCAACTCCATCGCCTGGTTCTCCAGTTACCTGTGACGACAGCGAATATTCACCTACTGATATCGCCGCGTTGAATTCTTCATATCTATTTACAAATAAAGATCTTATGAAGGAGGTAATGCCCTTTTGGTACACGCTTAAGAGTCCATCATTGATTCGAGATGATTATTCAACGGCCAACCCATCCTGGCCCATCGCAGACACTTTGTGTTTGATGAGAAAAGCTGGTTTGCAACTTATTCCCACCATTACTGATGGCACAGATAAATTAGTGCTTTCGGGTTATTTATCTAAGGCCGATGTGCGCACGACCATTGTTAAATCAATCGTCGATTTAGTTAATAAGAATTCATTTGATGGAATTGATTTGGATTTTGAAGGTTTTGCTTTTGTAGATTCAAATACAACGTGGACAAAGACTGCACCTAACTGGGTGCTCTTTGTTAAAGAGTTAAGTGCAGCCCTTCATTCTCAGCAAAAGATACTTTCAATCTCGGTGCCATATTCATTTGATCCAGTTGAAACTCAAAAGGGTTACTACGTTTATTCGTGGGCGGAAATCGCTTCCAGCATTGATCGATTGAGAATTATGACCTATGACTACTCGGTAGCTAAACCAGGTCCAATCGGTCCAATCACGTGGACCGAAAAAACTTTAAAGTACGCAATCTCGATTATGCCCGCCTCGAAAGTGTTTATTGGACTTCCAGGTTATGGTCGAGACTGGATCACTTCAGTAACGGGGACTTGTCCAGTATCGGCACCTCCAGGATTAACGGCCGGTGCCAAAGCAGCTACATTCAAAATGAATTACGCAACAACAAAGGCTGCGATAGATCAGGCTACGCCCGTCTTTGATGAAAAAAGTAGCGAGGCAACTTATTCGTACACTCAGAGTTTTAATGGCTTATCCGCAAAAGGCGCAGCGACATCATGCACAGTGGGTCGAACAGTTTGGTACCAAAATGAACGCAGCTATCAAGAGCGCATGAACCTTGTTGCAAAGTATCGGTTGGGAGGCGCAGCTCTATGGACTTTAGGAATGGAAGATCCTGCTGCTACTACTGCAATAAGAAGCGTTGCATTGGCAATTGCACCTGACACAGTAATAAGTTCGTTGACTATTAGCGATATAACAAATAAGAATCTTTACTATGGCGGAAACTTCACTCTTAATGGAGTGATTACTTTGAAAGATAAATCGCCCATTTCCGGAATCCCCGTGGCATTGCAGATGAAGCGAGAATCTGAAAATACATGGACCACAATTGCCGATTTAATTACCGCTACCGATGGAACTTTAAGTGTTCCAGTTACTATCGCAAGTACTGCCTCTTTTAGATTGAATACTGAAGGAAGTTGGGAGCGTTCAGAGTCCGTAAGCTCTGAAGAGAGAGTTGTGCTGCTCTCTCGTATTTTGCTGGACCGGCCAACAACAGTTAAACACGGACAAGCACTTACTGTTAAAGGTACTTTGCTTCCAGTAGTTGCCGGTCAAAACGTTTTAGTTCAGAGATATTCACTCGGCAAATGGCAAAATATAGGAACCGTTACAACAACAGGGGGCGACGGTGGATTCACCACTAGTTATATTGAGAACAAGAAGGGCGTAGTGAAATTGCGAATTCAGATAACAACTAAGAATGAGCAAATCTTTTCAACGCCATTTTCTGTGGTGGTGCGTTAAATATGGTCAAAGTAGATGAGTCAGTCGAGGCGAAAATTGACGAGGCATTAAAAGAGATATTTAGCGCAGATAGGCCGTGGGTGACAATTGTTTGGGATGACCCCGTGAACTTAATGACCTACGTTACTTATGTTTTGATGGAGCTTTTTGGATATACAAAAGAGAAAGCCCACCAGTTAATGATGAAAGTTCACACAGAAGGAAAAGCTGTTGTTTCAACCGGTAGTCGTGAAGAGATGGAGCACGATGTCGCAAGACTTCATGAATATGGGTTATGGGCAACATTGCAACGAGGGGATCAGGCGTTATGACAACATCTGATTCAAATGAGGCGCATGGCTTTCATCGACATGGTGATAATGCCTTTATTGCACATTTTTCAGAGTCAGAGTGCGAGGTCTTAACGAATCTCGTTGAACAGATAATTGAGTTATTAGGAGAACGTAGCGACAACCACGTTGAAGATCCGTTGGCTGCGATGGTCGGAATTACTTCCCATGATTCACCACCAGAAGATGAAGTTCTTTTGCGTTTGCTACCCAATGCATATGCAGATCAAGCAGATGCATCTGAGTTTCGGCGCTATACCGAATTGACATTACGCGCAAAGAAGTATGGACATTCGATGTCGATGCGAATGGGTTTAATAACTGCAGTCGATGGAATCATCGAAGTTGACCATGATGGTGCAAATGATTGGCTCGGTGCCATGAATGACATCCGATTAGCGCTGGGTGTTCGTTTAAAAGTTGAACAAAATAGCCACGAGGAGTTAGAGCTCTTGGCACCTGATGATCCGATGCGTGGCGTTTATGCCGTTTACAGTTGGCTGGGCTGGCTTCAAGAGTCGTTAATTCTGGCGCTCATGGATGAAGCTATTTAGTTTTCGCTGCACGCCCACTGTAGAGTTGCACCGTGAGTGATGCCCCAATTGGAATCTTCGATTCAGGAGTAGGCGGGCTCACCGTTGCAAGAGCAATTCTGGATCAGCTTCCAAATGAATCTACTATTTATATTGGCGATACTGCTCGTGGTCCTTATGGTCCGCGCCCATTAGCCGAAGTTCGAGAATTTGCATTAGAAACTTTAGATTTTCTTGTAGATCAGGGCGTTAAAGCCATCGTTATCGCCTGCAATACCGCCAGTGCTGCGATGCTTCGAGATGCACGTGAACGTTATTCCATTCCAGTAATTGAGGTTATTCAACCAGCGGTTCGGCGTGCAGTGGCAGCTACTCGAAGTGGGCATATTGGAGTAATAGGCACACGTGCAACCGTTGATTCGAAGGCGTATCTCGACGCATTCGCTGCAGCCCCTCAATTAGAGATTACTTCTATCGCATGTCCATTATTTGTTGAGTTCGTGGAACGTGGCGAAACTTCTGGTGCCGAGATTACAAAGATTGCACGTGAATATCTTGAACCAGTTATGGCGGCCAACGTGGACACTTTGGTTTTGGGATGCACTCATTACCCATTACTTACAGGCGTTATCTCTTATGTAATGGGTGAAGGCGTCACATTAGTTTCAAGTGCAGAAGAAACTGCAAAAGATCTCTACCGCACTTTGGTAGAAAATAATTTATTGCGCGCAGCTGATAGCGGTGCACCTACACACAAATTCTTAGCAACTGGCGATGCACAAGCTTTTGAAAGCTTAGCTCGACGCTTCCTAGGGCCAGAAGTAACTCGGGTAGAACACCAAGATCTCTAGACCTCACACTACATAGGAGCACGACATGGCACGCAATGATGGACGAGAAGTAAATGACCTGCGCGAAATTAAATTTACTCGTGGATGGTTAGACCATGCCGAAGGATCCGTTCTTGTTGAGTTTGGTAAGACTCGAGTGTTATGCGTTGCATCTTTTTCACCAGGAGTCCCGCGATGGTTAAAGGACTCTGGAAATGGCTGGGTAACATCAGAGTATTCAATGTTGCCACGTGCTACTCACACACGCTCTGATCGTGAAAGCGTTAAAGGAAAGTTAGGCGGACGCACTCAAGAGATTTCCCGTTTAGTTGGACGCTCGCTTCGTGCAGTTGTAAATATGAAAGAACTTGGCGAAAACACAATCGTTATTGACTGCGATGTTTTACAGGCCGATGGCGGCACTCGCACGGCTGCTATAACCGGGGCATACGTTGCACTTGCCGATGCAATTGCATGGGCCAAGGCACAGGGTCACATTAAGCAAGGAGCAAATCCGCTTAGCGATTCAGTTGCTGCGGTGAGTGTTGGAATCATTGATGGTGTGCCAATGCTCGATCTCTGTTATGAAGAAGATGTCCGCGCGGACACCGATATGAATGTTGTGGTTGCTGGGGATGGTCGTTTTATCGAGGTTCAGGGAACGGCTGAAGGCGTGCCTTTCGATCGCGCACTACTTAACCAATTACTAGATTTGGCCGTCGATGGGTGCGCAAGCTTGAGAGACTTACAAAGAGAAGTTCTCGCTCAGTAGTGCTCCATACACTTGTATTGGCGACTCGAAACCAAGGCAAAATTATTGAGTTTCGCCGAATTTTGGATGCGCTTGCACCGGGTGAGATTAATTTGCTCGGGGTTGATGAGTTTCCAGATTTAGTTGATGTCGAGGAAACTGGTTCGACCTTTGAAGAAAATGCCTTACTCAAGGCACGCTACACCGCAGAGACAACAGGTTTACCATCTATTTCTGATGATTCGGGTTTGTGTGTAGATGCTCTCAATGGCGATCCGGGAATTTACTCCGCAAGGTGGGCAGGACGTCATGGAGATGATCAAGCAAATCTGGAAAAGATTCTCTTTCAACTAAAAGATGTTCCCGAAAAAGAGCGCACCGCGCATTTCACATGTGTTGCTGCATTGGCTCTTCCCGATGGCCGTCACCATGTTGAGGAGGGGCTTTTTTATGGGCGAATCTTGCACGCACCGATCGGGGAGCAAGGTTTTGGCTACGACCCTATTTTTGCCCCGGTCGGAATGAGTATTTCTAGTGCGCAAATGAGCCCGCAAGCCAAGGATTCAGTTAGTCACCGGGGAAAAGCTTTACGGGCTATTGCGCCACATGTCATCACAATGCTGGGGAGCCTGGGGTAACCTTTGCCTATCGACGCACGTTTATGGCGTGCGCACCGCTATCCAAGGAGTTCTCGTGGCCGTAAAGAAGAAGACCGCAGCAAAGAAGGTTGCCAAGAAGGCACCGGCTAAGAAGGCTGCCGCTAAGAAATCTGTTGCAAAGAAATCTGTTGCAAAGAAAAAGACAACCGCTAAGCGTGTAGTAAAGAAGAGCGCAGTAAAGAAGGCTGCCAAGAAGGCACCGGCTAAGAAGGCAGCTGCTAAAAAAACTGCAGTCAAGAAGGTTGCTAAGAAAGCTCCCGTTAAAAAGGTTGCTAAGAAAGCTCCCGTTAAAAGAGTAGCCAAGAAAACCGCTCCTAATAAGGTTGTAACACCAGTTGCAACCACCACTGCACGCCCCGTTGTTTCTGCTCCAGTAGTTACAAAACCAGCTCCAGTAACTGCAAAGCCTGCCGCTACTCCTAAGCAAGGTACTTCAGGACGTGTCGTATTTGCTGTAGTTGTAGGAATTGTTTTGCTTGCAGCCATCGTTTGGTCAAAGTCAGGTTCTGAAGGCGACGATGGTGCAGCGGCACCGTCCATTCCTTCAGCATCTGCAAGCGCATCTGCTTCAGAATCTGCAAGCGCATCTGCTTCACCATCTGAATCAGCAGCAGTCGCAGCCGTTGAAGCTCCTTCAAAGTTTGTCGCACTTAAAACTGCTGATGGATTAAATCTTCGCTGGGTTGCACCATCTGCAACTGAAGGCCTAACTGGATATAACGTTGAAATTCGTGCAAACGGAGTTGGCGATTGGACAACAATTGCAACCGTGCCTGCAGATCAATTAATGCAAGCCGTTTCAAAAAGCGGTAGTGCTGGTTGGACTCAGTTCCGCGTTTCTTCTGTTTACACAGATGGACAGACTGCATCAGCAACTGTCTTTGGAATCCCTGGTGAATTTAAGTAACAAGTATTTTATTAAAAACCCCTCATCATTTGGTGAGGGGTTTTTATTTTCCATTTTAAAAACTATGAATTATTTAAAGTGCTGAAGTAATTGCATCCACATAAGCGCGCACTCCAGCTGGAACTAAGTGAACCCCATCAGGTGCAAAAAATTCTGGATGGCCTGCTGAAATAGATGCCCAATCAACAACAGTTGCTCGATAAATTGCGGCATATTGTGAAATCAGCCGATTGTTTTCGTCTCGCCAACCTCTTGGAACCGCAGTATTTACAACAATAATCTTTGGTTGATCTTTAACTTCTTCAAAAATAGCAGCGACTTGTTCACTGGTTAATTTATTGTTATTTCCAAGATTAAAAATAACTGCAGAATCAATAACATTTGCCTTGTCCCGCTTCATTACATCTAAGAGTTCGGGGGCTTGTCGGCCTACACGTGCATTGAGTAGTGCGATATGGCTACGGGATTCAAGTTCGTAATGAATTCCAAGTATTACTGAGTCACCAGTTACCCAGAGACCACCAGATTTTGCCGCTGATATTTCAGCAGTGGGTTGTGCAGGTTGGGTCAACTGTTCTTTAACTATCGCCATCTCTTTATCGCTTTGGGAAATAGCGTGGGCACTTATTAAAGATGATCCAACAACAAGAAAAATTGACATCGATACAAGCACTGCCTTTTGCCGGCGCTGAACATTTCTGGTTCTATATTTCATTCCCTTAAACCAGTATTCAACAAGACCACTACGAACTGGGAGTTCAATAACTCGAAGAGATATATCGGCTAATGCAAAGACAATTAGAATTCGCAATGTATATAAAGCCCATACAGAACCTTCTAAATCTACGGTCGGACGTGTTACTTGAAATACAACCCAGTGCCATAAGTAAATTGCGTAAGAACGTTCGCCAATCCAGACCGCCGCTTTACTGCTAAGGATTGGAGCAAATCGCGATGCAGGGTGCACGATACTGGTCAAGATTGCGCACCCGAAGATTCCAGCTAATGGAAAAGCTAATTTATAGAGTGTCGGGTCAGATTCATTTACAAAGAGGAATGTTCCTATCAATCCTATAAATCCAAGAACTCCGATTCCATCAATAAAATCCTGAGCACGTTTATCAACCTTTTCTTGTAGGTTTTGCGGAACCCAACTCACTGCAAGTGCTGCCCCCAAAAATAAGCCAATGCTGTGGGTATCAGTGCCAAAGTAAACATGGCTTACTTGGGATGTATTGGCTGCATCAAATGTGAGCGAGACTATAAATAGAGTGATTCCAGAGATTGCAGCGATAAATAATGCAGCTCCAGGAATCTTGCCTTTACCAAATTGACGGAGAACTAAGAGCAAAATCAATGGCCAAACAAGATAGAACTGAGCTTCTACGCCTAGGGACCATGTGTGCTGCAACAAAGGAGGACGCGCGATTGAGTCGAAATAATCGGTATGACGAAAAACTAACCACCAATTCATGCCGCCAATGAGAGCGAAAGGGCTGTCACTAACAAACCGGCGCATTGTTTCCGGTGCCCAAATTCCTATGTAAATAAGCGTTACTAGGATCATAAATATAAGTGGAGGAAATAATCTGCGGAACCGTGCTTTATAGAATGCACGTAGATCTAGTCCGCCGCTTCGTTGAATTGAATCAAGTAAGAGTCTAGTAATCACATATCCAGAGATTACAAAAAATAGATCAACACCTAGAAATCCACCAGGTATCCAGGTAACTCCTAAGTGATACAACATCACTGCTACTACTGCTACAGCGCGTAATCCATCTATTGCAGGGATATAACGGATACCGCGGGGAGTGGCCACAATAAATTACTTACGTGGTGCAGTTTTCTTTACTGCTGCTTTCTTGGTTGGTTTCTTTGCGCTCTTTCGTGGTGCCGCAAGCTCAGGCTTTGTGCGCTCACTGGCCACCCGAATTGGGCCAGGATTAATTATCGTGTCATCGGGATTCAAATTTTCCACAACGTGTTGTTGCAATTCAGCAAGGCGAGTGAATGCAGATTCAAGGCGTGCGCGAGATTGTTGAATTGCAGACTCTGCAGCATCTAAAGATTGAGTTTGAATCTTGTACAGGCGCTCTGCCTCACCCATTACTCCCGTTAGCCATTGACGGTAGTTTGAAACTTCCCCCGTCGCCTCACTAACAAGGCGCTCACCTTCACGGCGAGCAGCCGTTGAAACCGCAGTTGCTTCGCGCTTCTTGCTCTCAAGAAGGGCTTCGGCTTCGGCTTCGGCTTGAGAAAGTTTTTCCTCGGCCTCGGTTTCGGCGGTTTGAATGTACTTACGTCCGCGAGTTTCGGCATTGCTAAGAATTGATCGTGCCTTTGCATCGGCGGCATCAATCTCTTCTTTAGTTGTCCGATTTGTTTCTGCAATTAGTCGAGTGGCAACCGATTGGGCTTTACTTTCGCGGGCCTGGGCAGATTTAATCATCGACATCGCGGTTTCGGTCGCCAGAATTTCAAACTCTTCTTTACTAAGACCGGTGATATCGCGACGAGATTTTAGATCTGCAAGCTGGGCTTCCAACTCGCGAATTCGATCAACCGATGAAGGCGCTTCTGGTTCATCGCCTTTAAATCCGACCCAGTTAAGGAAGGAGTTTTTCTCAGCCATTGTCGTACCTCGCAGCTCGTTGGAATGAGAGCCTTAGGTTAGAGCAAGGCCTTACTTGGTGTAAATCGCCACTGAAATCGCTACGTATTGCGAAATCCAGGCAGCCAAAACGAAAATATGGAAGAGCTCGTGGAAACCAAAGTATTTTGCGTCACGGCCCGGGCGCTTGAGGGCGTAGAAAATTGCACCAATTGAGTAGAAAAGCCCTCCGATGAGAATGGGAAGTAGTACCCATAAACCACCGGCACGATACAGGGCAGGCGTATAAACAATTGCGACCCAGCCTAGTAATAAGTAGTTAGCAACGTAGAGCCATCGAGGGGCATTTAACCAAAAGACTCGAAGACCAACACCGACCGCTGCACCAATCCAAACTACAAGCAAGAGAATATTTCTACTGCGTCCTTCAAGCAATGCAACAGCAAATGGTGTGTACGAACCAGCAATTAGTAAATTAATATTTGCATGATCCCAACGCCGCCAAATCTTCTTTTTGGCAGGAACCCAGGGAACACGGTGATAAACCGCTGAAACACTAAATAACATAATTGCCGTGATTGAATAAATTGCAACCGCGAACTTAAGAGATTCTTTGCTCAGAATGAAAAGGACTAAAGAAGCGATAACTACTGCAGGGGTTGCACCCAAATGAAACCAGCCGCGTAACTTAGGAGGCACCACAGGTTGCTGTGTCATAAGGCGAGCGTACTAGTTGTCGCATCGGGTTGTATCGACAAATGCTTGGCGCGCTGATAAGAATCTCCCATGACATTTAGATCCCCTATCTTTGAACTCAGCCACACCTTTATTGATGATGCGGCCGCGCTTAGTCCGATGGACTGCACCTATCTTGGCAATGGCTTAAACCAGGACAAGCTCGACGACTTTTCAATCGCAGGAGCCGAGAAATCTGCGGCACTAACCCGTGAAACTTTGAAGAAGTTGTTGGCGATGCAGCCTATTGATGAAATTGATCGAATCGCTCAAACCGTGATGCAAGAGCGGTTGGAATCTTCCCTTGCTCTCCACGATAGCCAAGAATCTTTTGTCCTCTGGAATGTTCTTACGTCACCGCCATCAAATGTGCGTTCAATTTTTGAATTAATGCCAAAGAGCAGTGATCAAGATTTCGACAACATCGCTAAACGTTTAGCAGCCGTCGATGGCGCTTATAAGTCTTGGATCGGTGCTATCAAAGAGATTGCCGCGAACGGAAAAACAACTGCACAACGTCAAGTCCGCGGCGTAATCGAACAGTTAGAAAGCTATGCAAAGGGTGGATTTAGTGCCATGGCAGCAAATTTTGATGCCGATGGCAAATATCCTGTGATGCATTCAAACGCAAAGTTGGCCGAAATCGCGGCTGCCGAAACCGCTGAATTCTTAAAAAATGAGTATCTTCCAATTGCAACTCCCGAAGATGCAGTTGGCGAAGAACGCTATGCAGTATGGGCACGGTATTTCACTGGTGCGAAATTAGATCTTCGCGCAACATATGAGTGGGGTATGGCAGATCTCAAGGCAATAAACGAGCGCATGTGGGAAATCGCTGAACAGATTAAGCCAGGTGCGAAAACATTGCGCGAAGTTGCAGATCACCTTGATCATGATCCAAAGTATGTAATCAAGGGTAAAGAAAATGTTATTAAGTACTTGCAGGATTTCACGGATGCGGCAATTAAACGCATGGATGGTGAATACTTCGAAATCGATGACCGCATCAAGATCTGTGAAGCTCGACTTGCTCCCGAAGGAAGTGCATCCGCGCCTTACTACAACCCACCTTCAGAGGATTTATCACGCCCAGGTACAACATGGATTCCAATGTTGGGTAAAGATGAAGTAAGCAGTTGGCACTTAGTTTCAACGTGGTATCACGAAGCTGTTCCGGGCCATCATTTACAGTGCGCAACTGTTGCCATCGAAAAAGATCGCTTGTCGCGTTTTCAAATTAATGCAGCCTGGATCAGCGGCTATGGAGAAGGTTGGGCGCTTTATGCAGAGCGCTTCATGAATGAACTCGGCGCATTCGATGAACCAGGAATTGAGATGGGTTATTTGTCTGCCCAAGCATTACGAGCAGCGCGAATTGTCGTAGATATTGGAATGCACCTTGGCTACACCGATTTTGATGGCAATGTGTGGAACGCCGAATCCTCACGCAAACTTCTCAACGAGCAAGCCCTCCTTGATGAGGATCATTCACGCAGCGAAACCGATCGTTACTTGGGTTGGCCAGGTCAGGCAATCTCATACAAAGTCGGAGAGCGCGTTTGGATGAAGGCACGTGAAGATGCGAAGGCGCGCTTAGGCCAAGCGTTCTCACTCAAGAAATTCCATACTTACGCGCTAAAGATCGGACCAATGGGGCTTGACCCATTTGCGATAGAACTTGCCAACTGGAAGGGCGAATAGCCAGTTTTTGCGCCTAAATGGCAGGAAAATCTTGATTAAAATGGGAGATTTCTGAGATTTCATCCTGCTTTTTTCTCACTTTAGGCTCACAATTACACCTGCCGAAGGTCAATGGAGCTCCTCGAGGTCTCCACTGTCGGCCGGTTCTGGATGCCAAAAGACATCTGGAAAACATAAACCTCACGGAGGCATAGCTACATGCTAAAACTCGATAGCAATCAATGGAACTTGGTTTACAACGTATTTTCGTTTGGACTAATTTCAATGCTCGCGTGCACGATCTACACACTTGTTTCACAACAGCGTGTATTGGCAAAGTATCGCAACGCACTCGTAATGTCATCAATGGTTACATTCATTGCTGGATATCACTACTTGCGTATTTTCAACTCATTCAATGAATCTTCTAAAGACATGGTTGTTAATGTCTCAGGAGCTCAGGGATCATTTAATGAGGCATACCGTTATGTTGACTGGTTGCTTACAGTGCCACTTCTTCTTGTAGAAGTAATCGCTGTACTTGCACTAGCAAAAGAAGTTTCACGTTCACTAATCATGCGTCTTGTTCCAGCTTCAGCTGCAATGATTGCACTTGGTTACCCAGGTGAAGTTTCTTCTGATAAGGGCACTGCAATTTTGTTCGGTGTGCTTTCAACCATTCCATTCATTTACATCCTTTATGTGTTATTCGTAGAACTTGGTAAATCCCTTGATCGTCAACCAGAAGGCGTTGCAGCAACTGTTAGTCGCTTGCGCTTGCTTCTTGTTGCCACATGGGGTGTTTATCCAATCTCGTACATCCTCGGCATGAACCCAGCAACAGATATGACCGTTGCCGGACAACAATTCGTTGGCGTGCAGGTTGGTTACACAATCGCTGACATTTTGGCGAAGTGCGTATTCGGTCTAACAATTCTCAAGATCGCGCGTATGAAGTCAATTGCTGAAGGCATGAAGGAAGATCACTAATAATCAATGAGTTAAGTAAGGGGTGCCGTTAATACGGTGCCCCTTACTTATTATTAAGGGATAGGTATATGAAAAGTAATTTAATTAATAACTACCGCATGGGCGGTTATCTATTGGTTGCAATTGGTCTCATTAACCTGAGATATCAAAGCGGTCAAGGTGCCGTACTTCAACACAGTCTGACCATAATCATTCCCGGCGCATTATTGCTAGCAGCAACTTGGATTCCCGCAGCAGTGAAGTTACTGAATTCATCGGCATGTAAAGCTGTAATAGCCGTGCTTGGAGCAATTCTTATTGCATATGCGGTAATTAACTAACTGCTAATCCATCATGAGCGCCATCAAGGAGTTCACGGTAAATATCAAGGTGACCAGCGTGCCGTGCCGTTTCATCTATTAAGTGCAGATAAATCCATCTAAGTGATGGTTGCATGTTGTCGCTCTGGCGTGGGTGCATGGCCACATCGTCGAGTGATTTACCTAAAGATATATTTCTAGAGTTCTCACATGCATCCTTATAGCCCTGCAGCAGTGAATCTACGGTGTCACCATCTGCAATCATGAACTCGCCATCTGGCTCTGCTTCACTAGATCTGGAATCGGTATAGGCAACTCCCGTAAATCGATCTTGAAACCACCAATATTCAACTTCGGTTAAATGTCTGAGCAATCCAAGAACTGAAGTTGCTGTTGGGCCTAGCCTTTTGATTCCATCAGTTTTGGTAACCCCTGAGACTTTGTAAATTATGGTTTGGCGACAAAACTCAATATGTGCTTCGAGAAGTTCGCGTTCGCTTCCAGTGCTGTTCGGGTATTTAGGTGCTTCCATAAGATAAATAGTAAGGGTTATTGCAAAACCTTTGCATCAGGAGCAGAGTAAATGCCATGAGCGAAACTAATAACTGGTCCTTTGAAACCCTACAAATTCACGCCGGCCAAGTGCCGGATACGGATACGGGGTCAAGATCGTTACCGATTTATCAGACCACCGCATATCAGTTCCGAGATACGCAACATGCTGCCAATCTATTTGGAATAGCCGAGGCTGGAAATGTTTATACGCGTATTAATAATCCAACTCAGGATGCAGTTGAGAAGCGAATCGCTGCTCTAGAGGGTGGAGTTGCCTCGCTTTTAGTGGCTTCAGGAATGGCTGCAACAACGATTGCAATAATGAATATTGCCCAAGCAGGTGACCATATAGTTTCAAGCTCAAATGTCTACGGTGGAACTTTTAATTTATTTAACTACACACTTCCTAAATACGGCATTGAAGTTACATTTGTTAACGACACTGCAAATATGGATGCGTGGCGGGCGGCAGTAAAGCCAAATACCAAAGCATTTTTCGGCGAAGGAATTTCTAATCCCCTAGGCGCAGTACTAGATATTGAAGCGATAGCAAAGGTTGCCCATGAGATTGGTGTGCCGTGGATAGTTGATAACACCATTGCAACGCCTTACATAACCCGACCATTTGAATATGGCGCCGATATCGTTGTTCATGCCGCCACGAAGTTCATGTCCGGTCATGGCAATGCGATGGTTGGAGCGATAGTTGATTCAGGAAACTTTGATTTTGCAAAAAACCCAGAGAAATTCCCCGGCTTTAACCTTCCAGATGCAAGTTATAACAACCTTGTTTATGCAAAGACCCTTGGTGTTAACGGTGACTTTGGTGCAAATCTTGCCTTTATCTTTAAGGCCCGCCTACAACTTCTGCGTGACTTTGGTTCATCAGTTTCTCCATTTAACGCCTGGTTATTAGCGCAAGGTTTGGAGACATTGAGTTTGCGAATGGATCGCCATTTACAGAATTCACAAGCCCTGGCAGAGTGGTTGGAAAAACAGCCTGAAGTTGCACACGTAAGTTACGCAGGTTTGCCATCATCGCCCTGGTTTGCAACAGGAAAGAAATACGCTCCAAAAGGTGCAGGTGCAGTATTTGCTTTCGAATTAAAGGGCGGTGCACCTGCAGGTCGTAAGTTTGTTGAAGGGTTAAAACTATTTAGCCATGTGGCCAATATCGGTGATGTTCGTTCATTAGTCATTCACCCGGCTTCAACCACGCACTCACAGTTAAGCCCCGAAGAGCAGATCAAAGCTGGAATAACTCCTGGAATGGTTCGGCTAAGTATTGGTCTAGAAAGTATCGAAGATATTAAAAACGATATTAAGTTAGGTTTTTCTGCCGCCGCCACTTTGTAATTACATTGATTGAGGCTGATCTATTTTCTAAAAGAAAGGTCAGCTTTTTTCATCTCTGCGACTAATACTCTGATTGCATTTGGTCCCATGCCATGAAGCTCTTTTAATGCCGCAAGAGATGTTTTACGTAAATCGCTCAGAGTGAAAAGACCATCGTCAATGAGTGCGCGTCTAGCTGGCGCCGCCAATCCAATCGCGACCCAATCGCCATCGAGTTCGGCATATTTTTCGAGATCGCCTTCGCCCGTTGTTACTGCAGATTTATTCTTTTCTTTTTCCGCACGGCGCTCGGCCGCGGCTTTTTTGGCTAAAGAAGCCAGCATCTTTGTTTTAGCTGCAGATTGTTTGGCCATGTCCTAATTGTAACTTTCGATAAAAACTAGTGTGCGGGAGAAGGGACTTGAACCCTCACGTCCGAAGACACAGGTTCCTAAGACCTGCGTGTCTGCCATTTCACCACTCCCGCAAACCCAGATAAAAACCTTGCGGCCCATATATGGATAGGGGACAAGATTAGAGGTAAGTTTGCGATGTACCAAAACGGGCCCAAGCCCTTGAGACTTAGAAGGGCAGTACGCCATGTCATTAACACCAACTCCTGCAGATAAGTTCACTTTCGGTCTATGGACCGTAGGTTGGCAGGCACGTGACCCTTTTGGCGATCCCACTCGTGGTGCACTCGATCCAGTGCGCACAGTTAATGAGCTAGCTGCTCGCGGGGCATATGGGGTCACCTTTCACGATGATGACTTGATTCCTTTTGGAAGTGATGAAAGCGCTCGCCGAGGCCATATTGATCGATTTAAGAAGGCTTTGGATGAAACTGGCATGAAGGTGCCAATGGCTACAACAAATCTTTTTTCACATCCAGTTTTTAAAGATGGTGCATTTACATCAAATGATAAAGATATTCGCCGCTTTGCAATCCGTAAGGTGATGAAAAATATTGAATTAGCTGTCGAACTTGGTGCAAAGACATATGTCTGCTGGGGCGGTCGTGAAGGCGCCGAATCCGATGGTGCAAAGGATGCCTACGTTGCACTTGATCGCTTCCGCGAAGCATTTAATACATTGGGTGAGTTCGTCACTGATAATGGTTATGACATTAAATTTGCAATCGAGCCAAAACCAAATGAGCCACGTGGCGATATCTTTTTGCCAACGATTGGTCATGCACTTGCCTTTATTTATACTCTCGATCGCCCAGAGTTAGTTGGATTAAATCCAGAAGTTGGGCACGAACAGATGGCTGGACTTAACTTTGTTCATGGAATTGCACAAGCTCTGTGGCAGAAGAAGTTGTATCACATTGATTTAAATGGACAACATGGTCCAAAGTTTGATCAAGATTTAGTTTTTGGTCATGGTGATTTAAAATCTGCGTTCTTCTTAGTTGATTTGCTCGAGCGTTATAAGTACGACGGACCAAAGCACTTTGATTACAAGCCAGCCCGCACTGAAGATGACAAGGGTGTTTGGGAATCAGCAACATCAAATATGCGCACTTACCTTGCTCTCAAAGAGCGTGCAGCTGCATTCCGCGCAGACCCACGAGTAATCGATGCGATGAAGGCTTCAAACATCCCAGGACTTAATGAGTCAACACTTGATGCCGGTGAAACTTGGCGAGATCTTGCCAAAGATTCATTCGATGTCGAAGCCGCCGGTACACGTGGATATGGCTACGAACTAGTTGATCAACTTGCTCTAGAGCATTTGATGGGTGTGAAAGCTTAAATATCTCTAGCTAACGGCTGCACCGCGGCGAGAAATCGCATCAACACCAGCTGAAATAAGAAGTACAAGTCCGGTAACGATGAACTTGATGCCTGCTGCATAACCCAAAAGGCCCATGCCATTATCGATAACAGCGACAACAAGGCCACCAAGAATCGCATCGCGCATCTTGCCCTTACCGCCGAACAAAGATGTTCCACCGATAACTGCTGCACCCACTGCATAGAGAAGTGTTGAACTTCCACCAGTTGTTGGGGAGACCGAGTTTTGACGAGAAGCAAAGATCATTCCAGCGATTGCAGCAAGGCCGGAGCAGATCATGAAAGCTGCGATTCGTACTCGCTTAACATTGATACCTGCACGACGCGCAGCTTCAGCGTTTCCACCGACGGCATAGATATGTCGGCCAAAGGCGGTTTTACCAAGAACAAAAGTTCCAACAACTAACAATAAAAGAATTACCGGAACAACAAATGGAATTCCCTTAAGACTTACTAGATCAGGATTGTTGCTTCGCTCTAAGTTGAGTGCAAAGACTGCAATGCCAGTGATGCCTAGCAATCCAGCGGTCTTTAGGACCCAAAGCTTTATAAGTTCAGATTTTAATCCTGCCTTGCGACGGGCATTAATACTGCTCAATCCCATCAAAACATAGACAACAGATACTGCGATAAAGAAGATCCAACTCAACAGTGGAGAAAGATTTGAATTCTCAACCGCCAAAATAGTTTTATCCTCGACACGGATAGTTCCGCCCTCACCTGCAAGCAAAAGCAGAATTCCTTGAAAAGCTAGAAACGCTGCCAGTGTGACAACGAAGGAGGGAATACCAAGGCGCGCGACTAAAGTTCCAAGACCAAATCCCAAAATCACACCAACGAGGATTGATACAAGAAGTGCGAGATACCAAGGCACGTTGTGATTAGTTATTAAGATGACAAGAACTGCGCCAGTTACACCTGCAGTAAAGCCTGCTGAAAGATCGATTTCGCCTAGCAAAAGTACGAAAACTAAGCCCATAGCAATAACAATGACCGCTGCGGCTTGAGTAAGTAGGTTGGCAAAGTTGCCAGGTGTCAAAAAGACGCTAGACATTGATCCAAAGACAATGCAGAGAACTACTAAGCCCAGCACCGCCGGTAGTGAGCCTATGTCGCCAGCCTTTACTCGGGACCAGTAATCGCCCATGGCGCTTTTGATAGTTGCATCTTTATGTTCGATAACAACGCTCATTAATTTGCTCCCTTGTTTGCTGCTGGTGCTTCAACCCCGGCGGATTTACCCGTCGTTATTAATTCAATTACTTGGCGTGGGATAACTTCATTTTTATCAACTTGCGCTGCCATATTTCCTAAATACAAAGCAGCGATATTGTCGGCAACCTCAAAGACATCGTTGAGGTTGTGACTGATCAAAACTACAGCTAATCCATTATCGGCAAGGCGTCGAACTAGGTTAAGAACTTGTTCAGTCTGGGCAACACCAAGTGCTGCAGTTGGTTCATCTAAGATTACAACTTTGCTATTCCACAATACTGCGCGAGCAATTGCCACGGTTTGTCGCTGACCGCCAGAGAGTGAAGAAACTGTTTGGCGAATTGATTTAACTGTACGAACACTCAAACCATCTAAAGTTTTGCGGGCGAGTGCTTCCATGGAAGTTTCATTGAGAACTGGACCGCGCTTTTGTTCGCGTCCTAAAAACATATTATGAACAATGTCAAGATTGTCGCAAAGCGCTAAGTCTTGATACACAATTTCAATTCCTAGTGAAGTTGCATCACGTGGGCCATGAATATCAACTTTATTTCCTTCAAAAAGAAAATCGCCGGTCTCTGGTGAATAGATGCCGGCAATACATTTAATAAGTGTGCTTTTACCCGCACCGTTATCGCCAACAAGAGCAGTTACTTTGCCCGCAGAGATATCGAAATTGACATCTTTTAATACGTGTACCGGCCCGAAAGATTTATTAACACCGCGCAGTGAAAGAATCGGTGTACTCATGTGTCTGCCCACTTTTCTCTAGTTCAAACTCTTAGTTAAAAAGATCCTAGTAAAGAAGTTGCGGCTCAGGGCATGAACCCCGAGCCGCAACCATACTTTCTATCGCCTAGCTTGGCAGGAAATTAGATTCCGTTAGCTGTGCAGAGATCTTCGATGCCCTTACAGACATCTTCCTTCTTCTGGAATCCATCAGCAATAACATCCTTGACGTTAGCCTTTGTGATTCCAACTGGTACCAATAGAACTGATGGGACATCAGTTGTTCCGTTATTTACAGAACCTGTTGCTGTTGTTGCTGCTTCACCCTTAAGCAATGCGATTGCAAGAGTTGCTGCGCCTTCAGCTTCAGCCTTGATTGCCTTGTAGACAGTGTTTGACATGTCGCCTGTAAGGATTGCGCGCAATCCATCAACAGTTGCATCTTGTCCAGATACGCAGACCTTGCCATTGAGCTTGTTCTTCTTAAGAACTGCAATTGCTGCAAGTCCAAGACCTTCGTTAGCTGAAACAACTGCATCAAGCTTTCCGCCAGCCTTTGAAAGTTGCTGTTCGAAAATTACGCCACCCTTTGCGTTATCCCAGTCTGGAACAGCCTGGTCATCAACAAGTGTGTATGCCTTTGAATCGATCAATGGACGTAGAACTGAATCGTATCCAGCCTTGAATAGTGTTGCGTTGTTATCTGTAGGTGAACCGTTGAGGTAAACGATGCGTGCAGTTTTCTTACCTGCTGCATCTAGACATGCCTTGATGCCTTCGCCTTGTAGTACACCAACAGCTTGATTATCAAATGAAACGTAGTATGAAGCTGAACCATTAAGTGTTAGACGGTCGTAGTCGATTGTCTTTACACCTTGTGCTGCAGCTTTATCCTGAACAGCCTTAGCTGAATCTGAATCTAGGTTTACAAGGATAAGAACCTTTGCACCAGCTGTAAGCATCTGGTCTGCAATTGTTGCGAACTGAGCCTTGTCTCCGTTTGCATTTTGAATATCAACCTTTACAGATGCTGCATCAAATGCTGCCTGTAGGAATCCGCGGTCAGCAGTTTCCCAACGGTTTGATGATGCGGCATCAGGAAGAATTACTCCAACAAAACCATCTCCGGCCTTGTCAGCTTTTGAGCAACCTGTCAGTGCGATTGCAACTGCGGCAAGAACTGCAGTAATCGCGAGGCGGCGCTTAGTCATATATGAAACACCTTTCGAAAGGGATCGACCCCTTGGGCAAAACTTTTTTCACCCAGATGAGAAGGGAGCGACAGTGAGCGAAACGGTAGTAGTGATGGGCTCAAAGGTCACTAGTTTTCCTGCCTAAAATCTCTACGTTCATCTAACGATTTGATAACGCTGACCTTGGCTCACGATAGCCTTGGCCAGTGTCCACACAGGTAGAAAAACTCGAGGCGGCAATTAAGGCCGCTATTGAGCGTGCCTTTGCCGGCCATTTGCTAGTAGGTCAGATTCCCGCAGCCATTAAATTGGAGCGCCCTAAAGATCGCGACCATGGCGATTACGCCACTTCCATTGCGTTGCAATTGGCAAAGCCTTCTGGGAAAAATCCCCGTGAAGTTGCTCAGATTATCTGCGACCAGCTAGCAGGCACAGCTGGGATTTCAAAAGTTGATATTGCAGGTCCTGGATTTATTAACATCACACTTGATCGCGCCAACCAAGCGCAACTCGTGACTACGATTCTTAGCTCTGCGCAAGAATATGGAAAAGGCAATGCGCTCGCAGGTGTGAAAATTAACTTAGAGTTTATTAGCGCTAATCCAACAGGCCCGTTGCACTTAGGCCACACTCGATGGGCAGCAGTTGGTGATTCTTTAGGCCGCGTATTAAGCGCCGCGGGAGCCGAAGTCACTCGCGAATTTTATATCAATGACCGGGGAAATCAGATGGATCTCTTCGGTGCATCTGTTGAAGCCGCAGCACTCGGAAATCCAATTCCAGAAGATGGTTATCAAGGCGCATATATTGCAGATTTAGCTAAAGAAGTAGTTGCGAGCAATCCAAGCATTGTTGCACTTGCCGAAGGCCAACGTCATCCGGCATTTCGTGAAGCGGCCTATTCAGTTCAATTAAAAGATCAACAGCGCGTGCTTGATACTTTCGGAACACACTTTGATGTGTGGTTTTCAGAGCGTTCATTGCATGATCAAGGCGCGGTCGAACATGGACTCGAAAAACTTCGTGCACAGGGCCATGTTTTTGAAGAAGAAGGTGCGATATGGCTGCGCACAACTGATTTTGGTGATGACAAAGATCGCGTTTTAACAAAATCTGATGGTTCACTTACATATTTCTCTTCAGACACTGCTTACTACATTAATAAACGCGAACGCGGCTTTGATATCTGCATCTATATGTTAGGAGCCGATCACCACGGTTATGTTGGTCGCTTAAAAGCCATTGCTGCATGTGCCGGCGATGATCCTGAATACAACATTGATGTCTTAATCGGTCAATTAGTAAAAATTATGGAGGGCGGCGAAGAGGTTAAATTATCAAAGCGCGCCGGCACAATTATTACTCTCGAAGAGTTAGTCGACAAAGTTGGCGTAGATGCTGCGCGCTATACCCTGATCCGTTATCCAGTAGATACTCCGATGGTGATGGATATCGATATATTGAAGCGAAATACAAATGAAAATCCGGTTTACTACGTTCAATATGCACACGCACGAATTGCAGCGGTATTACGTAACGCCGCCGAGCTCAATATCGCCCTTGAGCTTAAAGAGTTCGACTCATCCCAACTTTCCCATGATCGCGAAAATGAATTACTTGGTGCATTAGCTGAGTATCCACGCGTCGTACAGAGCGCTGCAGAGCTACGCCAGCCGCACCGAATCGCTCGTTACTTGGAAGAGTTAGCCGGGACTTATCACGGCTTCTATGCTGATTGCCGTGTACTACCAATGGGTGAAGAAAATCCAACACCATTGCACACCGCTCGCCTATTACTCTGTGCATCTACAAAACAAGTTATTAAAAACGGATTAGATTTATTAGGCGTTAGCGCACCGGAGAGGATGTAAGCATGTGGTCCTCTAACGTTTCAGCAGAAAACCAACTTTCAATCTCATCAATTCCAGTTAGCCAGTTAGCAAAAGAGTTTGGAACTCCAGCATTCATCATGGATGAAATGGATTTTCGTAACCGAGCTATCGCTTGGAATTTAGCTTTAACTAACGCCTTTGGCGATAATGCTGGAAGTGTTTATTACGCAGCCAAGGCTTTTATCTGCGTTGAAGTTGCGCGATGGATTAAGGATATTGGAATCGGAATTGATGTTTGCACCGGCGGAGAGCTAGCCGTTGCTTTAAAAGGCGGCATAGATCCTAAGAAGATTGAAGTGCATGGCAACAATAAATCAGTAGATGAAATAAAAAAAGCCGTCGCTGCAGGCGTTGGCACAATTGTGATTGATTCACTTTATGAAGTGGATCGAGTAGCAGCAGCTGCAACTGCCCAAGGAATTGTTCAGAAAGTATTGCTTCGCCTTACACCTGGCATTGAGGCACACACCCACGAATCAATTGCTACTGCACATGAAGATGTGAAGTTTGGTTTCTCTATTGCAAGTGGGGCTGCATGGAAAGCAATTGAGGAAGTTCGCAAAGCACCCTCACTTGAGCTTCGCGGTTTTCACGCCCACATAGGTTCTCAAATTCTTGAAACCGAATCATTTGAAATTAGTGCCCAGCGCCTTATTGCCTTGCTCGCTAAGTATCGAGATGAATATTCAACACAACTTCCAGAGCTGGATTTAGGTGGAGGATATGGCATTGCATATGTGCCGGGCGAAGTGAATTTAGATCCTGCTGCCACCATGAAAACATTAGCGACAGTTGTTGCAGCGCAATGTGAACTCCATAACTTATCTATCCCAAGAATTTCAATAGAGCCGGGTCGAGCAATTGTTGGTCCAACTATGTTCACTATCTATGAAGTAGGAACTATTAAAGATGTAACTCTAGAAAACGGAGCAATCCGTCGTTACGTCTCAGTTGATGGAGGGATGAGCGATAATTTGCGCCCGGCTTTATATCAAGCTGAATACACCGCTGTTTTAGCTAATCGAAGAAGTAATGCTTCCAAGATCTCTTCAAGAATCGTCGGAAAACATTGCGAAACAGGCGATATTGTTATTCGAGAGATTGATTTAGAAAACGACATAGTCCCTGGGGACTTATTAGCGACCCCTGCAACTGGTGCATATGGCCGCAGCATGGCAACAAATTACAATCACGTACCGCGCCCACCTGTTGTTGCAGTAAAAGATGGAAAAGCCCGCATAATTTTGCGTCGTGAGACCGAAGACGATCTCTTAGCACTAGATATTTAACGCCGTTATAGGCATCTGTGAAAGAATATCCCGCATGAGCCAAGAGCTAAAGACAATATCAATTGGCATGCTCGGCTGCGGTGTAGTGGGTAGCCAAGTTGCCCGTTTGCTGCAATCCGATGAACAAGAGCTCTCCGAGCGCTCCGGTGCACTTCTGGTTTTAAGGAAGATTGGTGTCCGAAGCAATGCTGCCCGCGAAGGCATTGATCCTTCGATGATCACCACAGATTTGAATTCAATTGTCAGTGATCCTGAAATAAATATCGTTATCGAAGTTATGGGCGGGATCGAACCTGCTCGGACATTGATTTTGGAGGCGATAAAGAATAAGAAATCGGTAATCACTGCTAACAAAGCTTTACTTGCAACGCATGGCCATGAACTGTTTAACGCTGCCGATGCCGCAAAAGTGGATCTGTATTACGAAGCTGCAGTGGCAGGTGCAATTCCGATTATTCGATCAATGCGTGAATCCCTTGCGGGAGATCAAATCACTCGTGTGATGGGAATTGTCAATGGAACTACTAATTACATTCTGACAAAGATGCATGAAGAGGGTCGCGACTTTAATGATGTTTTAAAAGAGGCTCAAGAACTTGGTTATGCAGAAGCCGACCCAACAGCAGATATTGAAGGCCACGATGCTGCGGCAAAGGCCGCGCTTCTAGCCAGTCTTGCTTTTCATAGCACAGTAACAATCGATGAGGTGTACTGCGAAGGAATTACAGGAATCTCACTCGATGATGTAAATGCAGCAAAAGCTATGGGATCAGTTATAAAACTATTAGCCATTGCCGAACTAACTTTGAAAGATGAAATCTCAGTACGCGTACACCCTGTGATGATTCCTAGCTCGCATCCACTTGCATCGGTTCGTAACGCTTTCAATGCTGTGTATGTCGAGTCAGAATCTGCTGGACAGCTCATGTTTTACGGCCGAGGAGCAGGTGGTGCTCCAACTGCATCTGCAATCTTGGGTGATCTTGTTGCAGTTACTCGCCATCGCGCTTATTCAACAGTTGGTTATGGCGAATCAGATTATGCCGATTTAGATATTGCACCAGTTAGTGATGTTAAATCGCAGTTCTTTGTACGTTTACATGTTGCTGATAAATCAGGTGTTTTAGCTTCGATTGCACATGTTTTTGCCAGTGAAGAGATTTCTATTCAAACCGTTCGTCAAGCTGGTTTAGGCGAAGATGCCGAACTCATCGTGGTAACTCACATGGCATCTGAGGCAGATTTAACTGCTTGCATTAAGAAATTAACTGAGATGGATATTGTCAGTAAAGTTGAATCAGTGATCCGCGTTGAAGGGGTAGTAGCGTAAATGGGAATCTTCGGAGATAAAAAAAGAGGCGCCGCGCATCAATGGCGCGGTGTAATTGAAGAGTATCGCCACCGTTTGCCAGTTAATGCTAATACGCCAGTTATCTCACTTCGCGAAGGTGGAACTCCACTTATTCACGCGGCATTTTTATCAGAACTTCTTGGAAATAATGTCTGGATCAAATACGAGGGATTAAATCCAACGGGTTCATTTAAAGACCGTGGAATGACAATGGCGATTTCTAAAGCTGCCGAAGCTGGCGCAAAAGCCGTTATCTGTGCTTCAACTGGTAACACATCTGCTTCGGCTGCGGCCTATGCAGTCAAAGCAGGAATGACACCAGCAGTTTTGATCCCTAAGGGAAAAATCGCCATGGGGAAATTAGCCCAAGCCGTTATTCATGACTCAACTATTTTGCAAGTAAATGGAAACTTTGATGACTGCTTAACTTTGGCACGCGAGCTTTCAGAAAACTATCCTGTTGCATTAGTTAACTCAGTTAATCCTTATCGCATCGAAGGACAGAAAACAGCAAGCTTTGAAGTTATAGATATGTTGGGCAACGCTCCAGATATTCACGCGCTACCCGTTGGTAATGCAGGAAACATCACGGCGTATTGGAAGGGCTACAACGAGTATTACAAGGATGGAATGTCTTTGCGTTTGCCACAGATGTATGGTTTTCAAGCAGCTGGTGCAGCTCCAATTGTAAAGGGCAAAATCGTTAAGAACCCAGACACAATCGCAACTGCGATTCGAATTGGAAATCCCGCTTCATGGCAGCAGGCCGTTGAAGCACGCGATTCCTCGGGCGGTGTAATTGATTCGGTAACGGATAGAGAAATTTTGGCGGCATACCGTTTAATTGCGGCAAAAGAAGGTATTTTCGTTGAGCCATCATCTGCTGCGGGTTTAGCTGGTCTAATTAAATATAAAAAGGCCGGGAAACTTCCTAAAGATCAAACCATCGTGATCACTGTTACGGGCCATGGTTTAAAAGATATTCCTTACGCACTTGAAACTGCGAAAAAGCCAGTTGTTGTTCCGGTTAATGTTAAAGCAGCCGCTAAAGCCCTTGGGTTAGCGTAAGAGCTAACGATGAAGCCAACTTTTAAAGCCCAACCAATGCAGGTGCAAGTTCCTGCGACAAGTGCAAACTTGGGTCCTGGTTTTGACTGCCTTGGCTTAGCTCTAACAATGTATGACCGATATATAGCTCAAGTTCAAGATGAGCCCGGTGTAGATATAGATGTCACCGGCGAAGGCGCAGATGATGTTCCACGCAATGATAAAAACTTAGTTATTAAAGCGATGTACAAAGGTTTTGAATTCCTGGGTGGAAAGCCACGTGGCATCGCCCTTCGCCAATTAAATGTAATTCCGCATGGTCGCGGACTTGGGTCTTCGGCCAGTGCAATTGTCGGCGGCTTATCTCTTGCGCGTGCATTAGTTCTTGGTGGCAATGAACGCATGTCTGATGAAGACATGTTGGTAATTGCAAATCAGATGGAAGGCCATCCAGATAATGTCGCTGCAGCGATTTATGGAAGTGCAAATATTGCATGGCAGGATTTGCAGCACGGGCACATGGTTGCGCAATCAGTAAACATAACGGTTGATTCTCGTATTAGTGCACTCGCATTTATTCCGGCAACTGCTGTGGCAACTTCAAAAGCCCGCAAGATGTTGCCAGAAACTATCGCCCATTCAGATGCAGTTCGTAACTCGTCGAATGCAGCTTTGCTTGTTCATGCCTTGCAACATCGACCAGATCTTTTGCACACCGCTACTGATGATTTCCTCCATCAAAGATATCGCCAGGATGCAATGCCGCATTCATTTGCACTCCTTACAAAACTTCGCAATGCTGGAGTCGCCGCTTTTATCTCTGGCGCCGGCCCAGCAGTATTAGTTCTCCACGTTGGCGGGCCAGCCGAAGCTGAAGAATTGCGCAGAGCCGCTGGGGAAAAATTCGCAGCAACTGAACTAGGAATTGCGCGAGCAGGCGCCAGCATTATCTCCGCATAATCGCCTGGATTTTGCGAAACCACAGCCCTTGGTGCTAACCTTTGAGCATCTGAACGGCCCTTATCTAGTGGCTAGCAACACATCAGGTAAATCTTAAAAAACATCCACGGTTCAACGTCGATATCTAATAACGAAGTTGACCTATATAGAAAAGAAACACATGACAACAGAAATTGAACCTGTACGTTCGAACAGTCCTGAGCTTTCTGCAATGACCCTTCCTAAGTTAAAGACAGTGGCTACACAACTTGGTGTTGAAGGCGCAGCAAAGATGAAAAAGGACGTTCTAGTAGAAGCTATCGCTGATTTACAGGCGAAGAATCGCGAAGCTGCCAAGGCTGAACGCGAAGCGCGTCGCGAAGCACGTAACAAGAGCAAGAAGGAAAGCAAGCCGGCGGCTCATGCCAGCAATAATGAAGATTCAGATGACGATGGCGATGATTCACCATCTGCTCCACAGAGTAATACCGACCGCGGAAACCGCAATGAACGTTTTGATCGAAATGATCGCAATAACCGTGGTCGAGATCGCAACCGAGATCGCAACCGAGATCGCGCACCTCGCGAAGAGCGCGAGCCGGTAATTGGCGAAGACGATGTCTTGGTACCAGTTGGTGGGTTACTCGATATTCTCGAGAGCTACGCGTTTATCCGCACTGCTGGATATTTGCCAGGACCAAATGATGTTTATGTTTCATTGCAGCAAGTGCGCAAGAACGGACTTCGCAAGGGCGATGTTGTAACTGGTCAGGTTCGCCAACCACGTGAAGGTGAAACAAAGCAGAAGTTCAATGCACTTATTACTCTTGAAACAGTAAATGGTATGACTCCGGAAGAAGCACGAAACCGTGTCGAATTCGGCAAGTTGACACCACTTTATCCTCAAGAACGTTTGCGACTTGAAACCGAGCCAAATGTTTTGACAACCCGTGTTATTGATTTGATTGCACCGATTGGTAAAGGACAGCGCGGACTTATTGTTTCACCACCCAAAGCCGGTAAGACAATGGTTTTACAGGCAATAGCAAATGCGATTACAACAAATAACCCTGAGTGCCACTTGATGGTTGTTCTAGTTGATGAACGTCCAGAAGAAGTTACAGATATGCAGCGCAGCGTTAAGGGTGAAGTTATTGCTTCGACTTTTGATCGCCCGGCAGATGACCATACAACTATTGCAGAGCTTGCAATTGAGCGCGCAAAGCGTTTAGTTGAACTTGGCCATGACGTTGTTGTTCTTCTTGACTCTATTACTCGTCTTGGTCGTGCATATAACATTGCCGCCCCTGCATCAGGTCGCATCCTTTCTGGTGGTGTTGATTCAGCTGCTTTGTATCCACCCAAAAAGTTCTTCGGTGCCGCCCGTAATATTGAAGATGGCGGTTCATTAACGATTCTTGCAACTGCACTTGTTGATACAGGTTCTCGCATGGATGAAGTTATCTTCGAAGAGTTCAAGGGAACTGGAAACATGGAGCTCATCCTTGATCGAAAGATGGCCGATAAGCGCATCTTCCCAGCGGTTAATGTTGTGGCTTCAGGTACTCGTAAGGAAGAAATCCTTATGGGTTCAGAGGAGCTCAATATCGTTTGGAAGCTACGCCGCGTATTACATGCACTTGAGCCACAAGCTGCCCTCGAACTTCTTCTTGAAAAGATGAAGGGCACCAAATCAAATGTTGAGTTCTTGATGCAGATTCAGAAGACAACTTCAGGACCTGACGACTCAAAGTAAGCGTAAATTTCGTAAATCAGAGGCAATCGCCTACGATTTGACCCTGTTAACCATCCGTTTGGTTCACCCGCAAGCCGGGATCCAAACTAAGAAAAAGGAATAACCATGAAGCCAGAGATCCACCCAGAGTACAAAGAGACCCAAGTAACGTGTGGTTGCGGTGAGAAGTTTGTAACTCGCTCAACAGTTGCAAGCGGTTCAATCTACGTTGAAGTTTGTTCTGTATGCCACCCGTTCTATACAGGTAAGCAGCGCATTCTCGATACTGGTGGACGTGTTGCTAAGTTCGAAGAGCGCTTCGGAAAAAAGGTAGCTAAGTAGCTTTTTTAAAAAACCGCATCGCACCCCATTTGGGTTGCGGTCGCGGTTTTTTTATTTTCTAAGTTTTACTCATGGATTTTATAAAATAGATAGAAAAGGAGAAGCCAATGACAAGTGATCGTTTCGCATCAGCACATGAAATGGTGCGCGAGTACGCCGAACTTGAAGCCAAGATGGCCGACCCTTCGATTCATGAGGATCAAAACAATGCCCGCAAATTAGGACGACGTTATGCCCAGCTAGGCCCTGTGGTTGCCGGTTTCAAAGCATGGAAATCTGCTGAAGATGATTTAGCGGCAGCTAAAGAGTTAGCGGCAGTGGATGAGGATTTTGCATCCGAGATTCCAACTTTAGAGGCAACATGTTTAGTTACGGCTGAAAAGCTTGAAGAGCTTCTGCTCCCACGTGATCCCAACGATGATCGTGACGTCATTTTGGAAGTTAAAGCTGGTGCTGGCGGGGATGAATCTGCAATCTTTGCCGGAGATTTGTTGCGTATGTATATGCGATACGCCGAAAAACACAATTGGAAAGTTGAAATTATCGACGCCACCGAAAGTGAAATGGGCGGATATAAAGATATTTCAGTGGCAGTTAAATCAAAAGGAACCGCCGCTCCCGGTGAATCCCCATATGCACGTTTAAAATTTGAAGGGGGAGTACACCGTGTTCAGCGTGTGCCCGAAACCGAAAGCGCGGGTCGTATCCATACCTCAGCTGCCGGCGTTTTAATTTTGCCTGAGGCAGAAGAAGTCGATGTTGAGTTAAATATGAATGATGTGCGCGTTGATGTGTACCGTTCTTCAGGTCCAGGTGGCCAATCAGTTAATACAACTGACTCTGCAGTGAGATTAACTCACGTTCCGACTGGAATTGTTGTCTCTTGCCAGAATGAAAAGAGCCAGCTACAAAATAAGGAGTCAGCGCTTCGCATTTTGCGCGCTCGTTTACTAGCCGATGCTCAAGAAAAAGCCGAAGCGGCGGCATCAGCTGAACGAAAGAGCCAAGTTCGAACAGTCGATCGCTCTGAACGTATTCGTACCTACAACTATCCAGAGAACCGCATCAGTGACCATCGCGTAAATTACAAAGCAAATAACTTGGATTCAGTAATGAATGGCGAGCTAGACGACATGATTCAGGCTTTACTCGATGCAGATAAAGCTGCACGTTTAGCAAGCACAAACTAACCACAATGGAGATTAAATCCCTTCTTCGTGTAGCAAAAACACAGTTACTTGAGTCGCAGATTTCAGAAGTAGATGCTGAACATCTTTTAGCACACGTACTTGGATTATCTCGAATGGATCTGCACAATCCAGTTTTGGTTGAGTCAACTCTTGCAACGATTAGCGATACTGATGTCATTGAAGAGCAGTTCTTCGCATTACTTGATCGTCGCCTTAATCATGAACCACTTCAATATTTAACTGGCCTTGCACCCTTTAGATATTTGGAGATCGAAGTTGGTCCAGGAGTTTTGGTTCCTCGTCCTGAGTCTGAACTCTTAGTTGAAGCTGTCTTAAGACACATTGCCAACTTACCCGCACCAGTGAGTGTTATTGATTTAGGAGCTGGCTCGGGCGCACTTGCACTGGCTATAGCCACAGAAGCACCAACGGCACGTGTTATCGCCGTTGAGAAATCTGCTGACGCATTAGTGTGGTTGAAGAGGAACGTTTCAGTCATTGCCGAAAATGTTCGCGTCGTAGAAGGTGATGTTGCAGATGTTTTACCTGGCGTTAAGTGCGATGTGGTTATTGCCAATCCTCCATACATCCCCGATACCCAATCACTGCCCCGCGATGTAATTGGATTTGAACCACATATCGCACTCTTTGGTGGCCCAACTGGTTTGGAATTGCCCCGTCGATTCATTGAGGCCGCTGCACGATTGTTAAAGCCGGCCGGTGTTTTAGTAATTGAACATACTGAAGAACAGGCAATTGCAATTGCCGGTGAGTTAGTCATAGATTTCGTTGATATTGCAGTGCATGATGACCTAGTTGGTCGTCCACGTTGGACCAGTGCGGTGAGGAGGTAATCATGGCAAAAGAAGTTGATCTTAAAAAAGGTGAATTAAGTCGTCATGTTAATAAGGCGTTGAAGGCAATCGCCGATGGTTACATCATCGCAATTCCACTTGAACATAGTTATGCATTTGCTTGCGATGCCTTTCGACAAGATGCCGTTCGCGCGATGCACGCTTTACGCGGGGATTCATTGTTTACTGCAGCGCAAGTCGCTGTAGGAAGTGTAAAGACTGCGCAAGGAGTCGTTCGCGAAATCACTCCCGAAATTGGCGCACTAATGAAAAAATTCTGGCCTGGACTTTTATCTCTAAATCTCCGCCCACAAATGGGCTTGAGTTGGGATTTGGGCGATAACAATCAACTTGATCGAGTCAGTATTCGAGTACCAAAGAGTAAATTCGCTAAGGCCTTACTTGCAAAAACTGGTCCCCTTGCGATTGCAAGTGGTTCTCGAGTTGGTGGATTTGTTCCCAAAGAAATTAGCGATATTTTTGTTTTGGATTCAGATTTAGCCTTCAAATTTAATGGGGGAAAATTGCGAGTTGGACCATCTTCCACAGTTATCGAAGCCGATTCTGACGGAGTTCGAGTTTTGCGAATCGGGGCGATTTCTTTGGAGGAAATCCAGGCAATCGTTCCTTCAGCGGCGCTTATTTAGGCCCTGCCCGATACGATTGGCCTATGTCTACTTACTACGGCCCAGATTTCGAAGCGTTAAGCAACCAAGATCCTGAGATAGCAGCTGTTCTTTTATCCGAACTTGCGCGCCAGCAGAGCAATCTCCAATTGATTGCTTCCGAAAATTTTACATCTCGGGCAGTATTAGCCGCGATTGGTTCAACACTTTCAAATAAATATGCTGAAGGCTATCCAGGTAAGCGCTATTACGGTGGCTGCGAAGAAGTAGATAAAGCAGAAAACCTAGCAATCGAGCGGGCTAAAACACTCTTTGGTGCAGATCATGCAAATGTGCAGCCACACTCAGGCGCCAGTGCAAATATCGCTGTATATCAAGCATTTACCAAGCCAGGCGACACCGTTATGGCGATGTCCTTGCCCCATGGCGGGCACTTAACGCATGGATCTGCCGTTAATTTTTCAGGTAAATGGTTCAATATTGAGTCCTATGGTGTTCGAAGTGACAATGAATTAATTGATTATGACGAGCTACGCGATAAAGCAATCGCCTCAAAACCAAAGATGATTTGTTCTGGTGCAACGGCATATCCATCATTAATTGATTTTGAAAAAATCCGTGCCATTTGTGATGAAGTTGGCGCAATCATGTGGGTGGATGCTGCGCACTTCATTGGATTAGTTGCTGGTAAAGCAATTCCTTCACCAGTTCCATATGCAGATGTTGTTTCATTTACGACACACAAAGTATTGCGCGGCCCTCGCGGTGGAATGATTTTGGCAAAAGCCCAACATGCTGCAGCAATTGATAAGGCAGTCTTTCCAGGGATGCAGGGCGGACCAATCATGTCTACCGTTGCAGGAAAAGCTGTAGCTTTGGCTGAATGCGCAACTCCTGCATATCAAAAGTATGCAAAGGACGTAATTGTTAATGCACAGGCATTGGCTAAGGCACTAGAAGCAGAAGGAATGCGTGCGGTATCTGGCGGCACACAAACACATTTAGCATTAATGGATATTCGAAGCACTGGCGTTACAGGCAAGATCGCAGATGAACGTTGTGGTGCTGCAGGAATAGTTATGAATAAAAACTCAATTCCAAATGATCCAGAAAAGCCTGGAATCACAAGTGGTATTCGTGTTGGAACACCAGCAACAACTACGCAAGGTATGGGCGTCGAAGAGATGAAACAGATTGCACAGCTGATTTCACGAGCAATCAAAACCGATGATGCAACTACGCATGCTGCAATCAAGAGCGAAGTACACGCTCTTACTTCACGTTTTCCTATTTACCAGGCATAAGAACTATCTATGCGTGAGTATTTAGTAACTCTGCTTATTTCAGCGGCATTGTGTTACCTCATTACTCCTCTTGTTCGCACGCTTGCAATTCGATTTGGCGCAGTTGCTGCAATTCGTGGCCGAGATATTCATACAACTCCAACAGCACGCTGGGGTGGTGTTGCAATGTGGTTTGCGATAGCAATCACATTTATGATTGTTAATCATCTGCCACTTGTAGGTAAATCATTTGGCCATGAGTCTCAAGGAATATTTCTAGCATCGACGGCAATAGTTCTCTTAGGCATGGCCGATGATCGTTTTGAATTAGATTCATTAACAAAATTGGCAGGACAAGTCTTTGTGGCTGCGATTTTGCTGCTTTATGGAATTCAAATTCTCTGGCTGCCAATCAACGGAGTTATAACTCTTCCACCAAGTATTGGTCAATTAGTAACTGTATTAATAGTAGTTGTAACAATTAACGCCGTTAACTTCATCGATGGAATGGATGGCCTCGCCGCAGGAATCGTTGCCATTGCAGGAATCGCTTTCTTCGCATTTGCATATCTTTTAGCCGTTGATTTTGGCTTTAGCCGTGCTGGCGCACCATCGCTTACAACGGCCGTATTAGTAGGTATTTGTGTAGGTTTCTTGCCCCATAACGCACATCCGGCAAGGATTTTCATGGGCGATAGCGGCTCAATGTTGTTGGGCCTATTGCTAGCATCCGCTGCAATTACTTTAACTGGCCAAGTAGATCCCAATGCAATATCTGCCGAATCAACGGGACCAACATTATTGCCACTGTTATTACCCTTTGCAGTTCTTGCAATTCCACTAGCTGATTTACTTTTAGCAGTTGGTCGTCGAGTTAAAGCAGGCAAATCTCCATTTTCACCAGATAACCAACATCTGCATCACCGTTTGCTAAGTGCTGGAAACTCTCAACTCAAGACTGCATTCATTTTATATTTGTGGACTGCAACAATTGCTTTTCCTGTTACCGTCTTAGCATTTGAACCTTGGTGGGTCGCACTCATTGTTGCCTTCATATTAATCTCAACAACACTTTTAGTTTCTAGGAATCCTGCCAAGAAAAAGAAACAAGAGATAGTAAACGCATGAGCAGCAATGAATCTAAACTTCTAAGGGCAGCCTTCATTCCGACCTTTTTGACAAGCGGTTTCGCAATATTGATCTCAACTTTTGTAAGAGGTTTTTCTGGATTCCTTGGCGCAGTTCTTGCACAATTCGTGGTTATAATTTTTTTCGTTATTCATATTGCGGTTTCACGTATGACCAGAAATCTCGACCCTATTTCCACTATGGCGATGGCCCTATTTTCATATTTCGCCAAGCTTTTTGCGCTCGGTCTACTTCTTTGGGCCATCGCAAAATACACAGACCGCGCAACCGTTGATCGCGCAGCCTTTGGCATCACCTCTGTAGCGCTCACGGTGGCCTGGCTCTGGGGCGAGATTGCCAGTTTTATGAAGTTGCGCCTACATTTACCTGTGCCGGGTCAAAGCCAGGCTGAATCAAAGGAGTAGTCCATGGCCAACCGTGAAGAAAATGCAATGTGGTCGATATTTGGCTATCTCCTTTCAGGCCTGCTCTTTTGGGGTGGGGTTGGCTACGGCCTTGATAAGTGGCTAGGCACTACCTACCTGACCTTGATCGGCCTTCTCGTTGGAATAAGCGGGGCGGTCTATCTAGTCTGGCTGCGCTTTGGTCGGCAGTGAGCCGTTCCACCTTCTAGCCACGGCCCGCGGATTTCTCAACTTCACATGGTTTCGCATAAGGTTGCACCCGTCTTACCTTCCCTGCAGTACCCCGTATCAATCGATTCACAAGAGGAGTAAGCGTGCTCGTTTTATTGCGTTCAGGCGCAGAAGGTGGCGGATTCGTCCCACCTAGCAGCAACGACTTCGAACTACCTCCAATTTTTGGGAACAATATTTATACGACCAAGCCAATCGCTTTGGTTTTCTTATCAGTCATTTTGATTTCAGCCTTCTTCATTATCTCTTCACGCAAAGCTGCGATTGTCCCTTCTAAGCTGCAGTTTGCCGGCGAATCTGTCTACTCATTTGTTCGCAATGATTTAGCCAAGGATGTAATCGGCCACGACTTTATGCGCTTTGTGCCATACCTATTCACGCTCTTTACTTTCATCTTGGTTAATAACATTTTTGGAATCATTCCTCTCTTGCAGTTCCCATCTATGTCACGTGTTTCTTTCCCGTACATATTGGCGCTCTCTGTTTACTTAGTTTTCCATTACGTGGGCGTTCGCAAGCAAGGTGTTGTTAAGTATTTCAAAGACATCATGTTTATGCCTGGTGTTCCAAAGGCTGCTTATATATTGATAACACCTCTTGAAATCCTCACATTTTTCTTGGTTCGTCCGCTAACACTTTCACTTCGTCTTTTTGCAAATATGTTTGCGGGTCACTTGTTGTTACTCGTATTTATCTTGGGTGGAGATCATCTGCTTCAAGGTGTTATTGGTTTGAAGTTGATCAGCCCATTTGCCTTCGGTATCGGCATTGTGTTGACCTTCTTTGAATTCATGGTCCAATGCTTGCAGGCGTACATCTTTACTCTGCTAGCAGCTCTCTATATCGCCGGCGCCCTTGCCGACGAGCACTAAGAAAACAACTAGGAAAGAAGGAAAGAAATGACAGGCACACTCAACCTCGTCGGTTTTGGCCTCGCAGCAATTGGTCCCGGAATCGCAACTGGACTTATCTTCGCCGCATACATCAATGGTGTTGCACGCCAGCCAGAAGCACGTAGCGTTCTACAGCCAATCGCGTTCCTCGGATTCGCACTTGCTGAAGCTCTCGCACTCTTCGGACTCGTTCTCGCATTCGTTCTCTAATCGAAGAATTTAACTAAAAGGACAACTGATGCAATTTGTTAATTTAGCGGCGGAAGCGAAGATCAATCCGCTGATTCCACACACTGCTGAACTAGTAGTTGGTGCAATCGCGTTTACTCTTCTATTCCTAACGCTGCGTAAATTTGTTGTGCCAATGTTTGAAAAGGCATATGCAGATCGCACTAATGCAATTCAAGGTGGAATCGAACGTGCAGAGAAAGCACAGCTTGAAGCACAGCGTGCATTGGCTCAGTACAACGATCAACTCTCTAAAGGTCGTGAAGAAGCGCAGAATCTGCGCGAAGAAGCACGTGCACAAGGAGCAGCCATCATTGAAGATCTTCGTGCAAAAGCGCAGGAAGAAGCAGCTCGTATTACAGCAACTGCTCACGCATCAATCGAAGCCGAGCGTCAACAAGCAATCACTTCACTTCGTACAGAAGTTGGTGCACTTGCCGTTGAACTTGCATCAAAGATTGTTGGCGAAGCACTTGATGATCAGGCACGTCAATCACGTGTTGTTGATCGTTTCTTAGATGATCTAGAGAAGAGTAAATAAGCAGATGAGAGCTCACCTCGGAGGCAGAAGTCGTCAGTCACTTGTGGCTGCGCGCACATCGTTAGATGCTGCCGTAAAGGGAGCCGATGCCGTTAGTGCATCGACCCTTGGTTCTGAGCTCTTCTTTATCGCCGATGTCTTGGATACAAATATCGCAGTTCGTCGCGCGCTAACAGATACATCTCGTGATGCTCAATCAAAAGATTCATTTATTGCCGAACTCTTTGGCAAAAAAATTGGTGCACAGGGATTAACTATCGTGAAAGAGATTTCAGCGATGCGTTGGTCAGGTGCCAAAGATCTTGTACAGGTTGTAGAGCAACTAGCAATTGAGGCAGAAGCATCAGCTGCCAATATCGCTGGCGAACTCGATCGGGTAGAAGATGAGATTTTTACGGCTTCACGCACAATTGCTGGTTCTTCAGAGCTACGCAAAGCGTTAAGCACGGATGCGAAGGACGCTAAAGCGGTATTAGTTAGCCAGATTCTCAAGGGCGCATCTGGTTCAACAGTGAAGTTAGTGTCACAGCTTGTTAATTCATGGCGTGGACGTAGCGTTGAAGCAGCATTTGCTGACTACGCACATTCACTAGCTGCCCGTCGCAACCGAGTGATTGCATTAGTAAAAGTTGCAGCACCAATGAGCACTGCTCAGCAAGATCGCTTAGCAGCAGCCCTTAATAAGCAGGTAGGACAGCCTGTCCGAATTAATATTGAAATCGATTCCAACATTGTTGGTGGGGTTTCAGTGCGATTCGCAGATGAGCTAGTTGATGGAACAGTTTCAAATCGTTTGGCTGGGGCCGCACGCGCTCTAGTCGGAAGCAAATAAAGGGAGAAACAACAATGGCAGACCTAACGATCAACCCGGCAGATGTGCAGGCCGCCTTAGCGAATTTCGTTAAGTCATATGATCCAGGCGTTGCAGCTCGCGACGAAGTGGGAACTGTTAGCCAAGCTGGCGACGGAATCGCACGTGTTGAAGGTTTGCCTTCAACTATGGCAAACGAACTGTTGCAGTTTGAAAACGGCACACTCGGACTTGCACTCAACCTCGACGTCCGCGAAATCGGTGTTGTTATCTTGGGTGGTTACGAAGGAATTGAAGAAGGAACATCAGTGCGTCGTACTGGTGAGATTCTCTCTGTACCAGTTGGTGATGGCTTCTTGGGTCGCGTTGTTGATCCACTTGGTCGCCCTATTGATGGCAAGGGTGAAATCATCCCTGATGCTCGCCGCGCACTAGAACTTCAGGCTCCCTCTGTAGTTCAACGCCAGCCAGTTAAGGAACCACTTGCAACAGGTATCAAAGCTATTGACGCGATGACAGCTATTGGACGCGGACAGCGCCAGTTGATCATTGGTGATCGTCAGACAGGTAAAACCGCTGTTGCTGTTGACACAATTATTAACCAGAAAGAAAACTGGAAATCTGGCGATAAGAAGAAGCAAGTTAAATGTATTTATGTTGCTATTGGACAAAAGGGTTCAACAATTGCAGCCGTTAAAGGTGCTCTTGAAGAAGCTGGCGCAATGGAATACACAACAATCGTTGCATCTCCTGCATCAGATCCAGCTGGTTTCAAGTATTTAGCTCCTTACACAGGTTCTGCAATTGGTCAGCACTGGATGTACAACGGCGAGCACGTACTTATTGTTTTTGATGATTTATCAAAGCAAGCTGAGGCTTATCGATCAGTCTCATTGTTACTTCGCCGTCCACCAGGCCGCGAAGCTTACCCAGGAGATGTTTTCTACTTGCACTCTCGCTTGCTAGAACGTTGCGCAAAGCTTTCCGATGAACTCGGCGGCGGATCAATGACTGGTTTGCCAATTATTGAAACTAAGGGAAATGACGTTTCTGCCTTCATCCCAACTAACGTAATTTCAATTACTGATGGTCAGTGCTTCCTTGAAACAGATTTGTTTAACGCCGGTGTTCGTCCAGCGATTAACGTAGGTATCTCTGTTTCACGTGTGGGTGGTTCTGCTCAGACTAAGGCGATGAAGAAGATTGCTGGTCGTTTGCGTCTAGACCTTGCACAGTTCCGTGAGCTTGAAGCTTTTGCTGCATTTGGTTCAGATCTTGATGCCGCATCAAAGGCTCAACTTGAGCGCGGTGCGCGCATGGTTGAACTTCTCAAGCAAGGTCAGTACTCACCGTATTCACTTGAAAATCAGATTGTTTCAATCTGGGCAGGTACTTCAGGTGCGCTCGATTCAGTACCAGTTGCTGACATCCGCCGTTTTGAAACAGAACTACTTGATTTCATTGGTCGCGAACGTAAGGAAATCTTCACAGTAATCGCAGAAACAAAGCAGCTTGAAGATGACACTGTCGCAAAAATGCAATCAGCAGTTGATGATTTCAAGAAAATCTTTAAGACAACTGCAGCGCAAGCCGTAAACGAAGCCGCTGCCGATGCCCTTGAGGGCGAAGGCAATGAGCAGATTACAAAGCATGTCCCACCGGCGGTGAAGAAGTAACCCATGGGTGCCCAACTTCGCATATATCGCCGACGGATGCGTTCCGTTAAAGCGACTAAAAAGATTACGAAAGCTATGGAGTTAATCTCTGCTTCTCGTATCGTTAAGGCGCAGCAACGTGTAACAGCGTCGACTCCTTATGCAATTGAGTTGACCCGTGCGGTATCTGCAGTTGCAACGTATTCATCAACTAATCACCCACTGACCACTGCTCATGAAAATCCAAAGCGTGCAGCTGTTTTGATTATTTCTGCAGATCGTGGAATGGCTGGGGCATATTCAAATAATGCAATCAAAGAAGGCGAGCAGTTGGTAGCCCTTCTTAAAGAACGCGGACTTGAAGCTAAGCCCTACTTAGTTGGTCGTAAAGCCGTCAACTATTACCGATTCCGTAACCGCGAAATCGCTGGTTCATGGACTGGTTTTTCTGATAATCCAACCTATGAGAACGCAAAAGAAATTGCAGACTCGTTGATTAAAGCCTTCGTTGCCGATTCAACGCAAGAGTCTCATGGAGTCGATGAGATTCATATCGTCTTTACTGAGTTCAAATCAATGCTTACTCAAAATGCAATGGCAAAGCGCATGATTCCTCTAGAAGTTGTAGAAAGCAGTGCACCAGTACCAACTGGATTGCTACCTATGTATGAATTCGAACCTAATGCTGGCGTTGTGCTCAATGCACTTTTGCCTCGTTACATTGAGGCTCGAGTATTTAACGCGATGTTGCAATCAGCAGCTTCTGAGCATGCTGCTCGACGTCGCGCAATGAAGTCAGCAACTGACAATGCTGATGAGTTAATCAAGTCGCTTACACGACTTGCGAACGCAGCCCGTCAGGCTGAAATTACCCAAGAGATCAGTGAAATTGTTGGCGGCGCAGACGCGTTGGCCTCAGCTAGTGCAGGGAGTGAATGATGTCGGCATCAACAGGTAAAGGTCGCGTAGCTCGCGTTATTGGACCGGTCGTGGATATTGAATTTCCCGCCGATTCGATGCCAGCGATTTTTAACGCGCTACACGTAGAGGTAACTATGTCAGGTACTACTCGTACCTTGACGATGGAAGTTGCCCAGCACATTGGTGACAACCTCGTGCGTGCGATCTCTATGCAACCAACAGATGGAATGATTCGTGGAACAGAAGTTACCGATACAGGTTCAGCGATCTCAGTACCTGTTGGTGATGTAACTAAGGGCCACGTATTCAACACACTTGGTGAGTCAATGGACGTTCCAACCTCTTCACTCGATATCAAAGAGCGTTGGCCAATCCACCGTAATGCACCAGCATTTGATCAGTTGGAATCAAAGACTGAGATGTTTGAAACTGGAATTAAAGTTATCGATCTTCTAACACCGTATGTAAAGGGTGGAAAGATCGGTCTATTCGGTGGTGCAGGTGTAGGCAAGACAGTTTTGATTCAGGAGATGATTTATCGCGTAGCTGAAAACTTCGGTGGTGTATCTGTATTCGCCGGTGTTGGTGAGCGTACTCGCGAAGGTAACGACTTGTTCCTAGAAATGACCGAGACCGGTGTTATTAATAAGACCGCCTTAGTGTTCGGCCAAATGGATGAACCACCTGGAACGCGCTTGCGTGTGGCTTTGTCAGCGCTAACTATGGCTGAGTATTTCCGCGATGTTCAAAAGCAGGACGTGCTTTTGTTTATCGACAACATCTTCCGCTTTACTCAGGCAGGTTCTGAAGTATCAACACTTCTCGGCCGTATGCCATCTGCTGTGGGTTATCAGCCAACTTTGGCCGATGAAATGGGTCAGCTACAAGAGCGCATTACTTCAACTCGTGGTCACTCAATTACATCTATGCAGGCGATTTATGTACCGGCAGATGACATTACCGACCCAGCTCCACACACAACTTTCGCGCACTTAGATGCAACAACCGTGTTGTCTCGTCCGATTTCAGAGCTTGGTATTTATCCAGCTGTGGATCCGCTTGACTCAACATCACGCATTTTGGATCCACGCTACATCGGTGAGCATCACTTCCGTGTTGCTAACCGAATCAAGCAGATCTTGCAACGTTACAAGGATCTACAGGACATCATCGCAATCCTTGGTATCGATGAACTCTCTGAAGAAGACCGTATCTTGGTTGGACGCGCACGTCGTATCCAGCGCTTCTTGTCACAAAACACTTTCGTGGCAAAGGTCTTTACTGGTATCGAAGGTTCATTCGTTCCTCTTGTCGACACAATCGCAGCGTTCGAAGCACTTGCAGATGGAAAGTACGATCACATTCCAGAACAGGCCTTCTTCATGTGCGGTGGTCTTGATGACGTAGAACGTCGCGCCGCCGAACTCGCAGCAAGCGTTGGAAAGTAATTACACAATGACACTTAAAGTCGAACTCGTATCTCCATCAGAGCGTGTCTGGTCTGGCGAAGCATCTTTTGTTTCAGCGCGAACAGTCGAAGGTGATCTCGGTATCTTGACCGATCACGCACCGCTCTTTGGAGTACTTGTCGATGGTGCAGTAAGTATTAAAGGAACTGATGGGACCACCACTGCGTTCAATGTAAGTGGTGGTTTCCTATCTGTCTCTAACAATCGAGTTTCAATACTTACAGAAACAGTTTCTAAATAAATTACTTTAGATAGTGTTCAGTTTCTATGACTCGAACTGTTTTTGATTTACCGCGCATCACAATTGATTGGCTTATAGCGCCAAAGCTGGTGTAGCGAACTCCTTTTACTAACTCTCCATCTGTAATTCCTGTTGCCGCTAAAAAAACATCCTCTGAATTTACTAAATCACGCGTAGCAAGAATAGGTCCTGAAGCTTTCCCATCAACATAAAGTTGACCTTGTATCTGACCACCCAAACAGATCATGGCTGCCGCAGTAATTACTCCCTCTGGCGTGCCGCCAATTCCCATGAGCAAATCAATTCCAGTATTTGGCCGAGCAGTTTCGATTGCTGCAGCTACATCTCCATCTTGAATCAAACGGATTCGTGCCCCGCATTGGCGAATCTCTTTAATTAACCCCTCATGTCGTGGGCGATTGAGTACAACAACTGTGATGTCGCTGATTGCTAAATTCTTTGCCTTAGCTACCGCAGCAATATTAAATGCCGTTGATGCAGAAATATCTATCACGTTGGCACTTGCTGGTCCTGTGACAATTTTATTCATATAAAAACTTGTTTTTGGGTCATACATGGTCCCGCGAGGAGCCAATGCGATTACCGAGATTGCTCCATTCATTCCATTTGCAGTTAGCGAAGTTCCATCGATGGGGTCTACCGCAACATCACATGCCGGTCCCTCTTGGTTACCAACATGCTCACCGTTATGCAGCATGGGAGCGTTGTCTTTTTCACCTTCACCAATAACTACAACACCTGCCATGTCTACGGTGTTTATCATTGCGCGCATTGCTTCAACCGCTGCCTTATCGGCTAAATCTTTTTCTCCACGCCCAACCCAAGGTGCTGCGGCAAGTGCGGCTGTCTCAGTTACTCGTATGAGTTCAAGGGCTAAGTTGCGATCAGGGGTTGGCATTATTCGCGAATAACTTTCGCACCTAAACTCTGCAACTGCTCGGCAAAATTTGGATAGCCACGATCAACGTGGAAAGCCTCGTCAATAGTTGTTTCACCTTCACTCACAAGAGCGGCCAAAATTAGGCCTGCTCCAGCTCGAATATCGTGGGCTTCTACCGGCGCCCCAGAAAGTTCGGGTACTCCTTCAATAGAGGCATGGTGACCATCGACAGAGATCTTGGCACCAAGTCGGCTAAGTTCATTTACAAACATAAATCGAGATTCAAAGACATTTTCAGTAACTAATGAATGACCATCGGCAATGGCATTGAGGGCGATCACCATTGGTAATAAATCAGTTGGGAAACCAGGGTAGGGAAGCGTTGCAACATCAATTGCTTGTGGCCGTTGATCCATCCGAACTCGGATTCCATCGGCAGTAGTTGTAACAATCGCGCCAGCCGATGCAAGTTTTTCAAGTGGAAGCTCTAAATGTTCGGCTCGTGCACCATGAATTGTGATGTCTCCGCGCGTCATGGCAGCGGCGAAGGCCCATGTTCCAGTGATGATGCGGTCAGGAATCGTGGCATGAGTTGTTGGTGCCAATTTTGTTACGCCGGTAATGGTGATTGTCGGTGAACCAAGGCCTTTAATATCCGCGCCCATTGAAATAAGAAATTGACCCAAATCAACTAAATCAGGTTCACGTGCCGCGTTATCGATAGTTGTAACGCCCTTAGCTAAAACTGCCGCCGTCATAATATTTTCAGTTGCGCCAACACTTGGAAAATCTAATTCAACTAAGGCACCAGATAAGCCATGTGGCGCAGTGGCAACCACATAACCATGTTCAATATGCGCAGTAGCTCCAAGGGCTTCCAGGCCTTTGATGTGAAAATCTAATCCACGCGAGCCAATTGCATCGCCTCCCGGAAGTGCAACTTCAGCTTCTCCAACGCGGGCAACAAGTGGACCAAGGACATTAATTGATGCGCGCATCTTGCGGACTAAATCATAATCAGCTCTGTGCCCAGGTTTCTGAGGAACATCGATAGTAACGTGTGCATCACTGCGCACGACGGTACAACCAAGACGGGTCAATAAGTCGGCCATGATGTCTACGTCGGCAATATCGGGAACGTTGGTAATTGTCGTTTTTCCAGCGGCTAAAAGCGACGCTGCCATGAGTTTAAGCACTGAGTTTTTGGCCCCAGTAATTGTGACTTCTCCACGCAGTTGGGATCCGCCAATAACGCGGAAGCGGTCGTGAGATGCCATAGCCGCAGTCTACTTATAGGCTACGGGCATGGTTAATTTAACGCGCATTTACACCAAGACTGGCGACGATGGAACGACTTCATTGGGAGATATGAGTCGTACCTCTAAGAACGATCCCCGTCTTGAAGCCTACGCAACCGTAGATGAAGCAAACTCGTCTATCGGAGTAGTTCTTTCAACCGATGAGCTATCTAGTGACGTGCGCGCATTGCTAGTTCGGATTCAAAACGACCTTTTTGATGTTGGCGCTGATCTTTGTACGCCAGTAGTTGATTCGCCAGCATTTGAACCACTTCGAGTTCTGGAATCACAGATTATTTACTTGGAAGAACAAATCGACAGGTTCAACGCTGAACTTGAATCACTTCGTTCATTTGTTTTGCCATCTGGAACTCCTGCCGCTGCCCATCTTCACGTGGCCCGCACCGTTGTTCGTCGCGCAGAGCGCCGTACATGGGCTGCAATTCATGCATTTGGTGGTGGAGTAAATCCACTCACAGCGAAATATCTCAACCGTTGTTCTGATTTACTCTTTGTTTTAGCACGTGTTGCAAATAAAGAAATTGGAGATCAGCTGTGGGTTCCTGGAGCTAATCGTTAGTTGTTTGAAGTTTTATAACTGCGACTAGGAAGCTTTTCAGATGTTGCATCGTGATGACAGTATGCAGCGATGTTCGTCACGGCATGCTGTAGCTCAAGTGGCTCTTGGCTAATTAATAAAACCGTGGTTATCTGTTTTTGGGTTGTTTCACCTACAAGTGCGCGAATAGTTCCATAAATTCGAGAGGTTTTATCCGTCGCCGAAGTTTCGCCAACTAAATTTCCAGTGATTTCCCACCACATACAGCCATTGAGAGATGCAACTTGAACTGCACCACATGAGAATTTTTCGCAGATAGGAACGCCATCAGATTTTTGCGCAAGTTGTCGAGTCAAGACACTGCTATTGGATGCAGTTCCGATCAACTCTTTGGCTGTTGGGATCTTTGCAAAGACCTCACCATTGGCTTTAAAGCCAGCAGGTGGCCATACAGCTTTTGGTGAAGGTGATACCAATACTTTTTTACGCACCTTTTTCTTCACTACAGGCTTTTTCACAGCCGCCTTTTTAGTAGCAGTTGCTTTGGCCGTCGCTTTGGCCGATGTTTTAACCACAGGAGTGGGGGAGGGTTTCTTGGTCGCTGCTTGAACTGGAGCAATACCTAGTGAAAGCACAATGCAAAGTGCGAGGAAGCGCTTAATCGCGATCCCACTTAAATTTACGTACTGCAAAGAGAACTCCGAAGACTAACCAGAGTGACAAAATGATAAATGTCTTTCCGTTTTCCCAAGATTTGGCGACTTCCTGGGCTGCAAAAGTATCTGGTAAAAATACTGAACGCATTCCCTGAGTGAGCCATTTAAGCGGAAAAATCGCGGCAAGTTGCTGCATCCACGAAGGAAGTTGAGTAAAGACAAAGAAAACTCCACTAAAGAACTGCAGAACAATAACGATTGGTGAAACAACAGCTGAAGCCCCGCGTCCACTTTTTGGAACAATTGAAAAAGCAATTCCCAGAGCAGTCGAGCATGCGCTACCGAGTAGAACGAGCCAGGCAAAGGTAAGCCATTTACTTGGCTCTGTCGGCATTTCAACACCAAAGAAAAGTAGCCCGAATCCAAAGAGGAGTGCGATTTGTATAACCATACTCACTGCTATCAAAATCGCTTTTCCAATAAAATAACTTGAAGCAGGCATGGGAGTTCCACGAAGGCGCTTTAAACCGCCAACGTCGCGCTCCATAGGAATTGTGATCGCTAAAGCTTGAAATCCTGTATTAACGAGCCCAGAGGCGATCATTCCCGCTACAAAATATTGAGAGAAAGTTACACCAGGTGCGATAGTGTCTTTAAAAACAGAGCCAAAGATTGCCAATAAAATTACAGGAAACAAAAGTGTGAATACAACTGACTCACGTTGACGCGCAAATTGCTTGATTTCTAATCCACCTCGGCGGATACCTAAATTAAGTGCACTTGGAATCTTATTCATGAGTGCCCCCAATCATCGTGAGGTAAACATCCTCAAGTGATGGTCGAGTAACCGTTAACTCTGGAATCTCGCCACCAAAATGCGCAGTTAAACGTGTAACAACTGAGGTTGGATTATCAGTGGCCTCTGTTTTAATTTGATTTCCATCGCGCCAAGAAACAACAGCTTTCGAAGTCGCACGTCCACCTAGTTCAGCTGGAGAGGAAACTTCGATGATTAATCCATTGTTGATGACAGCTACTCGGTCAGCCAGGGCTTCTGCTTCATCTAAATAATGAGTGGTGAGCAAAATTGTTGTTCCAGTTCCGCGAAGTTGTTGGATAAGCGCCCAGAAGGCTCGGCGGGCCTCTGGATCAAAGCCAGTAGTTGGCTCATCTAGAAATAGAAGTTCGGGGCTTCCGATAATTCCAAGGGCCACATCTAATCTGCGTCGTTGACCTCCTGAAAGGTTTCGAATCAGAGCACTAGATTTTTCTTCTAGCCCCACCGCGGCAATAACCTCATCGACCTTGCGTGGATTTGAGTAGTAGCCGCTGAAGTGTTCAACAGTTTCGATGACAGTTAGGTCGCCGGCATCGGCGGCAGATTGCAAAACAATTCCAATTCGATTGCGCCATTCACGGGCTGCGTGTCCTTGTGTTTTTGGATCAAAGCCAAGAATAGAAACCTCGCCAGCATCTCTACTTCTAAAACCCTCAAGGATTTCAACGGTAGTTGTCTTGCCTGCACCGTTTGGACCTAGCAAGGCAAAGATTTCCCCTTGAGCAATTGATAAATCTAGTCCCCGGACGGCATGCACCTGGTCATAACTCTTTTTGAGACCTCTGACCTCGATGACACTCATGTTCAGATACTACTACCGCAGTTGCTGTGAGAAAATATCGCCATGAGTCCGCGCAGAAACTACCCCAAGAACAAGCGGCCTAAATCCGATGACCGTGATATTTCTACCTCGAATCAAACAATTGAAGAGCATCACGAGGGAATGTATATAGTCCGCAAACTAACTGGCTCTAGTTCTAACAAGCCATATCGATGCCCGGGTTGCGATCAAATCATTCCAATGGCGACTCCACATACTGTTGCTTGGATTGAAGATGATGAAGATAGCCGTCGACATTGGCATAACGCTTGCTGGTCAAAAAAAGATAAGCGCCGCCCTAATACCGAACGCACACGTAACGCACCGCGTTATTAGCCGAAACGTCCTTTTAACCATCGAGTTAAAGTAACCACTAAAGCTTCTTCTTTAGGCTTTCGTTTAAAGCTCAAGAAATTTAATGGCAAATTAAATCGAGTACGAACAACGGTGCGCGCATATGTATATTCCAATAAACCTTCAGGGCCATGTACGCGGCCATATCCACTATCTTTCACGCCGCCAAATGGTACAGATGCAATGGCTGCAAAAGAAAATGTTGAGTTAATTGCAACCATTCCACACGCAAGTTCTGCCGCGATTCTTTTTCCTTGACGTTTGGACCAAACATTGGCACCCAATCCATAACCAGATGCATTTGATAGTTCAATCGCTTCATGCATATTTCTGACACTGTTGATAATGATTATCGGTCCGAAAGTCTCTTCCTGCATTGCCGCAGAGCCCTCTGGCACATCGAGCAAAATAACCGGTTGAACAAAAGGTGGTTTTACAGAATCAAGACCACCGTATACGCAGGTTCCACCATCTTTAATTGCAGCCTTAATGTGTGACTGAATTACTTTGAGCTGTGCCGGCATTGTTGCTGGTCCGTAATTTCCATCGCCAGGTGCACCGGCATGAATCGTCTTAGCCAATTCGAGCGCAAGTGATACAAATTTTTCGGCAACTCTTTCATCGACATAAACACGTTCGGCCCCAATGCATGATTGGCCAGCATTTGCCATGGCAGACCACATCGTTGCATCAACGGCACGCTCTAGATTGGCATCGGCTGCGACGATTACTGGATCTTTTCCACCGCACTCTAAGACAACCGGAACCATATTCGTTGCGCACTGAGCGGCAACTAATTTGGCGGTGCGGGTTGAACCAGTAAATGAGAGCTTATCTATGCCACTAGTACAAAGCGCTCCGCCGGTTTCTCCAAGTCCGGTAATCGTTGTAAAGATATCGGCAAAGGGTGCAACTTCATTAAAAGTTTCTTCCAGCCATTTTCCAACTCCGGGTGTGTATTCACTTGGCTTAAAGACCACGGTATTTCCTGCGGCAAGTGCATATGAAATTGAACCGACGGGAGTAAAGATTGGATAGTTCCAGGGACCAATCACTCCAACAACACCCAACGGAGATCGCTGAACAGTTGCTGACATATTAGCCATCAATAAACCTGGTGCGCGATATGAAGTGCGCATAATTTCCTCAGCATGACGGGCAGCCCAGCCTATGTGGCCTACAGCGATGCTGACTTCCAACTTTGCATCGCCAACTGGCTTTCCAGTTTCAAGTGAAACTAAGGCTGCAATTTGATCTACTCGATTAATTATTAATGAGGACCATGCAAGCAAAGTTCTCTTGCGACCAGAAAAACCAAGTTTTTGCCATTTGGCCGAAGCGTTGCGTGCATGAAGAACTGCTGCACCAACTTCTTTGGCGTTCATTATCGGATAAGTGCCTGCAACTTCACCGGTTGCTGGATTATGAGAATCAAAAGTTGGAGTTCGCTTAGTAGCCATGGTGTCAAGCGTAGTGGGGGAAAGATAAGATTTGAAGTATGACCGAGATAATCAGACCTAGCACTGTTTTACCAGCGCTGCGGACTCCTTTCCATGTAATAACTAGTGATGGAGTTGATTTGATCGGTGAAGTTGCTGCACCCTTAGATCAATCTCTTGGAGCGATTCTTACTTTGCATCCACTGCCAATTGCTGGTGGAATGATGGATAGTCATATCTACAAAAAAGCGGCCAATAGATTGCCTGCAATGGCTGGCATAACTGTTGTTCGATTTAACACTCGCGGAACATCCAGTGAAGCTGGAACTAGTACAGGTGAATTCGATAATGGCGATTCTGAAGGATTAGATGTTCAAGCCATGATTGATTATTGCTTTGATGTTTTACACCTTGAAAATCTCTGGATTGTTGGTTGGTCATTTGGTACCGACTTGGCTTTGCGTCATGCAAAAGACCCACGGCATAAAGGATTAATCCTGTTGAGCCCACCTTTACGTACGACAACTGATGAAGAACTGAAGTATTGGAACTCTGACCCGCGGCCAATTACCGCGCTAGTGCCAGAGCATGACGATTACTTAAAACCAGATGAAGCTAAAGCGCGCTTTGCAATTGTGCCGAAACTAAGGATTGTTCCAATTGAGGATGCGAAACATTTATGGGTTGGAGAGCCTGCTGTTCATCGCGTACTTTCTGAAATTGACTCCATAGTTACTGGCAATTCAGTTGAATTGCCAATATTCTTTTAGTCATGCCGAAGAACTGTAAAAAGACCGGGATAGTAATACTCATTTTGCTCTCATTTTTGGTGCTTCTACCAACAAATGCGCAGGCAGCTTCTGAATGCTCGAGCATATATCCGACATGGTGTATCGGAGTAGCAATTGACGGCGGCGGCGGTACAGGCGGCGGTACAGGCCATGCAAGATTCATGCGAACCCTGCTCACGCCATGATAAGAAAAATTTGGCAAAAAATATTTGGAAGTAAGCCGAAGGAAATTGTCTTGGATTCTCGTGAACAATCAATTCTTCAGCGTGAAAACGAAGAAAGCGCGAAACATGCAATGCCCAATGCAATCATGGGGAACACATTCGGAGATGGAAGTAGTATAAATAATGTTTCTAGAATAGCCTCAACAGTTGGTCAATCTGGGCCAAACAGTTTGGTTACTAGACGTGTTCTTGAGCCAAGAAAAAGTTGGGGAAAATCTGAACAGGAGAAGCTCTAAGAGTTATTTGCCCGAGGGATTACAACTTCGTCCAAAATCAAGATAATTGAAGCAGCAACTGGGACAGCAAGAAGACCGCCGATTAATCCCAAAAGTGAAGAACCAATGAGTGCAGAGATGATGGTTACCGCACCAGGAACCGACAGAGTCCGCTTCATTATGCGGGGCGTTACTATGTAATTTTCCACTTGAACATAAACAACATAGGCAAGAAATGCAATAACTCCGATTAATACCGATTGAGTCAAAGCAATTATTGTGACGATTCCACAGCCCAAGAAGTGACCAATTAATGGAATCAAACCGCAAACTAGCACAATCATTCCAATTGCAATTGGTGAAGGTAGACCCAATACAAGGGAGAGAATGAAGACAAAAACCGATGCCATAGCAGCAATTATTATCTGGCTTCCGACAAATGATCCTACTCGGGCGATAACTGCATTAGTTAATCTCCCTATGCGTTCTCGACGACTCGCTGGAACTAAAGAAAGGCCAAGATCAACGGCCTGTGGCAATGAGGTAATGAAGTAAAGAGTGAGTACCAAAATAGTTAAGAAGGTAAAGAATCCCGACAAAACTGATTTACCAACTCCCACGACACCACCAAAAGCAGAGATAAGAAGTGTGCCATCAGATGTAATTGATTTTAACTTCGATTGCAACGTATCGATAATTCCATATTGGTCATTGAGTTTATTTATTGTGGCATTGTTGGTTAAATCAGAGAGCAAAGTAGGAGCCTTATTAATTAACTGAGTCCCTTGAGAAATCACTGGTGGTACTACAACTAGAGCGAAAAAAATCACAAATAAAATAACACCTGTAAAAATGACAGTGACTGCGGTGGTGCGGGACATATTTCGCTTGCGCAAAGCTTCAACAGCAGGATTTAATCCTGTAGCCAAAAAGAGGGCGATTAAAATCAAAATAAATATCTGCGAGACGCTTGCAAGTGCGCGCATTAAAACTATTGCAGTTAAAGCACCAAGGGTTGCAATGAAGCCGAAATAGAAAGGGTGAGATCTATTGATCGGGGCGCCTGCGATTCCATAATCAGCTGGAATTGGGGCAGCTTTAGGTGCTCGTGTCGTTGCCTTCTTAATGCGCGTTGTAATTGCCATAAACGCATTGTAAAGATAGTTATCTCACTTGTATGAGACGTGGTGTTCATCTTCTTGTCACAATTTTAGGCAAGAATACGCTCTATGGCCCTTCGGATAACAGGTTTAGGCGAGGAAATCGCAGCTGTTACTGGCCTGCCCTGGCACCTGAGTTTGGAAGAGTGGCCTGAGGATCCAGCGCTGGCTGAAAAGCGAGGCATTTCTCGCCACGTTGTTCGCTTAGTCCGCGCAACCTCAGATGAAGATGCGCCGGTGTATGCCGTTAAAGAAACTGTTTCAGAGTTTGCCAATCGTGAATACAAGATTTTGAGAGAGTTAACAGCGCTTAAGGCTCCATGTGTTGAGCAAATTGCCGTTGTAGAAGGCCGTACTGATTCAAGTGGCGAGGAACTTCCTTGCGCAATCGTCACTCGTTTCTTGCCATATTCATTGCCCTATCGTGTTCTACTTTCTGGCTCCGTGACAGCTCATGATGTAAATACCATGGCCAATGCGTTGGCATTACTTCTAGTTAGAGTTCACTTATTGGGTTTTTGGTGGGGCGATTGCTCCTTGTCCAATACTTTATTTCGCCGTGATGCCGAAGGTTTTGCCGCTTATCTTGTAGATGCTGAAACCGGAGAGTTCCAAAAATCTTTAAGCGATGGTCAGCGTGAACATGATTTAGAGATTGCCATGTTCAATGTTGCTGCCGAACTTGAAGACCTAAGACTTTCGGGAGTTCTTTATCCGGGTATGGATCCAGTTCGCGCCGCAGAAGCGGTTATTCGCCGTTATCGCCGGATATGGGCGGCGTTAAAAGAACGTCAGTTATTGGATCCTAAAGATAGGCACGCAGTTGAACGCGCGATGCGACAACTACATGATTTAGGTTTTGCAGTTGAAGAAGTGTCGATCACAATTGATGGCGATTCTCAAATGCTTTCATTCCAGCCCCGACTAGTTGCAGCTGGATATCACACCCAACGTTTGCGCGAGCTAATGGGAATTGAAACAGAAGAGCTTCAAGCCAAACGTTTACTTGCATCTTTTGATCGCTATCGTGCGCGCAATGAGCATTCAGGCCTATCAATGACTGAGAGCGCGAAGAAATGGTTTCTGGAAGTCTTTGAACCTATAACCGATCGAGTTCCCGAATCGATGCGAGGCCGAGTTGAGCGGGCACAGATGTTCCACGAAATCCTTGAAAACCGCTGGTATTTGAGTGAGCGAAATGGCAGCGATGTTGGGTTGGAGTTTGCCGCAGACAATTACGTGCAAGAAATCTTGCCCTATCGACGCGATTCTGGCGTCGACCTCATTGACTAGTAGGATTGGCTCGTGAGTAACCCTCCTAATTTTGCACAGGCTTTTGATTTAAGTTCACTTGGAAAAGCCAAAAGTTCGATTGCCGGACCTACACCAGGTATTGAAGTAACGGCTGCAAATCTAACTACCGAACTTCTGCCACTTTCAAAGGTAAAGCCAGTAATTTTATTTTGTTGGTCCGCGCGTAGCCCTGAATCTATTGAGATGTTGACGGTGATGGCCACTCTTGAAAAAAGCTATCAAGGAACGTGGGCATTGGGGCAAGTAGATATCGATGCACAACCACAAGTTGCACAAGCCCTTCAGACTCAAAAAATTCCATATGCAATTGCATTAATTAATGAACAGATTGTTCCCTTGTTTGAGCAGGCATATCCTGAGGCACAAGTTCGGCTGGTTCTAGATAAAGTTTTGGCCCTTGCCGCTGAGCAAGGCGTTGGTGAAGCTCCGATAGAGATCATTGAGCCTGAAGAGGAAGAGGCGGTCGCAGCGCTAGAAGCAGGAGATTTTGTGAAGGCTGAAGCTGCTTATAAAAAACTTCTTGCCCGCAAGCCTGCCGATAATTTTGCCAAACTAGGCTTAGCCCAGACACAGCTTTTGATTCGCACCGATGGCTTGCTTCTTGATGCGGTAATCAAGGAAGCGACAGAGAACCCCAGTGACCTATCTCTTCAGTTAAAAGCTGCGGACATGGAGATTGTTAACGGGGGAGTTGAGGCAGCATTTTCACGCTTACTTCACGTGGTTAAAGAGGTTTCAGGTGATGATCGAAACAAAGCAAAAGAACATCTCTTGTCACTCTTCGCACTAGTAGATCCAGCAGATCCGCGTTTAACGGCTGCCCGCAGCGCCTTAGCGAACGCGCTTTTCTAATATGCAGGAGCTCAACGCCAAGAAGGAACTTAACTATCTGCGCATACTTTTCTTCCTTTTTGGCCTCGGCATTATGTCTTGGGTACCGCGTTATCCAGAAGTCAAAGCCGCACTCAAACTAGATAACGGTGCTTTTGGTTCCCTTATTAGTACCGGGGCGATTGGTTCAGTAGTTTCATTACTCACTGTTGGACATATCGTTCATAAGATCGGCGTGAAGAAAGTTCTACAAGTTGCATCCTTTCTGCTAACGGCAACGTTGACGATTCTTTCCCACACCAATTCAGTTCCGGTATTTTTTGTGACCAACATTTTATTCCTCGGCTCAATCTCTGCTTTTCATATTTCAATTAATGCACAAGGTTTTAATTATCAAGATCGAACTGGAAAATTTGTTATTACTCAACTCAGCGGCTTATGGAGTGCCGGCGCCCTTGCAACTGCATTTATCGCCGGATTACTTGTTGATCATGTTTCATTAGGCACCCATGTAACCGTCCTCATGTTCGCTATCTTCATTACAAATTTCTTTATTATTAAGGCGCTTTCACCTGAGCTCATCAAAGCAAACACAGATACAAATATCGAATATAGATTCCGTAATCTTCTCAAGGGATTTTCAATTGATCGAATGGTTTCAATTGGCTTGATTTGTGCCATTTTCCTTGAATTTGCGATTAGTGATTGGGCAACTATTTACACAAAAGAGGAGATTGGAATCCGAGGGGGCTTCAATACTCTCCCATATATTCTCTTTACCTTAATGATGATTTTTGGTCGATTCACGATTCACTATTTACTACCTAAGTTCACTCTTGAACGGATGGCCGTCTTTGCCTCACTTCTTGCGGGAACTTCATTCCTTACAAGTATTTTCCTAGCAAGAACTATCTTTCCTTCCCACCAAAACCTTGCCTTTTTAATCATTTGTATTGGTTTTACTTTGGCCGGTCTTGGAAGTTCATTCCTAGGGCCTACTTTTATGACGGCAGCAAATGCCCGTTCAAAACATCCAGCCAGCGTGGTAATTGGCCAAGTTGGCGTATCGAATATTGTTTTGGCTTTTGTTTTGAAGTGGATCCTGGCTTGGACTGCTCAATTAACATCTTTATCTATCGGCCTAGTTATCCCAGGGCTTCTACTTCTAACTGTTCCCTTTTTTGCGAAAGTACTTAAGAACGTTTAAACCAGATTGTTGCAAGTGGTGGGATATGAACGGTTGCAACTAAATGCGCACCATCAGATATTTGAATAGGTTCATTTGAAACTCCACTACCGCCATATGCCAAATCATCGGTATTGAGGACTTCAGTCCATGTTCCGGTCGTAGGAAATGGTAGTTGATAACTCTGGTGCGGCATTGGTGAAAAATTAGTGACAGATACAAATGGCGTACCGTGATCATCCCATCTGGCGAAAGCAACGACATTTGCAGCACCGTCATTTCCGACTAACCAAGTAAAACCTTCAGGTGATGTGTCTTTTTCCCAAAGCGCAGGAATGAGTTTATACATGGCATTAATTTCGGCCACGGCCTTTTGCACTCCTTGGTGTTCGCCATATTCAGTTAAGTACCACTGCAAGCCGGTACTTTCATTCCATTCATCATTTTGCGCAAATTCGCTTCCCATAAATAGGAGTTTCTTACCTGGATGAGCCCACATGAAGCCATACAAAGCGCGCAATGTGGCGGTTTTTTGCCAACGATCACCAGGGAATTTATTTACTAACTGACCTTTTCCATGCACAACTTCATCATGTGAAAGTGGGAGCATAAAGTTTTCACTCCATGCGTAGAGAATTGAAAAAGTCACTTCATTATGGTGATAGACACGATGGATCGGATCGTGTTGAAGGTACTGCAAGGTGTCGTGCATCCATCCCATGTTCCACTTAAATCCAAACCCCAAACCACCCGATGAAGTTTCGCGAGTGACGCCAGACCAAGCAGTTGACTCTTCAGCGATCATCATGATGCCGGGGTGGGTTTTATAGGCCGTCGAAGTAGCTTCTTGAAGTAGCTGCACTGCCTCTAGATTTTCGCGGCCACCATTTTTATTCGGCACCCATTCGCCTTCTTTGCGTGAATAATCTAGATAGAGCATGGAGGCAACGGCATCGACGCGCAATCCATCGATGTGATACTCAGTGAGCCAGTAAAGCGCGCTAGCTACTAGAAAGTTACGTACTTCATTGCGACCAAAGTTGAAGATTAATGTGCCCCAGTCAGGGTGTTCGCCCAAACGCGGATCGGAGTGCTCGTATAAGGCCGTTCCATCAAATTTTGCTAACGCCCATTCATCCTTTGGAAAGTGAGCAGGAACCCAATCCAAAATCACACCGATACCAGCAGCGTGAAGAGCATCAACCAAGAATTTGAAATCATCAGGGGAACCAAAACGCGATGTGGGTGCAAAGAATGAAGTGACTTGATATCCCCATGAAGGACCATAGGGATGTTCGGTTACTGGTAAGAATTCAACATGTGTAAAACCTTGATGACGGACATAGTCAACCAATTCGATAGCTAATTCGCGATAGCTAAGCCCTAACTTCCAAGAACCAAGATGGACTTCATAGACTGATATTGGTGCTCGCCAAGATTGGAATTGTGTGCGCGCAGTAAGCCATTCACCATCGGCCCATGCATATGTTGATTCTTCAACGACAGATGCAGTTAATGGAGGAATCTCTGTTGCCCGTGCCATTGGATCTGCATGATCAACCCAGCGCCCATCAACTCCACAAATAGCAAACTTATATTTTGCACCCACGGAAAGATCTGGGATAAAAATCTCCCAAATT